>CANIID010000092.1 GCA_947467315.1 Betaproteobacteria bacterium | reverse complement strand
CGGATGTGGTGCGCCTGTTTCCGGATTATCTGGAGATGGAAGAAGAATACTGGGAAAAAACCAAGGTGTGGCCGATCATGCACATCATCGCCATGCGTAAACAAATTCTTGATAAAAATCCGTGGGCGGCGCGCAACCTTTACAACGCATTTCTCGAATCCAAACGCCGCAGCATTGAGCGCCTGCTCGACCCGGCAGTGTCGCGCTACCCGCTGGCGTGGCTGCCCACCTACGCGCGCAAGATGCGCGACCTGTTCGGCGGCGATCCGTATCCGTATGGTATCGACGAAAACCGTGCCACGTGGGAGCAGATGGCGCTGTACACGCATCAGCAAGGCATCGCGCACCGTCGGTTCAAGCCTGAGGAGATTTTCCCTAATGGCTTGATGACTAAAGTGATTATTTAAGGGCTGCAATGACAACACTTCCTGTTCCCAAATCCGGTGGGCCAGTCGAACCGGCATTAATGGCCGACCTGGCCGCCGCGGGTCGTATATTGGTAACGCAAGGTGTGATGGACGGCTTCGGCCATGTGTCGCTGCGCCATCCGGGTGCGCCCAACCGTTATTTCATGGCGCGCTCCATCGCACCGGCGCTGGTGACGCCTGACGACATCATCGAATACGATCTCGACAGCAACCCGTGCAACGCCAACGGGCGCGGCAGTTTTCTCGAACGATTCATTCACGGCGAAATATTCAAGGCGCGCCCGGACGTCATGTCGGTGGTGCATAGCCATTCGCCGTCGGTGATTCCGTTCGGGCTGGTGAATGTGCCGATGCAGGCGATGTTTCATAACGCGGCGTTTATCGCGGCGGGCGTGCCGGTGTTCGACATCCGCGAGAAATTCGGTGCCACCGATATGCTGATCGGCAACGGGGCGAAGGGCGTGGCGCTGGCGCAGAGCATGGGCAAAAACGATATCGCGCTGATGCGCGCGCATGGCAGCGTGGCGTGCGGGCCGACGCTGCAAACCGCCGTGTTCCGCGCGGTGTACACCGAGGTGAACGCCCGCGTGCAGCACTGGACGAACGCACTCGGCGGCGGCGCGCCGATGGCGGCGCTGGATAGCGAGGAAGGCTTGCTTGCCGATGCGGTGAATCAAACCGCCGGCATGCGTGCGTGGGATTTGTGGCGCAGCCAGGTGCGAGTGGCGGCGGGTTGGTAAATCCGTAGGTTGGTGCTGAGCCTGCGAAGCCCAACACCACGGCGCGTGGCAAAGCATAAAGCCGGCAGCCTGCAACGATTGTGGTGCTGGGCTTGGCAGCCTAACCTACAGATGAATGAATACTAACGGGAAATAATATGACCGATACCACGCAACTCAAACAACAACTCGTAGACTGCATCCGCATGCTCGAGCAATCCGACATCATCGACTACAACGGCCACGCCAGCATCCGTGCGGGTGAGGGCATGTACATCAACATCGGCACCTGTCAGCGCAGCAAGCTCACGGTGGCAGACATCTGCACCATCGACCTGGACGGCAACGTGATCGAGGGCAACGGCAAGCCGCCGCTGGAGTTTCATTTGCATGCCGGCATCTACAAGGCGCGGCCCGACGTGCAGGCCATCGTGCATGCGCATCCCAAGTGGTCTACGTTTCTCACCATGACCGGCCACGATTATCAGCCGGTGTATGCGCAAGGCTCGCTGGTGTATCCGATGCCGGTGCTCGATTCGCCGAACTCCATCAACAATCCGGTGATGGCCGGGCGGCTGGCCGACACGCTGGGCGACCAACCGGCGGCGATGATGAAATCGCACGGTGCAGTGACGGTGGGCAAAACCATCGTCGAGGCTTTCGTGCTCGCCAACTACATGGAAGAAAACGCCTACCGGCAATACATGGCGCTGCAAATCGGCAAGCCCTATGTGTTCACCGAAAAGGAAATTGCCATGTGCCGCGAAAAGCTGTGGACGGAAGTTTTGTTCAAGCGCACCTGGGATCATTTCAGCGCCAAGCTCGCCGGTTGATGCATGGCTGAAGTCACGTCACCACGCTTTGCGCTCGCCGGCGTCATGGGCTGGCCCATCGCGCACTCGCGCTCGCCGATGCTGCACAACTACTGGATGCGCGAGCACGCGCTCAATGGTGTGTATGTGCCGCTTGCCATTAAACCCGACGGACTCGCCGCCGCGTTAAAGGCGCTGCACCCGCTGGGTTTCGTGGGTTGCAATCTCACGCTGCCGCACAAGCAACAGGCGATGACGATCGTGGATGCAGTGGATGACGTAGCCAAGCGCATCGGCGCCATCAGTTGCGTCACCGTTCGCGCCGATGGATCGCTTGCCGGCACCAACAACGATTGTTTTGGTTTCATCCACAACCTCAAGCAGGAGCACCCCGACTGGCGCGCGAATGCAGGCCCGGCGGTGGTGCTCGGCGCGGGTGGCGGTGCGCGCGCCGTGTGCTATGCGCTGATGCAGGCAGGCGCGACTGAGATACGCGTCGTCAACCGCTCCTACGCGCGCGCGCAGGCACTCGCTGCTGAATTCGGCGCGCCCTTGCAAGCACTGCCGTGGGCGCAACGCCACGCCGCACTCGACGGCGCGGCGCTGGTGGTCAACACCACCAGTCAGGGCATGAAGGGACAACCCGCGCTCGACGTCCGGCTCGACGCACTGCCGACGGGCGCTCTGGTCGCGGACATTATCTACACGCCGCTTGAGACGCCGTTTCTTGCCGCAGCACGGCTACGCGGTAACGCTACCTCAAACGGACTCGGCATGCTGCTGCATCAAGGCCGCCCGGCGTGGAAACTGTGGTTTGATATTGAAACGACCGTGACCGCCGAACTGCGGGAGACTTTAGAGCGCAGTCTTTGATTTAATCCACCTGCACATTCGCCGCTTTAATCACCTTCGTCCACTTGTCGATATCCGAGCGGATGAACGCGGCGAATTTTTCCGGCGGGCCGCCTGCCGCGTCTGCGCCGTCTGCCGCAAGGCGTGATTTCATTTCCGGCAGCGCCAGCATGCGTTCGATTTCGCTGTTTAGACGCGCGACGATGGCCGCAGGCACGCGCGCGGGCGCGAGCACGCCATTCCATTGCACTACTTCGTAGCCGGGCAATCCTGACTCCGTCACGGTTGGCAACTCGGTGATCGCGCTTGAGCGTTTGGCGCTGGTCACCGCCAGCCCGCGCAGTCGTCCGCCTTTGACATGCGGCAACGACGACAGGATGTTGGCAAAGTTAATTTGTACCTGTCCGCCCAGCACATCCACCAGAGCCGGGCCGCCGCCGCGATACGGCACATGCACCATGTTGACACCCGTGTTGAATTTGAACAGCTCGCCCGCGAGATGGCTGATGGTGCCCTTGCCCGATGACGCAAAGTTCAGTTTGCCGGGCTGCGCCTTTAACAGCGCAATAAATTCCTTGGTGGATTTGGCCGCCACTGAGGGATGCACCACCAACAGCAGCGGCACGTTCGACACGTGGCTTACCGGCGCGAAATCCTTCACCGGATCAAACGGCACTTTGGACAGCAGCGGATGAATCGTCACCGTGCTGGCGGTAGCCATGGTGATCGTGTATCCGTCGGGGGCCGAGCGCGCGGCGATTTCCATACCGATGATGCCGCCCGCGCCACCGCGATTGTCGAACACCACCGATTGACCGAGCCGCTCGGTGAGTTCCTGCGCAATCACGCGTCCCATGATGGTGGCGCCGCCGCCGGGCGGGAACGGGTTGATCAGGCGGATAGGTTTGATCGGGTAGGTTGATTGCGCGAACGCCGACGTTACGCTCGCGAGCCCTACCATGGTGAGCGCTCGGAGTGCATGTCGTAAGTTCATGATTTTATTAAATAAAGTTTGATCTCGAATTTATTTTATCGCAGCAGAGGGCGTCGCTGCCGGTAGCGCCTGCGCGGGTTGCGTGCTGTCCGCGCCAATGTCGGCGTCCACGCGGTTCGCGCCCCGCGCCGCAAAGCGCTTGCGCGCTTCTTCGAGATACAAATAAATCACCGGCGTGATGTACAGCGTCAGCAATTGCGACAACAACAAGCCGCCGACCACCGCGAGTCCCAGCGGGCGGCGGGCTTCCGCGCCGGCGCCCCAGCCCAGCGCAATCGGCAAGGTGCCCATCAGCGCCGCCATGGTGGTCATCATGATCGGGCGAAAGCGCACCAGGCAGGCTTCGTACATGGCTTCGTAAGGCGACTTGCCGGTGACGCGTTGCGTTTCGATGGCGAAGTCGATCATCATGATCGCGTTCTTTTTCACGATGCCCACCAGCATGATGATGCCGACGTAAGCGTACATATTGAGCGGCATGCCGAAGAGCATCAGCGTGGCGAGCGCGCCCATGCCCGCCGTAGGCAGGCCCGACAGAATGGTGATCGGGTGGATGTAACTCTCATACAAAATGCCCAGCACCAGGTAGATCACGAAGATCGCCATCACCAGCAGCATGCCCATGCCCGCCAGCGAGGATTGAAACACCTGCGCCGCGCCCTGATAGCTGGTGATCAGCGTGGAGGGCGCCTTGAGATCAAGCATGGCGGTGTTGACATGCTCGATGGCATCGCCCAGCGCGATGCCGGGCGCGAGATTAAACGAGATGGTGACCGACGGCAGTTGGCCGAGGTGGCTGATGCTGAGCGGCCCCAGGTTACGCGACAGCTTCGCCACGGCATTCAGCGGCACCAGCGTGCCGGTGTTCGAGCGCACGTAGATCAGCGACAGCGCGGACGGATCGTTCTGGAATTTCGGATCGAGTTCGAGGATCACCCAGTACTGGTTGCTTGAGGTGTAGATGGTGGAAACCTGCCGCTGGCCGAAGGCGTTGTAGAGCGTGTTTTCGATTTGCTGCGCGGTAATGCCCAGCGCGGAGGCCTTGTTGCGGTCAATGTCGATCGTGACTTGCGGGTTGGCGATTTGCAGATCGCTGGTGACATCCTGAAAGCCAGGCAGCTTGGAGAGTTTTTCCTGGATCACCGGCACCCACTGAAACAGCTCGTCGGCGTCGGCGTCCTGCAACGTGAACTGGTACTGTGTTTTGGTGAACTGGCCGCCGATGCGGATACTGGGAATGTTCTGCAAAAATACTTTCATGCCCGGCACGGTGGAAAGCTTGGGGCGCAGCCGCTGAATGATTTCATCGGGCGTAGCGCGTTCGGTGCGGGGTTTCAGCACAATGAACATGCGGCCCAGGTTGAGCGAGGTCGCGCCCGCGCCGCCCGCGCCGATGAACGACATCACGGATTCTATGGCCGGGTCGTCCTTGACGATGGCGGCGGCCTGCTGCTGCAGCGCGGTCATGGCATCGAACGAGACATCCTGCGCCGCTTCGGTAAATGCAAACAACTGGCCGGAATCTTCGCTCGGCAGAAAGTCCTTGGGCATTTTGGCGAACATCCAGCCGGTGACGGCGAAAATCACCACAAATGCAACCAGCGTAAAACGGCGGTGACGCAGTACCCAGCGCAGCGTGACGTCGTAAGCGTTTTTCCACGCATCGAACATGCGCTCCAAGGCGTTGTAAAGCCTGCCGTGCTTCACGGTTTGCGCGTTGTGCGGTTTTAGCCAGCGTGCGCACAACATGGGCGTCAGCGTCAGCGACACAAAACCCGACACCAGCACCGCCGCCATAATGGTGACGGCGAATTCATGCAGCAAGCGCCCCAGCATGCCGCTCATGAACAGCACCGGGATGAACACTGCCGCGAGTGAGAGTGTCATCGACAAAATGGTGAAGGCGATTTCTTTCGAGCCGTCAAACGTGGCGTCCATCGCGCTCTTGCCCATGTCCATGTGGCGCGATATGTTTTCCAGCATCACAATCGCATCGTCCACCACGAAGCCCACGCACAAGGTCAGCGCCATCAGCGACAGATTGTTCAGGCTGAAGCCGAACAAATGCATGATGGCGAAAGTGCCGACAATCGACATCGGCAGCGCCAGGCTGGGAATCAGTGTTGCCGAAAAGTTACGTAAAAACAAGAAGATAACCATCACCACCAACGCCAGCGCGAGGATCAGGCTGAACTGCACTTCTTCCACCGACTCGCGTATGGAAAGGGAACGGTCGTAGAGCACGTTGATGTTCACGCTGGGCGGGATTTGCTCGCGAAACGTGGGCAACAGTTTTTTCACCGCATCGACCACTTCAATCGTATTGGTGCCAGGCTGGCGTTGAATCGCGAGCACGATGCCGCGTTTGCCGTTGTGCCACGCGGCGACTTTATCGGTTTGCACGCTGTCGATGACCTTGCCGAGTTCGCCCAGCCGCACCGGCGAGCCGTTGCGATACGCCACGATCAGCGAGCGGTAACCGCCGGCGCTGGTCAACTGGCCGCTGGCTTGCAGCGTGTAGGCGCGATGCTCGCCATACAACGTGCCGGTGGGCAGGTTGGCGTTGTGCTGATCGATCACGGTTTGCACTTCATCAAGCCCGATGCCGCGCGAGGCCAGCGCGCGCGGATCCAGCTGCACATGCACGGCAAATTTCTGCGTGCCGAACACCTGCACCTGCGCCACGCCGCTGATAGTCGAGATGCGCTGCGCCATCAGCGTTTGCGCGTATTCGTCCACCGTCCACATCGGCAGCGCGTCGGAGGTCAACGCGAGATAGAACACCGCCGCGTCCGCCGGATTGACCTTGCGAAACGACGGTGGCGTGCTCATTGTCGGCGGCAACTGCTTGATAGCACGCGAGATTGCCGATTGAACGTCTTGCGCGGCGGCATCAATGTTGCGGTCGAGCGCAAACTGCATGGTGATCGAAGTGTTGCCCAGCGTGCTGGTCGAGTTCATCGAGTCGATGCCCGCGATCAGCGAAAACTCTTTTTCCAGCGGCAACGCCACGGCGGAGGCCATGGTCTCGGGGCTGGCGCCCGGCAACGTGGCCGACACCTGGATGGTGGGGAAATCCACGTTGGGCAGCGCCGCCACCGGCAGCGCGCGATAAGCAATGATGCCGAAGGCCAGTATGCCGATCATCAACAGCCCGGTCATCACCGGGCGGCGGATGAAGATTTCTGAAATGTTCATAAAGCGCTCCCGGCCCGGTTACGACTTTTTCGCATCGGATTTGATGCTGACTTTTATGCCCGGAATCAGCCGCGATTGTCCGCTGGTGACCACCTGCTCGCCAGGCGCCAGACCCTTGCCGATCACGGATTGCGCGCCATCTACGCGCTCTACCGTGATCTCGCGCATCTCCGCCGCGCCGGCTTTCACCACGTAAACGAACTGGCCCTTGGGCCCGGTTTGTATCGCTTGCGACGGCACCACGATGGCGTTTTGCTGTTCATTCAAGGTTAGTGATGCGGTGACAAACTGCCCCGGCCACAACGTCTTGTCGAGATTGGGAAACGTGGCACGCAGTCGCACCGTGCCGGTGGTGGCGTCCACGGTGTTGTCGATGAATGCGAGCGTGCCGGTCGCCATCGTGGCGGCAGCGTCGACCGCAGCCGAGGGCAAGGCTTCCACCGCCAGTTTGCCGGCGGCCATGTATTTGCGAATGATGCCGAGGTATTGTTCCGGCACCGCGAAGCTGACATAAATCGGCGCCACCTGGTTGATCACCACCAGCGACACGGTGTCGTTGGCCTTCACCAGATTGCCCTGCTGAATTAAAACTTTTCCGGCGCGCCCGTCGATCGGGGAACGGATCACGGCGTATTCGGTTTGCAGGCGCGCGTTCTCGACGGCGGCTTCGTCGGCGCGCACGGTGGCGGCGGCGGTATCGACGTTGGTACGAAACTGCGCGTAGGCGTCCTGCGAGACAAAGCCTTTTTGCAGTAGATCCTTGTAGCGTTCTTCCTGCGCGCGCGCGCGATCCAGTTGTGCCTTGTCGCGCGCCAGCGCGGCTTGCGCTTGCTGCCATTGCGCGTGCAACGGACGCGCATCGATTTCAAACAGCAACTGGCCGCGGGCGAGATCCTGCCCGTCGCTGAAACCTACTTTGACAATCTGTCCGTCGAGACGCGACTTGATCGACACCGTGGCCTGCACTTCGACGTTGCCGATGGCCTGAATTTTCAGCGGCACGGATTGTTCGGCGACGGTGGCGACGATCACCGGGATAGCGAGGGCGTCTTTGCCTTTTTTGTCGGCCTTGCCGCCGCCCGCGCTCTTCGCGTTTTTTGCGGATTTGTCGCCTGCGTCACTGAAGTAATGACAGCCTGTGAGCGCGAACGCGCACAGCAGAGTGATGGCTATTGTTATCGTATTCAAACTGACTTTCATTAATGCTCCACCAAGTACGAATCGGACCAACCAGCCGAATGGGTCTCCAATGAAACGCCTGCCCTCTCAAAGGGCAGGCGGTCCACCGGAATAGCGCCGAAAAACTATGCCAACTATGCCTTTACCAGCTTATCTTCAAACCAATCCCACATGGTTGCCACGCCCAGCGTCAAATAGTCGCGCTGGCAGTGTTGCGAGCCGCCCTCCTCGGCAGTGAACACGCGCAGGGTTTTATCCTTGGAGCCGGACGCATTGTATAGCGCCTGCGCGTCGGCCAACGAGATTTGCTCATCTTCGGCGCCATGCACGATCAGGAACGGGCAGCGCATTTTTTGTACGACCCCATCGAGCTGATAGGGTTCCAGTTTTTTCAGGGCTTCCTCCAGCGTGTTCACGCCTAAAATCCAGGTGATGTGATGGCCCGGCACGGATAAGGATGTTTTGAACTTGGCGTCGATGCGTTTTTTCCAGGTGCCGTAGTAATCCCAGATCGCGCCCCATGCGATGCAAGCGGCAAAGCGTGGTTCCATCGAGGCGATGCGCGGCGCGTAGTAACCACCGAGGCTGATGGCGACCACGCCGACTTTTTTGGCATCCACGTCATCGCGTTTTTCGAGCCAATCCATGCACGCGCTGCCCGCAACCTCGTAGTCATGGCGCAGCACGTTGCCGCGAAAGCGTATCGCCTCGCCGGTGCCGGGGCCGTCCATGATCAGGCACGAAATGCCGCGCTTGATCAGATCGGGAACGCCGCGCACAAACTGGATTTCCTTGGTGACATCGAGGCCGTCGAAGAACACCACGCACGGCGCGCGCTTGCTGTTGGTGTTGGGCGCGGGCACGAAGTAACCGGGCAGGCTTTCTTTACCCATCGGCACTTCAACGATTTCGATTTTGATATCCGAGAGCTTGGCGTGTTTGTGAAAGCAATCGACCCCGGTTTTGAATGCCGCCAGCGCCTTGGCGTCCTTGGGCGTGCGAAAGCGTTCGGCCATCTGGTAGTAGTTGCAAGCGCGCAGGTAAGCGGCTGCGGCGGAAACACGATGGCCAGTGGATTCAAACCGCTCCGCATGTGCGCGCACGCCGTCGGCGACTTTGGCACAGGCATCGAACCAAGCGTCGTCGTCTTCCGGCGCGGCGCCTTTCAACAGCGTGCCGATTTTGTGCAGCTCGCCGATGTCCGAGCCGCCGTACGCCGCCGAGCCCATCATGTTGATGAAGGCCGCCGACCAACGGTAGTTGCCGGGGAAATACATGAAATACGGGGGTTCTTTAGTGGCCATGATTCGCCCTGTAGCGATGATTAAATAGTGTTTAAAAACATATACTTATGACTTATTCTATTGTTTGTTGATACCTGCGGCCTTGGCTACCCGCGCCCATTTTTCTATTTCAGCGCGGATGAAACTGGCGTAGTCGTCGGGGCCGAGGCCGCTGACTTCGTGGCCCTGATTGACGAAGGTATCGCGGTGCTCGGGCGTGGCCAGTTGCTTCGACAACACATCATGTACGCGGTTGATGATCTCGCGCGGCGTTTTCGCTGGCGCGAGCATGCCGTTCCAGTTATAGCTGACGAATCCGCTTAAGCCCTGCTCTGCCACGGTGGGCAGGTTCGGCAGCAGCGGCGTGCGTTTCTCGGAGGTGGCGCCGATCGCGCGCAGCTTGTTGGCTTGCAACAACGGTGCGCAACCCGCGAACTGAATAATCGCGATTTCAATGTGGCCTGCGATCAGGTCAATGGTGTATTGCGCCGCGCCCTTATACGGCACATGGTTCATCTTGATGCCGGCTTGGGTTGCGAACAACTCCGTGGCGAAGTGACCGACCGTGCCCACGCCCGGCGAGCCGTAATTGATCCTGCCTGGCTGCGCTTTCGCCAGCGCGACAAAGTCCTTCACGCCTTTCACCGGCACGCTGGGGTGTATGCACAGGCAGCTCGCGGTGCGCGCGATCAAAAATATCGGCGCCAGTTCGCGCAGCGTGTCATAGGGCATCTTTGCATTCACGCTCGGTGACACGGTGAGCGGGCCGGGGTTGCCGGCGAGCAAGGTGTAGCCATCCGGTGCGGCGCGCACCACCGCCTCGGTGCCCGGCACGCCGCCACCGCCGCCGCGATTGTCCACGATGAAAGTCTGCCCCAGGGCGCTGGTCAGTTGCTGCGCGGCCCAACGGCCCTGCACATCCGTCGGCCCGCCGGGCACGAACGGCACGATCACGCGCACCACGCGCGAAGGGTACGATTGTGCGTGGACCGTACTCGCGCCGATCATGCCGCACACACAAGCTAAGCCGAGGAGGTTGGACAGGGGGCGCATTGACGATAGTGCCTTCGGGGAAGGTTTTTTACGGCGTGAGTAGAGCACGATAGTTAGCGCCGTCGCCATTGTCAATCCGCGAGTGAATGTCTGGTAAAATCCGCACCGCGTCGTTATATAAATCTCAGGAGTGATAGCCATGGCTGCAAGCAAGAAAAAACCCGCTAGCAAGAGCGCGAAAAAGAGCAAGTACACCGACATTCTGTTTGAAGTCAAAGACCAGGTGGCCTGGATCACCATCAACCGGCCGCGCGTGTTGAACTGCTTTCGCGAGCAAACGCTGGATGAAATGATCGACGCGATGAAATCCACGCGCGAAGACCCCTCCATCGTCGCCGTGGTCGTCACCGGCACGGGGAATCAATCGTTCTCGGCGGGCGGCGATTTTTATGCCATGAAGCGGCTCAATTTCAACAACGCCTACATGTGGAACGACCGCATGCTCGGGCTGGCCATGACGATTCGCGGTTTGCCGATTCCGGTGATCGCCATGATCAACGGCTGGTGCATGGGCGGAGGGCACGAGCTCGCGCTGTGGTGTGATCTGGCCATCGCCTCTGAAAACGCGGTGCTCGGGCAGACCGGCGCGAAAGTCGGCGCATGCCCGACCGTGGGCGCCACGCAATACATCCCGCGCATCATCGGCGAACGTCTTGCACGCGAAATGATTTTTTGCGCTCGCCGCTTTGGTGCAAAAGAAGCTGCCGAAGTCGGCCTCATCAACAAGTGCGTGCCGCAAAAAGATCTGCGCGCCGAAACCTTGAAGTGGTGCGAAACCATGAAGGGCCATAGCGCGTTGACTATCCGCATGACCAAGAGGTCGCTGAATTCCGAATCCGACATGCTCTACGCCTCGTGGCAGCAAGGCATGGAGCTGCTGGCGCACGTGTGGGGCTCGGAAGAAGCCGCAGAAGGCATGAACGCCTTCCTCCAGAAGCGCAAACCGGATTTCCAGAAATTCCGCATGCGCGACAAAAAGATGCTGGCGCAGTACCTGGACGGCAATGCGCGGGATTTGAATGCGCCGCCTAGCATGCGCAAGAAGAAGTAACTTCACCCGATATTCCCTCCCCTTCAAGGGGAGGGCTAGGGTGGGGATGGGGTAGCGTACCCCATCCCCCTCCCAGCCTCCCCCTTGAAGGGGGAGGAGTGTTCTTACGATATTAGCGTGACAGACTCGAAGCATTCAATTTCAACATTGACCACCTCACCAGAACGCCAAGAAGGCGCCCTCGCAGGCACCAAAGTACTAGACCTCACCCGCATCCTCGCCGGCCCGCTATGCGCACAAACGCTGGGCGACATGGGTGCGGAGGTGATCAAGGTCGAGCCGCCGGGCGCCGGCGACGACACGCGCTCGTGGGGGCCGCCGTTTGTGGGGGATGAATCCGCGTATTTTCTCGGCATCAATCGCAACAAGCGTTCGATCACGCTCAACATGGCATTGAAGCCGGGCCAGGAAATTCTCGCCAAGCTGATTAAGCAATGCGACGTGCTGGTGGAGAACTTCAAAGCCGGTACGCTGGAAAAATGGGGCTTCACCAACGCGTGGCTCAAAGAAAACGCGCCGCGCGTGATTCGTTGCTCGATTACCGGCTACGGCACCGATGGCCCCAAGGGCGGCTTGCCGGGTTACGATTTTATTTTGCAGGCCGAGTCGGGCCTGATGAGCATTACCGGCGAAACCGACGGCGATCCGATGAAGTATGGCGTGGCCATTGTCGATATCACCACCGGCTTGCTGGCGTGTAATGCGATATTGGCGGCGCTGAACGCGCGGCATCGCACCGGGCGCGGCCAGCATGTTGAGGTGTCGTTGTATGAATCGGGCTTGTTCATGCTGGCCAACGTGGCGTCGAATCACTTGGTGTCGGGCAAGGATGCGCGTCGCTTCGGCAACGGGCATCCGAACATCGTGCCGTATACCGCATATCCGGTGAAAGACGGCATGATCGCTGTGGCGGTGGGCAACGACGGGCAGTTCGCCAAATTTGCTGCGGCGTTAAAACATGCGGAATGGGCGAGCGACACGCGGTTTCACCGCAATCAGGATCGCGTGGGGAATCGCGACGACATCGATGCGCTGATTATCGAAGCGCTCAAAACCGAAGACGCCGAATCGCTGATTGCCAAGCTCACCGAAGCCGGCATTCCCTGCGGACGCATCAACAGTGTGGCGCAAGCGCTCGCCGCGCCGCACACGACCGCGCGCGAGATGGTGCGCACAATCAAGCACCCGACCGCGGGCGATGTGAAAGTTCTGGGTATGCCGTTTCGCTTCAGCGATACGCCGCCAAGCATACGCCGCGCGCCACCGACGCTGGGGCAGCATAACGAGCAGGTGCTGGGTGACGAACTTGGGTTGTCGGCGGAGCATATTGCGGAGTTGCGGCAGCAAAAAATCATTTGAACCACAGATGAACACAGATAGATGCAGATGAATATCCAAACCCGTCATTCCCGTGCAGGCGGGAGCGACGCGGTTTTTCATCTAGGGTTAAAAAAGGGGTTGATGTGATTAACAACTTATCCCACGTTTCCATCGTAGTCCCCAGCCTCGACGCCGCCGCCAAGCGTCTAGCCGAACTTTATGGCCTGAAAATCGGCGCCATTAACGTCAACGAGCAGCAGGGCGTGCGCATGGCTTACGTTGATCTGGGCAACGCCAAGATCGAGCTGATGGAGCCGTCACGCCCCGATTCGCCGGTGGCCAAATTTCTGGAACGCAATCCCAAGGGCGGCATCCATCACTTTTGCGTGGGCGTGGATAGCGTAGACGCCACGCGAGCGGACCTCACAGCCAAGGGTGCGCAGGTGCTGGGCGATGGCAAGCCGCAGCACAATGTGCATGGCGAACGCATCGCCTTTGTGCATCCCAAAGATTTTCTGGGCGCGCTGGTGGAGTTGGAGGAACACACCAAGGCGTGACGTGCGACAAGTATCGGAGGGGGCGTGATCTTGCGCCGATGCCGCCAGTGGCTTGTGGCTTCAGGTGATGGCGCGAACCTTACTTGCCGCCGCGTTGCTTGTATTCAGCGATTTTCTTTGTCAGGTCGTCGCGTTCTTCGCAGACGTTGAGGCAATAGCGCTTCAAGGCGGCGAGATGCTCTTCGGCTTTGGCGAGATTGTTTGCCAACAGATAGGCCTCGCCAATGTACTCGTGTACGCCGAGGTGCCGCGGGTTTAGTTGTAGCGCGCGCTGGTAGTGCTTGAACGCGGGCTCAAGCTGGCCAGCATTGCGATAGGAAAATCCCAGCGCGTTGAGTATGTCCGCATTGTTCTGTATGCGCTGGTCGGCCGCCGTAAACCATTTGATCGCTGCATTCCAGTCCTTGGCGTTCGCGGCCTGCTTGCCTTGTGCGAAATCAGGACTCTTGTTCATCAGGATCGCCACGGGATCGGGGTCGTCCGCAGCCAAGGTCAGCAGAGAGCCGGTTGCCAGAGCCCCCGTCAGCAGCAAAATCAGCAACTTGCGTATGGTCTTCATGTAAGACTCCTGGGTGATGAAGGGGATAGGGATGAAACAACCTGGTAACGGGCAAACACATCCGCGCAGAAATTATTCCACGTCCGCCGCAATTCGGTAGCGCGCTAATTGGCCGTAATACGCGCTTCACGAATCACCTTGCCGACGCGCGCGTGTTCCTCGCGCATGTGCGTGGTAAAGGCTTCCGGCCTGCTCGCGATGGGCACGGAGGCCTCGGCGGCGAGCTTCGACGAAATGTCGGCTGATTTGACCGCGGCCACCGTTTCCCGGTTGAGGCTCGTGATGATCGCGCGCGGTGTACCGGCGGGCGCAACAAAACCATACCAGGATCCCGATTGATAACCCGGCACGCCGGCTTCGCTGATGGCGGGCACGTCGGGAATCGCCGGCACGGGCTGCGTCGAACCGACACCCAGCGCGCGCAGCCTGCCGGTTCGCGTGTGCGGCAGCAGCGCCGCAGCCGCATTAAAAATAACCTGCACCTGCCCCGATATCAGATCATTCAATGCCGGCGAGACGCCTTTGTACGGCACGTGCTGCAGGTTGATTCGGGTCATGGATTTGAACAACTCCGTGGCGAGTTGTGCCGCGCTGCCGTTACCACTGGACGCGTAATCGAGTTGCCCCGGACGCGCGCGCGCCAGGGTGATGAACTCCTGCACCGTTCGCGCCGGCAGCGAAGGATGTATCGCCAGCAGCGCCGGCGCGGTGGCGATCAGACACACCGCGTCGAAATCTTTCAGCGGATCGTAAGGCAGGTTTTTTTGCAGGTTGGGATTGACTGCATGCGTTGCAACACCAGCGAGAAACAGCGTGTAGCCGTCCGGCGGTGACTTGGCCGCGAGCTCCGCGCCGATGGCCCCGCTGGCGCCGGGGCGATTTTCCACCACGAACGCGCGATTGAATGCCGCCGTGAGTTTTTGCGCAATCAGCCGCGCGACCACATCATTGCCGCCGCCGGCTGAAAAGGCGACGATGATGCGCACGGGTTTTGCGGGGTAGCCCTGCGCCGCGCCCGCCGCAGCGGATTGTGATTGAGCGTTGCCACAGGCAAGCACAAATGCCGTGGTGAACAACGGCACGGACAGTTTTACCGACATTGTGACCGACATGGCGTATAGCCTATATCATATTGAAAACGATGCCTATCCTAAATCCAATGCCCCGAATTTAATCGACCGGACACTCATGCAACAGCTCAAAATTCCCGCCGTCTTCATGCGCGGCGGCACCAGCAAAGCTATCGTGTTTCACCGCCGGGATTTGCCCGCCGATCAGGCGCGGTGGGAAGACATTTTTCTCGCCGCCATTGGCAGTCCGGACCCCTACGCGCGCCAGCTCGACGGCATGGGCGGCGGCGTGACGTCGCTGTCCAAGGTGTGCGTGGTGGGGCCGCCCTCACGCGCGGATGCCGATATCGATTACACCTTCGCCCAGGTGCCGGTGCGCGAGCAGCGTGTCGAATACTCCACCAACTGCGGCAATATGAGCTCGGCGATGGGGCCGTTCGCGGTGGACGAAGGTCTCGTCAACATCTCGGGCACTGAGGCGCTGGTGCGCATTCATAACACCAACACCCAAAAAATCATCCACGCCTATTTTTCGCTGGACGAAGGCAGGGCGGCGGTGGATGGCGACGTGGCCATCCCCGGCGTTTCGGGTACCGGCGCGCCGGTGCGGCTGGAGTTTTTGTCGCCGGGCGGCGCCACCACCGGCAAACTGCTGCCCACCGGCAATGTGCGCGACACGCTGGATGTGCCCGGCGTGGGCAACATCGAAGTGTCGATGGTGGATGCCGCCAATTCGTGCGTGTTCGTGCGCGCGCGTGATCTCGGATTGAGCGGCATCGAACTGCCGGATGCGCTGGAAGCCAACAAGGAAGTGATGCAAAAGCTCGCTGCGATTCGTAATGCGGCGTGTGTGGCGATGGGTATTGCGCGTGATGTCACCGAAGCAGCGGGCAAGCTGTCCAATCCCGCCATCGGCTTTGTTGCGCCACCGGTGGATGCCACACTACTCTCCGGCGAGCCGATCAGCGCAGGCAGCGTGGACCTGACAGCGCGCATGATCGCGCGCGGGCAGGTGCATCGTGCGCTGCCGCTGACACGCTCGCTGTGCATGGCGGTGGCCGCGCGCATCGCGGGCACCGTGGTGCACGAAGCCACGCGGCTCGCGCCTGATCCGGATGCGGAAATTCGCATCGGCATGCCGTCCGGCATTCTGCTGGCCGCCGCGACCGTGCGCCTGCGCAGTGGCGCATGGGAGGCCGAGCGCGGCGCTTTTTTGCGCACGCAGCGGCGATTGTTTGAAGGGCACGTGCTGGTGCGCGGTTCGCGCGTGTCATCCGTTAATTAAAGGAAACCCCATGCAACAACGCCGCATTCCCGCCGTGTTCATGCGCGGTGGCACCGCTAACGCCGTGGTGTTTCACCAAAAAGATTTGCCCGCAGATCGCCGCTTGTGGGACGATATTTTTCTCGCCGCCATCGGCAGCCCCGATCCGTATGGTCGCCAACTCGACGGCATGGGCGGCGGTTTTACCGCGGTGTCGAAGGTGTGCGTTATCGGCCCGCCGACGCGGCCCGATGCGGATATCGACTACACCTTTGCACAGATTCCCGTGAAAGAGCAGCGCGTCGAATACGCCGCCAACTGCGGCAACATGAGCGCGGCGATGGGGCCGTTCGCGGTGGACGAAGGCTTGGTGCAAATGCAGGATGCGAACGGCGAAGCGCTGGTGCGCATCCACAACACCAACACGAAAAAGATTATCCACGCGCGGTTTCCGCTGGTGAACGGCTGTGCGGCGGTGGAAGGCGCACTCGAAATTCCCGGCATCGCGGGCACGGGCGCGCCGGTGCGGCTGGATTTTGTCACACCTGGCGGCGCGGCCACCGGCAAGCTGTTACCGACGGGCAACGTGCGCGACACGCTCGATGTGCCGGGTGTCGGCAAAATAGCAGTGTCGATGATTGACGCGGCGAACCCCTGCGTGTTCGTGCGCGCGCGCGATGTCGGTTTGAGCGGCACCGAACCGCCGGCCGAAGTGGAAGCGAACGCGGCGGTGATGCAAAAGTTCGCCGCGATCCGCTGTGCGGCATCCGTGGCGATGGGCATCACGCGCGATGTGCATGAGGCGGCTACGCGGCTCACCAACCCATCGATCGGCTATGTGTCGCTGCCGCAGGATTGCGCGTTAAGTTCCGGCGTGGCGCTGCGCGGCGAAGAGATCGACATCACCGGGCGCATGATCGCGCGCGGGCAAGCGCATCGCGACATGCCGCTCACGCGCGCGTTGTGCATGGCGGTGGCGGCGCGCATTGTGGGTACAGTGGTGCATGAGATGTCGCGCGCCACGGACAATCCGGATACAGAACTGCGCATCGGCATGCCTGCCGGTGTGATCACGGCAGCGGCCGAAGTGCGGCTGAAGGACGGCGCGTGGGTGGCCGAGCGCGGCTCGTTTATGCGCACGCAGCGGCGTTTGTTTGAAGGCAGCGTGCTGGTGCGTAATTCGTTGGCGGCTCTCATCGCGTGATTAATCATGAGTATTTGTTTTTATTGGGGAATTTTTAATGGCATCAGCAACATCCAGTGGCGCGCGCTTAAGTGCCGCACAACTCGAAGCGTTCATCGCGGCAGCATTTGTCACCGTCGACATTGCCAAAACCGAAGCGCAAACCATCGCGCAACTGATGGCACGCGCCGACGTGAACGGCTCCGAAGGCCACGGCATTTTCCGCTTGCCGCAATACATCCGCCGCATCAAGGGCGGCGCGGTCAACGTCAAGCCGAACATCACGATTGAGCGCGAAGCGGCGGGCATGGCGCTCATCAACGGTGATAACGGCATGGGCCATCTGGTGATGAAATTCGCCACCGAAAAAGCGAT
>CANIID010000091.1 GCA_947467315.1 Betaproteobacteria bacterium | reverse complement strand
GCGCTCGGAAAGGGGAGTTGCGTCACTTCGCCGGAGACCACGGATACCGGCTGTTGCAATATCGCGCCGATGTAGTTGAATTCGCACATCTGGAATGGCACTTCGATGCCCGATATCAAATAATTGATCGGATCAGCGCCGAGTACGATAGCAACCGGAAACGGCTTGCCGGCGAGCATATATTTCTCGTATTGAATCGCACCGTGTTTGCCCGGCACCATGTACAGGCCAACGTGGTTGCGATCATGCACCATGATCCGGTAGGTGCCGACGTTGATCCAAGCCGAATCAAAATCGCGGGTCACCACCGAACAGCCGGTGCCGATATAACGGCCACCATCTTTTTCGTGCCACAGCGGTGCCGGGAAATCCAACACGTTGACCTCGGTGCCGCGCTGCACGTTTTCAAACACCGGGCCGCTATTGGTAAAAACCGGATCGTACTTTGGTGCGTCGGCTTGCCACTGCGCGGGCTTGCCCTGTAATTTTCTGACAAGGTTTTGGTGCGACGGTTCGGCGCCCAGCCGCAAGATCGTTGACAGCCTGACGGGGCTGCTGGTGCTGCACGTGAGCACGCGAAATCCCTTGGGATAGCCGGTGATTTCATCGAACAACAAGGCGGATGACTTGTCTTTTTTGACGTTTAACTCGCTGATCGTGCCGAGCTCGAGATTCCAATCGGCACCGATGACATCGCGCAATTCTCCCGCCGCGCGGATTTGATCCAGCCACGCGCGCAAATCAAGGGGATTGCCGATGGCACTATTTTTCATCATGTTCAGCCGCCGATTTTGAGTCCGGCGGACTTGGCCACCGGCGACCAGCGTTCAATCTCTTTCTGAAAAAAATCCGTGAACGCAGCTGGCGATAGCTCGTTGGGCTTGATGCCCTCGGATTGGAGGCGGTCGTTAATGTCCGCGGAGCGCAGCACTTTAATGACTTCGCTATTCAAGCGAGTGGTGATAGCGGGTGGCATACCCGCAGGGCCGGAATAAGCCGACCAGTTCGTCGTCGTGAGCGCTTGATATCCGGCTTCGGCAAAGGTCTGCACCTGGGCGTAGTCCGGCAGACGGCTTGCTGAAGTGATGGCGAGTGCGCGCAGCTTGCCCGATTTAATGTGCGGCGCTGCGGTGCTGAGCGTGAGAAAAGCAGAGGGAATATGACCGCCAATCAGATCAATCACTGCGGGGCCGCCGCCTTTGTAGGAGATGTGTACCATTTTCGCGTCGGTACTCGCGCGAAACAGTTCGCCCATCAAGTGATTGTGCGTGCCCGCGCCGGGCGAGCCGTAACTGACGCCGCCCGCCTGCGCTTGGGTCAGCGCGATAAATTCCTTCACGCTTTTCACTTGCACCGAGGGATGCACCAGCATCGCCAGCGGCGGCCCACCCAGCAAGGCAATGTGCGTGAAGCTTTTTAACGGATCGAACGGCGCGGCGCCCGCGTTGGGCGCGATCACATGTGACGCCATGCCGGATGCAACCAGGGTGTAGCCGTCGGGCGTGGATTTGGCAACCAGATCGGAGCCGACGATACCGCCCGCGCCGGCGCGATTTTCAACCACGAACGATTGCTTGAAGCCGACGCTGAGCCGATCCGCTACCAGCCGCGCCAGCATATCCGTCACGCCGCCGGGCGCGTGCGGCACAATGATTCTCACCGGCTTGACCGGCCATTCCTGCGCGCGAACGCCTGCGGACAAGGCGCAGCACGCGAGCAATGCAATGCCAACACCGCGACAGAGCTTCATCGTTTTCCTAGCGCTGCGGCTCGGCTTTCAGCAGCAACCGTGAAAAATGCCGGCCTGCGAATTCCTGACCAGCGTTCAGCGGCAGCCGTTCTTCGCCCAAACTCGGGTCGTACAGATTCTCGGGCGCATCGATCTCGTACAGGTTCAGGTATTTCCCGACCGGATCGGCGCCGATCTGCGCCGCGTGCGGCGCATGGTGCATCTGCCATGCGCGATGAACGCCGGGCAGTTCCAGCACACGCTGAATGTGCCGAGCGTTTGCGGAGTGGAATTGGTGTTCTTCCGCCGCCGCGCCGCGAACATGGTATTCACAGCGCGCCCAGCAGCGGCCGGCGCGAGCATCCTTTTCAACCAGCGACAGCACCCGGTAAAACACGCGGCCCCAATTGCCCATATCGCGGCGCCAGGGTTCTTTCTCCCTGACGGGCGGCGGCGGGTTGGCGGGGAACGACTTGAATACGCCCGGTTCGGTGATGGCATAGATTTGCTGGTATTCCTGTTCCATCTCGCCATCATTGTGATCGCCGCGCAGTTCGCGCGTGCGCCACGCAGTTGAGTAGCCGGGCTTATTCGCCAGTTCCTGGATATGGTCATCGAAATGCCGGTTGAAGCCGGCATCGAATTCCTTGTTCAGCAGATCAAACCGGACTATGCCGATGTAGGGAAATGATTGAATGTCTACCACGTCGCGCTCCTTTATTTTCGTTGTGCTTGATAGGGCGGGCAGGGCAATATTACCGCGAAGCGACAGTCCGGGCGCATCGCGCAAAAATAGCGCGTTCCTGTCGGCGCGTGGTTTAAACTAGCGTGTGCAAAGCATCGTATTACCTCAAACGGAGAAAACCATGGGCAGTGAAGAAATCGGCGTCAGCATCAGCAATCATGTCGCAACCGTTGAACTGCGGCGTCCGCCAAATAATTTTCTCGATGTCGAATTGATCGGGAATCTGGCAACCGTGTTGGAAGCGCTGGATAAGGACGCCACCTGCCGCAGCATCGTGCTGGCCGCCGCTGGCAAACACTTTTGCGCGGGTGCGAATTTGAAAAAACGCGTGGATGATGAAGCGGCAGGCAAGAAGGCCGTGACCCAGCCGCGGCACCTGTATCACGAAGCGCAGCGTCTCGTGCAGACGAAAAAACCGATAGTCGCCGCAGTACATGGCAGCGCCATCGGCGCGGGGCTGGGACTGGCGCTGGTAGCGGATTTTCGCGTGACCTGCAAAGAGGCGCGTCTTGCAGCCAACTTCTGCGCGCTGGGTTATCACCCTGGCTTTGGCATGACAGTCACGCTGCCACGCGTAGTCGGACACCAAACCGCCAAATGGCTGTTCCTGACCGGACGCCGCATTCCGGGCGACGAAGCGGTCGCAATGGGATTGGCCGACCGTTTGGTCGCGCAGGATCAGGTGCGCCAGGTGGCGCAGGAAATGGCCGGGGAAATCGCGAAGTCGGGCCCGCTGGCGGTGCAGGCGGCGCGCGAAACGCTCAACGGTGATCTTTTCGCCGCATTCCGCGCCGCCACCGAACGCGAGGCGTTCATGCAGAACCTGCTGCGCGAGACCAATGATTTCAAGGAAGGCGTGAAGGCCGGATTCGACCGGCGTGATCCCGAGTTTACCGGGACGTAACTGGCGGAGAGGGAGTCATATTACTCCTGCAAGCAGCCCTGAGGAAGGGGCAGCAGTTGCAAGCAGGTTTGAGAACTCCGATCCCAGCCTAACTAACTGATTAGTCTGGACCTCTGCTAGCAGCGGTCTCGCGCTTCCTTTTCTCAGAAGTCATCATGCTTGCTGAGACTCAGTTTCCTCTTCTCACGACCAAATGAGGGAACGACTGAGGGAACAGGAGGCAGCATGACAGCACAGCTTACGTTTAAACGCATTCAAACTTTATCGGAACCGGGCAGATACTTTGACGGTGGCACGGGCTTGCATTTGCTTGTGAAATCATCGGATAAAAAGTATTGGGTATTTCGCCATACACAAAATGGTAAGCGGCACGATCTGGGGCTGGGTGTATTCCCAAGGGTTAGCCTTTCAGATGCGCGTAAACGCACTCAGGAAGCGCGAGTGATGGTGGCCAGCGGTGAATGCCCAATAAAAGCCAAAACCACTGCCAAGGCAGTCCACAACATCGCTGACGTGCCGCCGACTACCTTTCAGGCGTTTGCCACTGATTGGCTGGAATCCAAGCGCCCAGAGTGGCGCAATCAGAAACACGCTGAGCAATGGTTATACACCCTGAATCAGTTTGCATTCCCAGTCATCGGCTCCAAAGCGCCGAACGAAATCGACACAGAAGACATTCTCAAGATTTTACAGCCGGTCTGGACTACCAAGACGGAAACAGCGTCGAGGCTGCGCGGTAGGTTGGAACGTAACGGTGACGGTGCATGGCTTTCGGTCATGTTTCCGGGATTGGATTGCAGAGGAAACGCAGCACCCGGGTGAGGTGGCTGAGGCAGCACTAGCGCATGTCATCGGCGACAAAACCGAGGCTGCTTATCGCCGAGGTGACGTAATGCAAGCCAGACGCAGGTTGATGCTGGACTGGGAGGCATTTTTACAGTCTCAAAACAAGGTTGTGCAGTTAAGGGCAGCTTAAAATAGCAAACATCACGCCTACCCCAACGGGGGGAACAGCCGCGGCTAAGGGTGCGGCTTGGGCGCAGTCTTTTATTGGGGACATTTACCGAGTGGGAAGAGCAGTGCCGCAGAACGATACCGAGGCAGCGAAGTGGTTTAAGTTAGCGGCAGCTCAGGGATATGCCGATGCCCAATTTAAGCTGGGTACGCAGTATTTCCTAGGCAGAGGGGTTGTTCAAGACCGAAAGGAGGCGGTTCAGTGGTACCGCCTAGCCGTATCGCAAGAGCACCCACGCGCACTAACAGCACTTGCTATCGCGTTTCGGTTCGGCATGGGTGTCGATAAAGACGAGGGTGAGGCTTTAAAGATGATGAAGTTCGCTGCGGAACGGGGTGACCTAACTGCACAGCGCGATCTCGCCGCCTCTTTTGTCAACGGTCGTGGTGTGCCCCAGGATTACACCGAAGCAGTAAAGTGGTTAAGTCTAGCCGCAGCGCAGGGGGATACACCTGCGCAGCGCCTCCTCGGGTTGATGTATAACAAAGGTGAGGGTGTGCCGCAGGATTATGTCCGCGCCCATATGTGGCTCAACCTCGTAGCGATGAAAGGTGATGCTGAAGACGTGAATATCCGGGACATTATTACCGAGCTTCTTACACCCCAACAACTTGCAGAAGCGCAGAAGCTGGCGCGTGAGTGTCAGGCGCGGAACTTCAAGGGGTGCTAGTAAAAAACTTCTGGCTTATCGCTGCATTACTCTTTGCGCCATACGCAGCAGCGCAGGTGTCAAAGTCCACGGTGTTGTTGTGCACACCCAAAACAGAGTCAGTGGTGAATGATAGCGGTGAGACTGTAACAAAGAAGCCGGGGTGGTTGCTTGGTGACAAAATGCTTATAGATCTGGGGTCAGGGTTGGTTCGGCAGCCCCAGATGGGAGGCCGGTTGAGTGGCGCGTTACGCAAACCATGCATGATGACTTTTCCTTGTCGCTATTTTTCAACGGCCATGCGACTGGACATTTTTTACAAGTATATCCAGGGAGAAAATCAATAACATTTATTCGCCTTTCTGGTGGCCTCTCAGTGTCTGGAATTTGTGAGCCTATTAAATAGGGCGGTATGGATTAGTCCAGCAGCAGCCACCCTGCTCTTGATCGGACTGACGTCGAATGCCCACGCTGATTTCACCGGCAAGGTGGGTCGGGTAAATTGGAAGTCGATTAGACAGAGGTGCCTCAGCAATGAAATGGCTACTTGTAGCAATCGTAATGAATACGCCAGTAAAAACAGATTTGATTTTCAACAATTTATCTAGCTGTCTAATCGCTGAAGAGGAGATGCGAAAACAATGGACTATCGTTTACAACCAAGAACGTAAAAACAATGCATCGGAGGAAACCTTAAAGCTGGTTCAATCACAGCTGACAAGCGGGACTTGCATCCCGACAAAATAATTTTGAGGTGTAAGATGCGAAAATCTGTATTGCTGGCGATAATACTGGCCTCCGGGCTATTACTCTTTGTTAGCGGAATTCTTATCTCTAACTGGCTCATTAAATCCAGGGTCCCTGTTGGCCTTATGTCAGGCCTCCAAGTTCATGGAAGCGAAGATTATGCAAGTGCCTCAGGCACAATGACCATTGAGGGAGAAAGTGACTTCATGCCACTGCAAACTACAAAAATAGAGTGTTCGGCAGAAAGAAAGGAATGTGTTGTTGCTAGGGCAATGATTTTTCCTGGAAATTTCTTGAATGTCGAGTTGAGCACAAATTCGGTAACTGAATGGGGGAAGAATTATTTAGTCCTCCAGGAAGAGACGGATTGCGTCATCAACTCGCTCAGTATTAATTGGGCAACCCAATCCGTTACGGGCATCCGGCACCTAAAAAAGGGGCGCCCCCCGGAAACATGCAAAGCCTTATCAGTAGACAATATGAGGACTACGATGCGCGATGGGTTTAAGGTCTGGCAGGAAGAAGAGCGTCGAGCCTATCCAGCATTTATCAAGATACTCCACGCTATTTTATGAACAACCAATGTTTTATCACGGCCAAGGCAGAGCGCCGTGGGTTGTGGCACGATGACAAGCCAGTGCCGCCGTGGGAGTGGCGAAAAGACAAGCGTTAAAGCGAGCCGTAGGGGACTTTTAAGGATGCTAGTGAAGAATCTCTGGTTTATTGCGGCGCTACTATTTACGCCATACGCAAACTCGCAACCCGTCGACTTGGATCGTCTTGTGGGCACGCTGGGGGTTGAGTTTCAACCAATACAGATTTCAGGTTTGCAAACTGGGTGCACATTAGTTTTTAAAACTATTGTGCGTGATCATGCTTATCGCAAAGGGGAACTTGTTGCTTTGGCAGGAAACATTTCTTTTCAAAGCTTCGGCTCGAATATTATTTTAGGTTTAAAAGTTGGTCTGGCGGATAACTTTCTGGTTCAAGGTGCCACCACAAAAGCTACCCCCCCGTTTTTCGCGTACATGCAAACACCGCACGGGACCACGGCAAAATCAAAAGTCATTCAGTCTGAAACAGACCCCGGTTATAGGTTATTCGCATACCCATTCGACGATAAGTCGATGGAAGTGCTTGCTGATATCACCAATGGCAAAATCATAACAATTGGTTTCAACCGCGCAAGTGGGGGTATAGATGTTCTAGTTCCTCTGGACCTCGGTGTTGCGGAAACCACGGCCACAAATACTGGCTTCGACCGTCGACGATCTGACGTCATGCGGTCCTTATTTTCGAAATGTGTTGAAGAGGTAATTTCTGAAGTGCGACTGAAACTCAAGGCTCAGTAGGCATCTCAAAGATAGTCCAGCCATGCTCGGCGTGGTACTGTTTCAGACCGTTATAGTCGAGTGCATCTATACCGTCGCCGGGTAGTTCGTCCTCCAATCGACACCGGAAAGACTGTTCGTCGTCATTCCAGGCAATTTTTATGGTGGGGAGTTGCTCCACCGCCCCCAGTCCAAAATGGAAGCGTAGTCCGATAAAAGGCGCAAATGGCAATTCGGTGTCCCTGTATGCGACCGCAAATGGGATAGTCAATTCTTCTTCATTCGACCGGATATAGAATTCCACTCTGACTTTATACATAGCTACGCGCCTCCCGTGACCACCTGCCGGCATTGAAGCGCGGTGGTGCTGATAACGCAAGCAATGTGCAGTGGCAGACGAAAGAAGCAGCAAAAATCAAAAATTTTCGCACGGGTTCTGCCCGTGCCAATGCTGCAAGTCCAAGGCCCTACCCCCCCAGTGGGTCTGGGCGTTGCCAGAAGGCCCGTGGCGAGCATGGCATAGCTGTCTCTACACCATCATTGCCAAACCAGCGCGCCTGAAAGAGGACAGTTTGCCCAGTTACGCTGCATGGGTAGAAGTATGGGTAGGATTTTGATGAATATTAATTAACTTTAATATTCAATGACTTAGATATATTATTGGCGGAGAGGGAGGGATTCGAACCCTCGAAGGCCTTGCGACCTTTCCGGTTTTCGAGACCGGTACATTCAACCACTCTGCCACCTCTCCGTGAGGCGCGGATTCTAGCAGAAAGCGTGCGGCGAGAACATCACAAGGCGTGCGGGACGGGACGGATATACTTGCGCCCTGCTGCCTTTGACCATGCTTTAACCGTGATGAGAGATGCGATGACAAAAACCCCGCACGCCCTGCTGTGGCCGGGACTGGCGATGGTGGCTTTGAATGCCGCCGCGCTGGCTTCGGCACAGGCGCAAAGCTACCCAGCCCGCCCAATTCGCATGATCGTGCCGTATCCGCCAGGCGGCGCGGCAGACGCCACGGCGCGCATTCTGTGGCCGCGCATCGGCGAGGTATTCGGCCAGCAAATCGTGATCGACAACCGCAGCGGGGCGTCGGGCATCATTGGTGCCGATATTGTTGCCAAGAGCGCAGCGGATGGTTACACGCTGCTGCACGATGCCAGCGCGTTTGCCGTCAATCCCGCGCTGCGCAAGCTGCCGTTTGATCCGCTTAAGGATTTTGTGCCGGTGGCGATGCTGATGCGCACGCCGAATATGCTGGTGGTGCATCCGTCGGTGCCGGTCGCGACCACGCGCGATCTGATCGAGCTTGCGAAGGCGCAGCCGGGGCGGATAACCTATGCGTCGTCGGGTTTCGGCAGCGCGCCGCACATGGCGGGCGAGTTGTTTCAGTACGTGACGAAAGTAAAAATGTCACATGTGCCGTACAAGGGTGGCGGGCTGGCGTATGTGGATTTGCTGGGCGGGCACGTGCAGCTCTTTTTCGGCAGCATCGCCAGTGCGTTGCCGCATGTGCAGGGCAATAAGCTGAAAGGCATCGCGCTCACCGCCGCCAAACGCTCGCCGTCCGCACCGCAAATTCCGACGATGGCCGAAGCGGGCGTGCAGGGCGTTGAAGTGTATGAGTGGAACGGGCTGTATGCGCCCGCCGGCACGGCACCTGCCATCGTCACGCGCCTCAATGGCGAGGTGAACAAACTATTGGGCAATGCTGATGTGCAGCAGCGCTTTTTCCAATTGGGCGCGGAAGCCACGCCGGTGACGCCAGCGGAATTAAGCGCCTACGTGCGCGGCGAAATCGCGCGTTGGGGCAAGACGGTGAAAGAGATGGGGATCAAGGGGGAGTAAGCGCGGCTATCAGTGACTACGACGCAGCCTGGTAATACAGGTTCTGCGGGTGCCTTGCCTGCGCGAAGAAAAACCAGCGCTCGGCGAGCAGGCCGATGTACTGAACGATAAAGGCGATGCCCGCGATCACCGGCATGTTGCCGCCGGTCAGTGCAGCCGCCCCCAGCAACAATGCCGGCACCACAAACGCCAGCAGCAGAAACGCCCATTTCACGCCTTGCACCACTTTCCGCGTTTTGCCGTGAAAAAACTCGCGCGTGTTGAACGAACTGCCCATGAACCCTTGCGCCTTTTGCACGATTTTCGGATGACGCACGCCGATGGCGCTTTGCAGCGTTGATTTGGGGCGGATGCGCGCGTTGCGTATGAGCGAGGCCACGCGCGCGGCGGCGGCGGCGAGGGTCAGCATCAATGCCCATTGCGCGAGGGCTTGGGCCACGGCGGGTGCGAGCAGCGCGGCCAGCGCGGTCGCCAGCGTAAAGCCCGACGCGCAACCGAGCAGCGTGTAATTCACAATCGTCAGCGGCGTGGCCCACTCCTGCAAAAACTTGAGACACACGTAGTTCATCGCGGTGATGTAAAACAGCGCGAAACACAGCACGCCCCCCACGACGCCGAGCGCGGTTGCGTAGCCGCAGCCGGTGTAAAAACACGCGCCATGCAGCGCCACCAACACCATAAACACCGGCAGCACGATGACTTCGCGCGACAGCCACGACGTGCGCCACATGGCGACCGCGCGCCATGCGCGTTCGGGATGCCCCAGATGGAAAAACGAGGCGATGAGGCCGGCGACGAGAAACGCCAATGCCACGATGTCGCCGATAACGAAAAACGCGGATGCAGGCGCTGCGCCGAAGATGCCGCATTGAGCGGCAACCAGCGCGAGGAACAAGCCTTGTCCCGCGCCGATCAGCGTGGTGAGAAAAATAACGGAAAACGCGGGATTCATGGCTCAGTGTATGGCTTGGTCTATGGTTTCGACGGCGCGTCAGTCGCCTTCAGTTCGTTGGGCCGCTGCTGTTCCACCGTGCGACTCAACTGCTGGTCAATCGACGAGGCGCTGCGGCGCGGCAAATAATGATTCGCGGGCTTGGTTTCCCACTCCGGCATCAGTTGATAGCCGCCGTTTTCGCGAATGGCTTTGGAAACGATAGATTCAGGATCGTGAATGTCGCCATAGAGGCGCGCGTTGGTGGGGCAGGCCAGCACGCAGGCCGGCTTGCGCTGTTCATCCGCGAGATTGGTGTCGTTGATGCGATCCACGCACATCGTGCATTTCTTCATCACCTTTTCTTTTTCGTCGAGTTCGCGCACGCCGTACGGGCACGCCCACGAGCAGTAGTTGCAGCCGATACATTTGTCGTAGTCGATCAGCACCAGCCCATCGCTCTTGCGTTTGTAGCTGGCGCCGGTCGGACACACCGGCACGCACGGCGGGTCTTCGCAATGCAGGCATGATTTCGGAAAATGCACCGTTTGCGTATCGGGGAACTCGCCCACTTCAAAGGTTTGCACGCGATTAAAAAACGTGCCGCTGGGGTCTGCGCCATAGGGGTTTTCGTCGGCCAGCGCGCCCGCCACGCCGGAGGTGTTCCATTCCTTGCAACTGGTGACGCAGGCATGGCAGCCCACGCAGACGTTCAAATCTATGACCAGCGCCAACTGTGTCATCGGCGGTCTCCCGTATTTTTGCCCGCGACAAACGCTTGCCACAGGCGGTGAAGTTTTGTTGTGCCGGGCAGGGGTTTCATGGCGTCGAATTGCGGCGAACTTTCTTTCGGCTCATCGGCGCCCGCCGGATAAATACGCACGCGCACATCGTACCAACCGGCTTGTCCGGTCAGCGGATCGGAATTCGAGGTGCGAGCGCCTTCCGCGTTACGCAGTTCATCCGAGATCAGGTGATTCAACAAAAAGCCGCGTTGCGATTCATTGGCGTCGGGCGCGAGATGCCATGCGCCGCGCGCCTTGCCGATGGCGTTCCAGGTCCACACGGTGCCCGGCTCGACGGCTTCGCTATGGCGGCACAGACAACGCACTTTGCCGTGCATCGATTCCACCCACATCCAGCCGCCATCCGCGATGCCTGCGGACTGAGCCGTTTTTGTGTTTATAAACAAGTAGTTATGTGTATGTATCTGGCGCAGCCAGGCGTTCTGCGAATCCCACGAGTGATACATCGCCATCGGGCGTTGCGTGATCGCGGCCAGCGGATACTTTTGTTTATCGGACAGCGACACTTCCAGCGGCTCGTAATAAAACGGCAGCGGATCGAAATATTGCTCGATGCGATCTTTCAGGTGCGCGGGTGGTTGCCGCTTGCCGTGGCCGCGCGCCGCGAGACGAAAGCGTTGCAGCACTTCGGCGTAAAGCTGAATCATCACCGGGTCGCCGAAGCGGCGCAGCTTGGCGCTCACGGCCCAATCGTTGTAGCCCTGATTCCAGTTGCGCATGTATTGATGTTCAGGCGGCATGTGGTGCTGGAACATGCAGTTATTCGCGGCGTACATTTCCCATTGCTTAGGGTTCGGCTCGCCCACCATCGATTTGTCGCCCGCCGCGCCGCGATAGCCGATGAGAAAACCCTGCCCGGAATTCGGCTCCGTTTGAAAGTTGACGATGAAATCAGGATAGTCGCGAAACTTGCGCGTGCCCTCGGCAGTGGTGAAGGCGGGAAATTTCAGCCGGCCCGCCAGTTCGATCAGCACTTCCTGAAATGGTTTGCACTCGCCCTTGGGCGGCAGGATCGGCACGCGCACTGCATCCACCGGGCCGTCGAATTCCGATATCGGGCGATCCAGCATCGACATCACGTCGTGCCGTTCAAGGTAACTGGTGTCGGGCAGCACGAGGTCGGCGTAAGCGGTCATCTCCGACTCGAACGCGTCGCAGACGATGATGAAGGGGATCTTGTATTCCCCCGTGGCTTCATCGCGGTCGTTCAGCATGCGCCGCGTTTCGATAGGGTTCATCGACGAATTCCACGCCATGTTGGCCATGAAAATCATCAGTGTGTCGATGCGATACGGATCGCCGCGCCAGGCGTTGGCAATCACGTTGTGCATCATGCCGTGGATCGCCAGCGGGTATTCCCACGAGAACGCCTTGTCGATGCGTATCGGGCCACCGGCGTCATCGACAAATAATTCTTCCGGGCGTGAGGGAAAGCCCAGCGGCGCGCCGCCCAATGGCGTTTCCGGCAATATTGCTTCACCACTGACAGGATTGCGTGCATACACCGGCGGCGTGCCGCGCGGGTAGGGCGCCTTGTGGCGAAAGCCGCCGGGGCGGTCAATCGTGCCGAGCAGCGACATCAATATCGACAACGAACGAATGGTGTGAAAGCCGTTGGAGTGCGCAGCCAGCCCGCGCATCGCATGAAACGCCACCGGGTTGCCGGTCACGGTTTCATGCAGGCGTCCCCAGCTATCGGTCCAGCGGATCGGCAGGGTGATTTTCTGATCGCGTGCGACTTCGCCCATCTCGCGTGCGAGACCGCGGATGCGTTCGGCGGAAATACCGGTGATTTCAGCCGCCCATTCCGGCGTATATTGTTCCAGCCGCTCGGCGAGCAAAGCGAAGGCCGGTCGTACCGGCGTGCCGTCGGGTAATGCATAGCTGCCACTTAACGCAGGCTTGCAGCCTGGTGCATGATTCGACACTGCCGCGTGGATGCTCTCATCCCACCACAACTGACTGTGATTGCGATGCGGGTTGTCGGCGGGTGTATTGCCGTTGGCGACCACCAGGCCGTACTCCGGGCTGTGTGGATCGTCGTTCACCAGATAACCGGCGTTGGTGTACTCCGCGACAAATGCCTCGTCGTATAAGCGGCTACGCACAAGCTCATGGTTCAGCGCCAGCAGCAGCGCGCCGTCAGTGCCGGGCCGGATGGGTATCCATTCGTCGGCAATTGCGGAGTAGCCGGTGCGCACCGGGTTAATGGAAATAAATTTCCCACCGCTGCGTTTGAATTTTGAAATCGCGATTTTGAGCGGATTGGAGTGATGATCCTCGGCGGTGCCGATCATCACGAACAGCTTCGCGTTATCCAGATCAGGCCCGCCGAATTCCCAGAACGAGCCACCGATGGTGTAGATCATCCCGGCGGCCATGTTTACCGAGCAAAAACCGCCGTGCGCCGCATAGTTGGGCGTGCCGAACTGGCGCGCAAAGAGGCCGGTCAACGCCTGCATTTGATCGCGCCCGGTGAACAGCGCGAATTTTTTCGGATCGGTGGCGCGAATGTGCGCCAGCCGCTCCGCCATCACGCGAAACGCTTCGTCCCAACTGATGGTTTCAAACTCGGCGGAGCCGCGTTCCGCGCCCGCCTTGCGCCGCAGCGGCTGCGTCAGCCGCGCGGGCGAATACTGCTTCATGATGCCCGCCGCGCCCTTGGCGCAGATCACGCCTTGATTCAGCGGATGATTCGGGTTGCCTTCGATGTAGCGCACCTCGCCGCCGCGCAAGGTGACATTGATGCCGCAGCGGCAGGCGCACATATAGCACGTGGTGCTTTTGACTTCCGTGCCGGCGTTGGTGGGCGCCTTGGTTTGCGTGTCCAGCGTGGGAGTTGCCATGGATGGCGCTGCTCGGGAAATGTCGTTGATGAACGGCAGGAATTTTACGGAGGTTACCTGCCGCATCGTCTAAAAATTATTTATGACCGCATAAGCGGCGGCACAAGCGCGTTGCGTATTGCCACAATGCGAACAGAGGCAGCCGGCGCGTTGAATGCAAGCGCCCTCGCGGCAAGGTTTGTTTCTGCTACATTGCGGCATCCCATTTTGCTGGAGAGTCTGATGTTGCCCCAAGCCATGCGCGCCATTGAAATCACCCGTGCCGGCGGCCCGGAGGTATTGCAATCCACCACGCGCCCCGTGCCGCAACCGGCTGCGGGGCAGGTGCTGATCAAGGTCGCCTTTGCGGGTGTGAATCGCCACGATTGCGGACAGCGCAATCGCGGTTTTGGTCCGAAAGAGGCAACGGATATTCCAGGCCTCGAAGTGGCCGGCGAAGTGGCCGCCATCGGCACCGGCGTGACGCGCTGGAAGGTGGGCGACAAGGTTTGTGCGCTGACCAATGGCGGCGGTTACGCGCAGTACTGTATCGCGCTGGATGCCGTCACCTTACCGATACCGGAAAGGTTCGACCTGAAACTCGCGGCGTCTTTACCCGAGGCGTTATTTACCGCGTGGCTGAATGTGTTCATGCTGGGCCGCCTCAAGGCCGGCGAGTGGCTGTTGGTGCATGGCGGCTCGAGCGGGGTGGGCACCATGGCCATTCAACTCGCGCGGCTACATGGCGCCAAGATCATCGCCACGGCGGGCAATGCGGCCAAGTGCGCCGTGTGCGTCAAGCTAGGCGCCAGCGCGATCAACTATCGCGAGCTGGATTTTGTCGCGGAAGTGGAGCGCATCACCCAAGGCCGCGGCGCGGACGTGATACTCGATATGGCGGGCGCCGCGTATGCCAAGCGTAACCTGCAAGCCCTGGCGATGGACGGTCGCGTGCTGCACTTAAGTTCCGGCGATGCCAATGACTACAGCGTGCCGCTGGGCGCAATCATGTCCAAGCGCGCCATGGTGTCCGGCTCGCAACTGCGCGCGTCATCGGTGGCGGTTAAAACCGAAATCGTGCGCCAGACCCTGGAAAAAGTCTGGTCGCACTTAGGATTGGAAGTCACACCGATCATTGATTCGATACTGCCGCTGGCGCAAGCCTGCGATTCCCACGCGCGCATGGAAACCAGCGAACACATCGGCAAGCTATTGCTTGAGGTGACGCACTGATTTTTATGGCGAGGAAGCTATGTTGAATCCCATGACCAGACGTTGTCTGTTGCCCACGTTAGCGGTACTGGTCGGTGCGCAAGCTGCCTGGGCGCAGAACTATCCCGCGCGGCCGGTCACGATCTACGTGGGTTTCTCCGCCGGGTCGAGCAACGACACCACCGCACGCACCATGGCGCTGCAACTCACCGAATCGCTGGGCCAGCAATTCGTGGTCATCAATCGTGAAGGCAATTCCGGCGTGATCGCGGCTTCACTGGTCGCCAAATCCAAACCCGATGGCTATACCCTGAGCTGGGGCAGCATCAGCGCCATCGCACTGAGTCCGGCGATGATGCGCAGCATGCCGTATGACCCGACGCGTGATTTCGCGCCGGTCAGCGTGTATCACTATATTCCCTACGTGATGGTGGCGCATGCTTCGGTGCCGGCCAACAATCTGAAATCGCTGATCGCGTTGGCCAAGGCGCAACCGGGCAAGATGAGTTTCGGTTCCACCGGCGTGGGCACCTCGTTGCACCTCGCGACCGAATTGGTGTTAACGATGTCGAATTTAAAGATGGTACATGTGCCGTACCGCGGCACGCCGTCGATGACGCTCGATCTGCTGTCAGGGCAGATTGATCTGGTGACCACCAGCACCACGCAGGTCGCGCCGCACATCAAGAGCGGCCGGTTGCGCGCGATCGGCGTGACCAGTCGACAACGCAGCGCGCAATTGCCGAACGTGCCGACGATTGAAGAAGCGGGTTTGCCCGGCTATGAAATTGTCGGCTGGTACAGCCTGCTCGCGCCCGCCGCCACGCCGCGCGACATTGTGATGACGCTCAACAAACACTTTGTGCAGGCTTTGACTCAACCGGCGGTGAAAGCCAATATCGCGGCGGAAGGCGCGCTACCCGGTGGTAACTCGCCGGATCAGTTTGCTGCGTTTATCCGCGCCGAGGTGGAGAAATACGCGAAGCTGATTAAATTGACGGGCATCAAGCCCGACGCTTGATGGCGCAGCAATAATATCGTAAGTATATGTTTTTATGGTTGTTTTACGCCATTCCGCTGGCGCTTACGCGGCGTTGCGAACCAAGTCGCCGCGAACCAAGTAGCGTGCGCTGCGCGCACGATTTGTGAGCGCGTCGTGCGCACGGCGCACGCTACAACTGCACTGAGGGGCGCTATGCCAGGCGGCCCTACGGGGTGTCACCCGGCGTAAAGTAACGCCGCTTCAACTGCGTCTGGTTTTCATAAATGGAACCCAGGTTAACCGCCGCAGGTAGCGGCAACCGCACCGGCACGGCTTCGAGGCGCGGCGCGTAGGTGGGTTGCCCGCAGATCATTCGAGAATCAAAGGCTTCGATATCCGGCACACCCATCAGCGGCCACGCATCCGCCGCCATGAATTCATATAGCAGCAGCGGGCGCGGATAAGGCGAGGTGTTGGCGGCGGAACCATGCACCGAAAACACATGATGTATCGAGATCGTGCCGGCCTTGCCCACGCACGGAATCGCGCTGGCGTAATTCAGCGCCACGCTATCGGGATCGATCGCGCCGCAGAATCGCCCGTTGGCGTTGTGATCGTACACCGGGCCTTGGTGGCTGCCGGGAATCACCCGCATCGGGCCGTTTTCCATGCGGCAATCTTCCATCATCAGCCCGACGGCGAGCATGCTGCTGTTGGTGTGCGGATGAAACGCCCAATCCTGATGCCATTCCAAACTTGAACCACCGACGCGGGCTTTGAGGTTGAGCTTGGAGCTGTGCATGCGCACGTCCGGCCCGAGCAACTGTTGCAGGATACCCAGCAGCGGCTCCGTGCGCGGAAAGTCGTTGAATACTGCATGTCGCAAGTGCGGATGCTTGATGCGGCGCAATCGCGGTCGCTCGGTCGTGTGATCCGGCTCAAGATCGTAGATCGCGTCGTGCTGCGTTACCGTCCGTGATTTCTCGACGAGCGCAGCAAGCGCATCACGCATTGTCGCCAGCGTGTTGTAATCGGCGACGTTCTCCAACAGCAGGATGCCGTCGCGATGAAATTGATCGATCTGGTGTTGCGTCAACATGCGCTACTCCTGCGGAATGTTGCCCGCCTTGATGGCTTTTTCATACTGCTGGGCTTCCTGTTTGAAATACGCCGCAAATTCCTCCGGCGTGCTACCGATGGGCGTGCCGCCTTCGCGCGCGATGAATTCACGCACGTCGGGTGCTTTGACCGCTTTGACAAATTCAGTGTGCAGTTTCTGCGCAATGTCTTTCGGCACGTTCACGGGCACAAACATGCCGTACCAGTTGTAGTTGCTGAAACCGGGATACAGCGACGCCACCGTCGGCAGTTGCGGAAACAGCGGCGAGCGCTCGGTTGAAGTAATGCCCAGCACGCGCAGGCGTCCGCTTTTCACATGCGGCATCGCGGATAGCGACGACGCCAGTTGAAAATCCACTTCACCGGACACCACGGCGAGTATCGCCGGGCCGCCGCCTTTGTAATGAATCTGCGTGACGTTGATGCCGGCCAACTGTTTGAGAATTTCGAGGCCGAGATGCGGCGCGGTGCCCGAGCCGTTGGAGGCCGCGTTCATGTTCACGCCGCGCTGGCGCGCGATGGCAAAAAATTCTTTCAGCGATGTCGCGGGCACGCTGGGATGCGTCACCAGCAAATACGGCGCCGACGAAATCAGCGACAGCGGCATCAGCGTTTTCAGCGGATCGAACGCGAGCTTTTTTTGCAAACTCAGGTTGATCGCGAGCGAGGTGGTGGTGAACAACACGGTGTAACCGTCGGCGGGGGCGCGCGCCGCGATCTCCGCGCCGATCATGCCGCCCGCGCCGGTGCGGTTATCGACGATCAGCGTTTGGCCGGTGCTCTCGTGGAATTTTTTGCCGAGCAAGCGGCCTTGAATGTCGGTGCCGCCGCCGGGACCGAACGGGGCGATGAGACGCACGGGTTTAGTCGGGTAGGGTTGTGCGTGCGCCAGTGGCGCGAGCGTTACGCTGATGAGGCTGAGCGCCAGGCTGTTTGAAAGGAAATGCATAATTTTCATAACCATATGTTTTTAAATGATTTGGCGCGCTCAAAACCCAAGTGCAACGTTTTTAGGAGAAAATGTTGCATGGGAAAATTCTACACGCAGTTGAGTATTGAAGATCGAACGATGATACAAACGCAGTTGACGATGGGAATCAAGGCATCGGTCATTGCCCGCGGATTGGGGC
>CANIID010000090.1 GCA_947467315.1 Betaproteobacteria bacterium | reverse complement strand
TCTTCGCGCGACCAGCCGGCTTTTTTCATTACCAGTTGATGCTCGCCCGGAAATACCAGCGCGTATTGCGGACGGCGATTGGTGCCCGCCGACATGCGCATGTTGGCGCACATCGTCGTCAACACGCCTTCGGGCGTTGAACTCAAGCCATTCGAAATTTGATGTGGCGCAAATGCGGCGAACACCGTCACCGCATTCTGATCGCGGCGGAAGCCACGCGAGGTATGAAACGGCTGCCACGGGCTGGTTTCGGTTTCGTTTTCAGCGATACAAAAACTGTACTTGCCGCCGTGCCCCATGCTGCTGCGATCGAGTTCGCCGGGCAAGGTGCCGATCACGTTGCGCATAATGAGGCGTATCGCACGGCCCACCGTCGCATTCGCGCGCCAGCCGGGGCCGAACAGATTGTCACCGGAATTAAAATCGAGTTCTTCGGCAATCGGGCCGTTCACCACCATGAACACCGCCGAACCGCCGGTGCTGGTGGCCGGCCCGTGGTAACCATATTTGGGATCGGCAATCGCTTCCACCGCTGCCACAACCACGGGCATGTACTCCGCCTTGCACCCAGCCATCACCGCATTGATCGCCACCTTTTCGGCGGTCACCGAAATCTGCCGGTTCTCGATGAACGCGAGTTGATGTTGCGGATCGATTTTCGCCGCTTCCAGCATCGCGGTCACGCGGTCTGCCGTGGGCGGCACCACCGGCAGCCCATCGGTCCAGCCATTGGTATAACAAAGGTCAATGGCGCCGCCCAGATCCTGCACTGTGTGACGCCGTGATTTGAGTTCCATGTCGCAATTCCCCTGATCTGCAGTTGAAGCTGAAGTTTACACAACTATGCGCTCAGACCAAACCGCGCGCTTGCTTTAATGCGGCGGCCACGATGGGCTTCGCCCAATCGGGCGCATGCGGCAGGTCGGCGGCGTTCAGAATGCGGCCCCTCAGCAGGTGCAGCACCAGCACCGGCGCGGGCGTCTTGCCCGCCCGCGGATCGCCCTCGGCGCTATTGTCGTAGACCCGCAACGCCGCCAGTTTCGGCAGCAACGTAATCAGGTTCATCCGGCTGTGCTCAAAGCGGCGGCGGATCGCGACCTCGGGTATGCCGTGCCAGCCCGCCTGCACGAGCGAGCGCACCCGCGCGAGATGCAACTCGGGCGTTGCCAGCCCCGCATACCATACGTGAATTTCAAAACCCTGATCCGCAGCCCCGGCCAGCGCGCGCGGAATACTGCTCGCCCCCAGCGTGGTTTCAAACGCAAAGTCGAAACGTTGCACGATTGCCTCGTTAAGCAAATTGAAGCCTCGATGCCAAGCCGCGCTGTTGGCGTCAGTCGGACTTAATGCGGGCCGCGCCACACGCAACTCGCGCGCGGCTTCATCCGGGTTGTAATAGTCCGCGCCGTTTGCACGAAACGCCGCTCCAGCGATGCTGCTCTTGCCTGAACCATTCACACCCGCCAACACATAGATGCGCGGCGGCGGCGATTGCGCCATTCTCGGATCAGCGGCGCTTGCCCGCGGCTTTTACCGCGGCTTTGCCCAGGGCCGCCGGCGTCGCGTTAAAAGCGGCCTCCATGCCCTTGCGCGCCTTGGGTGTTTGCATGGCTGCCAGTAACACATCGTATTCGGCGCGCAAATCATTGAGCACCGGCGCGCGCTCTTTCACCAGCGCTTGGAATTCGTCGTAGGAAATCAGCACCGCCTTGGGCGTGTCGTGGCGCGTGATCGCAATCGCGCCGCCGCGCAGCGCCTGTTCGAGCACCACACCAAATTCGTTTTTCACGCGCGTGGCGGCGATGGATGCCACATCGACGAGATCGCCGCGACTGTTGCGAAACGTAAGTACTGAAATGGCAGACATGGTGAGCCTCCAAAGTGAGTTCGACCATTTTATACTAAATAGCTATTTAGTCCATTTTGTCTGCGTGGGACACATGAGCATGACGCACACGGCATTATAACGGCCTTTTAAAACAAAGACTTACAGTATGCCCACCCTACTATCGCGGCGCAGCATGAACCCCGGCATCTGCCATCCACCGATTTGGTTTGTCGCGTCACCCAACTGGCCCGCGCCGCAGTCCCCCAAACTTTTGTAGGGCAGGTAAAAACGTGTTTTGTGTTGCCCACGTGGTCCAATGTGGCTCTCAAAGCGCTGCGTAGACGTCAATTCATCTGCATCGCAACGCCGTCGTCTCGCTCACCCCAGCATCTGCCCGCCATCCACCGCGATGGTCTGCCCCGTCACCCAGCTTGCCGCGCTGCCGGCGAGAAACAGCGCGACGCTGGCGATTTCTTCCGGCTTGCCGTAACGCCCGAAGCCGATGCCGGCCAACGTGGCGTTGTAGAGCTGCGGGTTTTCGGTTTTTCGGCGATCCCAGGTACCGCCGGGAAATTCAATCGAGCCCGGCGCAATGCAGTTCACCCGTATGCGCTTTTGTGCAAAAGCCGCCGCCTGCGATAACGTCAATTGAATCAGCGCGGCCTTCACCGCGCCATACGGCGGCGTGCGCGCGCTGGGTTGCAGACCGGAGATCGACGAAATATGAATGATCGCGCCCTGCGACTTTTCCAGGAACGGCAGCGCCGCGCGCGAGGCGCGCACCGGCGCCAACAAGTCAACGTTGATGCTGGCGGCCCAGCCTGCTTCGTCGTCGCTGAGACCAAAGCCGGAGGCGTTATTCACCAGCACGTCGATGCCGCCGAGCGCGTGCGCCGCCGCGTTCACGTAATCACTGACCGCGTCGCCGTCGCTCAGATCACACGCCGCCGCATGCACCTTGTGCCCGCATTGCCGCAGTTCCGCCTCGGTGGCGCGCAACGCCGTCTCGCCGCGCGCGCAGATCGACACATTCGCGCCCGCCTGCGCAAACGCCAGCGCAATCGCGCGCCCTATGCCGCGCGAGCCGCCGGCGACCACTGCGTTACGTCCGTTCAGTTCCAGTTGCATGGCTGATTCTCCCGACAATTTTTACGACTATGCCGCGCGAGCGCCCGCCAGAAAACGATCCACAATTGCCAGAAAGTCCTCCGGCTTTTCATCGCTGGGGTAATGCCCCAGTCCCGGCATCATGACGATCTGCGACTGCGGCAGCGCGGCCCGCAGCTCCTGTTGCGTCTCCGGCGGCACGATGCTGCTGACACCGCCCAGCACATAGATTATCGGTGCCTTGATTTTGCGCACCGTGCTCCACAGCTCAGTCGGCACAAAACCTTTGAGTATCGCCGGATCACGCTTCCACACGATGCGGCCATCCTCGCGTTTTTTGGAACCCTGCTGCGCCAGATTACGCAGGACCGCATCCGAAGCGCGCGGATTCTCGACCTTGACCTGCACCAGCATTTCATCAACACTCGCCCAGCCGTTGGCCTCTTTGGCCATACGATCGCCGCGCCGGTTGGAAATCGCCGCCGGTCGCTCAGGCCCCACGTCTTCAACTATCACCGACGACACCCAATCTGGATGTCGTCCCGCGATCATTTGCACCACCCGCCCACCGGTCGATGCGCCCCACAGCAGAAGGTTGCGCAAGCCGAGTTGTTCGATCAGCGCCTCGATGTCGCTGGTGTAATCCTCCACCATATACGCGCCCTCGGCATGCCAACCGGAATCACCGTGGCCGCGCATGTCCACAGCGATCACGTGAAAATTTTTCGCCAGATGCGGCACCAGATGATCAAAAGCATGCGCCATGCGTGCAATGCCGTGCAGCAAAATCAGCGGCTGCGCGGCGGCGTTGCCCCAATCCAGATAGTGAATTTGCAATCCATTCGCAGTAATACATTTGTCCACCGGTTGTACCGTTGCTGTCATGCCACTCTCCTGAATTTACCGGCAGGCAAGATAGCATTAAATGCGCTACATTTCCTCCATCGTGAAATCAACAGTACGACAAGGACAGCCATCATGAGCGAACCGGGTTTAAGAAAAGGCAGCGAACTCGAAGGCAAAGTCGCTCTCGTCACCGGCGCCGCGCGCAATATTGGACGCGCCATTGCGCGATCACTCGCGGCCGGCGGTGCGGCAGTCATGGTCAATGCAAACACCTCGCGCGAGGATGCAGAGAAAACGGTCGCCATGATCAAGGCGGACGGCGGCAAAGCGACGCTCTACATGGCTGACGTCACTGACGTGCCTGCCGTCCAGACAATGGTAGATGAAACGGTCAAACAATTTGGCCGCCTCGATTATCTGGTCAACAACGGCTCGTGGCGCCCGGACATCCCGTTCGAGGAAACCACGCTCGAACAATGGCGGCGCGTGCTTTCCGTCACGCTGGACGGCGCGTTCATTTGCACCCAGGCGTGCCTGCCGCATCTTCTGCGTTCGGGCAGCGCATCCATCATCAACATCGGCGGACTCACTGGGCATCAGGGTGCATTTAATCGCGTGCATGTCATCGCGGCGAAATCCGGCCTTGCCGGCATGACCAAAGGCCTCGCCTACGATTTCGCCGATAAAAATATCACGGTCAATTGCGTGGTGCCCGGCCCCATCGATACCGCGCGCGGCGCGCCGGGACTCGCCGCCGAACGCCCGGGCCATCGCAAGGCCGTGCCGCTAGTGGGCCGGCGCGGCGAGCCCGGTGAGATCGGCGCCATGGTGCGCATGTTGTGCGGCCCCGATGCTCGCTTTGTCACCGGGCAATCGATACACGTTAACGGCGGCGCGTGGATGCCTTAGCGATTTCAGTCCCGCGTTCAATCCGCAGCAGGACGAGCAAGCAGCGCAATCAGTACGACAGTGCGATTACTTTGGCCGACCAAATACAAATGTATCCACCGGGGTACTCGAATAGATCACGAGGCGCTCATCGAATCCGTCTTTCTTGCCAGCGTAACTGGATTTTTTCGGGTCGTAGAACGGACAGGATTTGCCTACCAGCCTGTCTTCACCGTATTCCGCAGTCTTGATCGTGGAGCCATCCGCTCTTTTGAACGTGGCAGCGAACAGACTTTTGTTACTCATGTATTCTTTCCGCGCCACGACCTCTACGCTGGCCGCATCATCGGTCAAATCAAAATAGACCGCGCGCGGAAGCCAGTCTGTCAATACATGCTGGAGGTTTTTGAGACCGAGCTCGGTCAAGTGATAGCCCTCACCCATACGGGTACGAATGATGAACTTCCGATCTGTTGCAACGTCTGGCATGGTGGCCTCAGGTGGTGCAAATAATAACCGCCGACAATTTAGCGAGTGCGGCGCCCGGAACTAAAGGTATCGTCGCATACGTCTGTGCCTGGCACCATGCCTACGAGTAAAATTGAAAATATTATTACGATCAGAGACGAGAATAAAGCGTAAACAATTAATTATGGGTAAACAAATATGAGTAACAACACAACTGCAACACCCAGCTGCCTTAACGACATCCTGTGCCTGGAAGACTTCGAAGCCCCCGCGCGGCGCTTCCTGCCCCGCCCCATCTTCGGCTACATATCGGGCGGCGTAGAAACCAACGCATCGCTAAACGGTAACCGCAGTGCTTTTAGTGATTTTGAGTTTATGCCGCGCGTGTTGGTCAACACCAAGGCGCGGCATATGAAGACGACGCTCTTTGGCCGCACTTACGATCTGCCTTTCGGCTTTCCGCCAATGGGCGCCACCGCGCTCGCCGCCTACCGCGGCGACGATTCGCTTGCCAAAGTCGCAGCGGAACTCAACACCGTGATGATCCAAAGTGGCGCGTCGCTCACGCCGATGGAGCACGTCAAAAAAGTGGGGCCTACCGCATGGTTCCAGGCGTATCTTCCCGGCGAGCCGGACATCATCATTCCCCTGGTCGAGCGCGCGCAGGCAACAGGCTTTGAAACCCTTGTGCTCACGGTGGACGTGCAAATGGCCGCGAACCGTGAGAACAACGTGCGTGCCGGCTATAGCTCGCCGCTGAAACCCACGCTGCGGCTGGCGTGGGATTGCATGATGCGTCCACGGTGGACGTTCGGTACCTTCGCCCGCACCGTGATGACACACGGCATGCCGCACCTCGAAAATATGGGTTTCCCGCGCATCCCCATCCTCGGCAACATGGAGCGCCCCCGCATGGGCCGCGACGGCCTGAACTGGGAACACGTCGAACTGATGCGAAAAATCTGGAAAGGCAACCTCGTGCTGAAAGGCGTGCTCTCACGCCACGACGTGCGCATCGCGCGCGAAAGTGGCGTCAATGGCATCATGGTCTCCAACCACGGCGGCCGTCAGCTCGACGGCACGATCTCGCCCTTCCGCGCCCTGCCGGGCGCGCGCGCCGAAGCCGGCAACATGACCATCATGATGGACAGCGGCATCCGCCGCGGCACCGACGTGTTGAAAGCAATCGCCATGGGCGCCGACTTTGTGTTTGTCGGCAGGCCGTTCCTCTATGCAGCCTCCATCGCAGGCGAAGCCGGCGTGCGCCACGGCGCCAAACTGCTGCGCGAGGAAATCAGCCGCAACATGGCAATGCTGGGTGTTTCCACCATGGCTGAAATGACGCAGGATTTTCTGGTGCCGCGCCGGGGGCCGATTTAATAATAAACCGACCGCCCCGCCCCACCCGACGCCACCACCAGCTCGCCGCTGATGGCCCATGATTTATCCGATGCCAAAAACGCCGTGACGTAGGCCACCTCCGTCGCGTCAACCATGCGGCAGATGGCGTTGCTGCGTGGCGCATCGGGGGCATAGGTGCGTTTTTCGGCTTCCTCGGGCGTCACGCCCAACTCGGCGGCACGCGCGGCCATCATGCGCGGGGTGCGCTCGGTGCGTGTGGCTCCGGGGTGGATGCAATTCACCGTGATGCCGAAGCGGCCTAACTGATCCGCCAGCGTTTTGGTGTAATGCACCAGTGCGGCGTTGCGCGCGCCGCCACTTAAGTTGCCGTTGCTGCGCGCATTGTTGCCGCCGATGCTGATGATGCGCCCCCACCCGGCTTGCTTCATGTGCGGGATCGCCGCGCGGGCGCAGCGCAACGCGCCCATGTATTTCACATTGAAGTCACTCAGCAGCACTTCGTCTATCACGGTTTCGATAGGGCCAGTGGCGCCGGCGGAACCGCCCGGCGACGCGCCGCTGTTCACCAGAATGTGCAGCCCGCCAAACTGCGCGACGGCTGCGGCGACCATGGCTTCGACCTGCTCTTTGCTGGTGACATCTGCCGCGAGTGCGATGACGCGTCCGCCGGTTTCGGCGCTAAGCTCCTTGGCGGTGGCTGCGAGTTGATCTTTGTTGCGCGCGACGATGGCGACATTGACGCCTTCGCGGGCGAACTCCCGCGCTATCGCCTTGCCGATGCCTTGACTGCCGCCGGTAACGATGGCGTGCTTACCTTTCAGGCCTAAATCCATGGTGAACTCTCCACTCAACCCAATTTTTTATATCCACTCACATTCGCAAACGGCGGCTTGCGGTCTTTCTGCAAATCGACTTCGGCGCTGTTAAGGCATATTTGCAGCATGGAAAAGTAGCCGACCGAGCCGATCAAATCCACCAACGTGCGCTCACCAAAAATCGTTCGCGCCTCGTCGAACGTTTTTTTGCTGACGAAATGATTTTCCAGCGCTTCCATCGCGAAGTTGTAATACACGCGCTCGTCGTCGGCCTTGAAATTCGGCTTTTTGCCGGCGGCGAGATCGCTCACCACATCCGCCGGAATCCCCGCAGCCAGCGCTTTATCCACATGCGCGTTCCAGGAGAACTCTGCGTCCCAATAGCGGGCCGTGACCAGAATGCCGAACTCGCGCAGCTTCACCGGCAGCCCGCAATCGAAGCGCATGTAGTTGCTGACGGCGGATACTTTTTCAAACAGCTCGGGGCTATGAATCCAAACATCGTACGGCCCCGCAAGGCGGTCACGTCGGGCATTGTGTTTGTCGGCGACCTCTTTTTGCCGGGGGGTGAATTGGTCGGAAGTTAATTTCGGGAGACGCATAGTGTTTACCTTTGAGTTAATGAGAAAAAATCAAGCGGCAGCGGGCCGCTTCCATCCGAGCCACTGTACGAAAGCTGCGCCCATCACCAGTTCAAGATCACGGCCCTTCAACCACGGCATTTCTTCGGTAAACATCGTCACGCATTGCCGATAGCTTATCGGCATGCGCGTAATGTCAGTACCCCAGAAGCAGCGCTCAGGCCCGAACGCCTCGATGATCTGGCGCAAATAGCCGTGAATGTTTTTGTACGGATAAGCCTCGCTCGACGTGCTCGGTGCGCCTGATAGCTTGACCGCGACATTGGGTAATTTCGCGAGCGCCAGCATCTGCGGCAGATCAGCATAAATCGCGTCATCCTTCTCGGCGGCTCTGCCGCCTCCGCGTCCGATGTGATCGACATGCAGCTTCAGTCCGGGATATCGCCGCGCGATGCTTCCCAGCGCCGCGATGTTGGCGCCGCTCGCCAGAAGCCCAATGCGCATATCGGCCTTCTCGCTCGCCGCCCAGAACCAGTCGAGCGAGCCGTCGGTCCACCATGACTTCTGATGCGGCTCGCTAAGTGTAAAGCGAAATCCACGCATGCCCGGCCGCTCATGCCAGTGCGCAACGATGTTCTCGCGATCCGGGCTTTGCAGATCAAAATGCCCGAGGATGCAGAATTTGTCGGGGTGCTGGCGCACGGCCTCGACGGCGTAGGCATTGGACGGCTCGCCAAACGCGCTGGGCGGATGAATTACCGCGCCATCGACGCCGGCCGACGCCATTTCGGCCACAGCATCGGCGATGGAGTACGTTGCGTCCTGGCGATGATGGGAACTCATCTTCCCGTTTTGCCAGATGTGAATTTGTGAATCGACTATCAGCACGGTGTTCTCCTGTGGTCCGTTCGCACTACGGTTTTAATACTTCCATGCCTTCCGCCGGTTCCAGCTCGGTGGCATTCGCGGTCATCGTCAGCAACGTGTAGTAGCCGATGCTGCCTGTCAGTTCGACCAGTTGAAAGTCGCCGAAACGCTGTTGCAATGCCTTCATCACTGCCGCATCGGCACGGTGCTTGTGAATCAGGTCGCGCGTGAAGTCGATAATCTGCGCGTCTTCCGGCGGCACACCGCGCGAGTGTTTTTCGCGGATCGCGGTGATGGTGGATTCCGGCACGCCCTGACGGCGAGCCGAACCCGTCTGCGCGCCCCACACATACAGGCAGTCGAACTCGCGCGCCACCGTCATTGCCGCGAGCACGCGCACGCGCATGTCGAGCTTGCCTTCGAAGCGCACGTAGCCGCCGAGGTTCACCAGATGCGTCGCGAGCGGCGGACAATGCATGACCATGGTGAACGGCCCGTGCACGGAACCGCGGCTTTTGACCACGGCGTCAAATGTCGCGTGATGCTCCGCCGGCACTTGTTCTCTTTTGGTGATGGATGTCAGTCTTGCCATGATGCTATCTCCCTTGAATATGAAATGTTTTATTACGCAAAATCGTCAAATCACCTTGCGTTCGCGCAGGCCCTGTATATCTGCTGCGCTATAGCCTATGTCCTTCAAAATCGCGTCATTGTGTTCGCCCAGTTCTGGCGCAACGCCGATCTTCGCCGGTGTTTCCGAAAACTGCCACGGCGAGCCATGCACTTTGAGTTTCTTGCCATGTTTCGGGTATTCCACTTCGGTGATGTAGCCATTTGCCAGCACATCCGCGTCATCCGCCGCTTCAAGCAGTGTATTGATGGGCGCTGAGACGATGTCCGCCTCGCGCAGTATCTTCACCCACTTATCGCGCGGGCCAGTGGCGAACAAGCCGTCGAGTGTTTTTAACAATGTTTCACGCCGCTCATCGTTGCCGATCACCACGCCCAGTTCCGAAAATCCTGCCACCGACAGCGCGTCGTAAAATCCCAATGCCGTCATGGCCTGCTTCCATTTGGCCGCGCCGTTCATTTGAAACACCAGCGGCTTGCCGTCCATATCATTGAAACTCGCGGAGAGGCCTGGCCGCTCCGGCGTGCCGTTGACGCGCGCCTGGCCGGTAACCGGATCACGGTTGCGCCACATCGCGGTGGTTAACGTCCAGCCCATCAGGCGTATCTGTCCGCCCAGCAGCGAGCAATCCACCTTCTGCCCGATGCCCTGCGTGCGCGCGCAATGCAGCGCGGCGAGCATGCCGCCGAACGCGAGAATGGCACAGGTTTCATCGGCCACCGACACCACGCCGGTGCGCAGCGGCATGCCCGGCGTGGAATACGCCTGCGCGATGCCGCCCAATGCCTGTGCCATCGAATCCGTGCCCGGCAGCGCGGCATTCGGCCCCTTGGGACCGTAGCCTGAAATCGATACGTACACCAGTTTCGGATTGATCTTCTTCAAATCCTCATAGCCGAAACCGTTTTTCTCCGCCGCGCCGGGACGAAAGTTCTGCCCGAAGATATCGGCGCGCGCCACCAGCTTGTGCAGAATCTCGCGCGACTCGGGCGATTTCATGTTCAGCGTGAAACTTTTAACGCCGCGATTGTTGGTTTCAAAATACGTGCTCGGCAAACCGGGAAACACGCTCGACGTGCGCGAGTTGTCGCCCTTGCCAGGCACTTCGATCTTGATAACCTCGGCGCCCAGATCGGCCATCAGCATATAGGGCACCGTGCCGGCCTGCGCGGTGGAGCAGGCCACCACTTTTACGCCGTCCAGCGGGCCGCGTGATTGAGTCATGTGGAAAATCCTCTACTTGGAAAGTACTACGAACAATGGATGCCTTCCCCTACGAACGAGGGGAGGCACAGCGCTGGCGCAAACCGTGAAACTACGCTGCCGCGGCTACCCCGCGCGCTACGGACAGCTCTCGCAGCAAAAACGCCGCTATCGGATCACGCGCGGCAGCCGTGGTGCGCCCCGCCTGATCGATATACAACATCTCAATCACACCGCCCGCCTTGCGATAATTCGCCGCGAAGCGTTCCGGCTCGTTGAGCGCTAAAGGAGACTCGGGATCGCGATAGTCATGGACCGGATCAGGCCGGCCCTGCACCCACAGTGCCGGTAGCATCGGCACCTTCTCGCCGCGTTCCAGCATGAGCATCGGATTGCCCTCGGCCATATTGTCGTCGTTCTTCCAAAACCCGCCTTGCCGCTCAGGAATATCGCCGACCCATGCCGTGCCTTTGGCGCGCTCGCGCACGGCGTTGCGAAAGCGCGACAGCGGATTGATCACCGGCCACGCCATCGCCACACAGCGCACCGAGGCATCCACCGCAGGCGAACCCGCTGGCAGCGGGATAGCCGTATAACGGGGATCGTGCGGACGCATCGCCGCCAGCATTGCCAGATGTCCGCCGCTCGACTGTCCGCAGATACCCACGCAATCGGCGCGTGCCGGCAACTGCCCCGCGTGTGCTCTCGCCTTTAGCCAGCGAATCGCGTAATTGATATCCACGAACGCAGTCGGGTAGCCATCCTTGCCGTCGCGGAAATCCAGCGCCGCAACCAGCAGCCCGGCCTTCGCCAGCACTTCATCGCGGCCCTTGCATTCTTCGAGGCTGCCTTTGCCCCAGGCGCCGCCGTGCAAATCCACCACTAACGGAAACGGCCCCGTGCCGTGCGGTTTGTACAGCCTCAGCGTCAACGCCCGTTCGCCGTGGCGCAGGTATTCGATGTCTTCGGTTGTGAATTCAAAGGTCTGGGTCATCGTGGTTTCTCCAAATTGGGGTGTCGCTTTACAGCACCGTCACATCACTGCCGATCAGCGTCCATGATAAACCGGCTTGCGCTTTTCCAGAAACGCCGTGGCACTCTCGCGGAAGTCATCCGTGAGATGCAGTCCACGCGGTGCAATGGCATGGGCTTTGACATCGAGTTCCTGCAACATCGAACGCCGCGCCGCGACCACTGCTTGCACCGCCAGCGGCGGATTTTTGAGTATGTCCCGCGCGAGACCCTCCGCTACCGTGACTTGCTCACCAGCCTCGCACAAGCGCGTGAGCAAACCATGTTTGGCCGCTTCTTCCGCCGTCCAGGTGCGTCCGGAAAGCGCAACGTCGGTCGCAAACATGCCCGCGCCCAGGTTATGCAACATCATCCAGAACGAGGTGCTGTCGAGACCGCGTGGCGTCTCGGTGATCTGAAACTTCGCGTCACGCGCCGCGACCAGCAAATCGGCATACAGCGCGATACGCACGCCGAGGCCATACACATAGCCATGCACTGCGGCAATGATTGGCTTCGAATTGGCGGAGCGAAAAAACGGATCGCGAAAGTTACCGCCCCGCCCCGCCGGGCTGCTCAACTTTTCGAGTTCTTCCTTGGCGCGCAGTTGGCGCTGGCGCACGTCCGCGCCGCTGCAAAACGCGCGGCCGTTGCCAGAGATAATGCCTATGCGCGCATTGCCGTCGTCGTTCAAGCGATACAGCGCATCGCAGAAAGCGACGCTGACTTCATCGGAAAACGCGTTGAGCTTCTCCGGACGATTCAATGCGATGTAAGCGATACCGCCTTCTTCCTTGTATTCAACCAATGCCATTGGTGCTGCTCCTTTGTCGATTTATAACTCGTAACTAATTGTATTTAATGTACTTTTTTAATTTAACGCATTGCTAATCCAGCGACTCCCATGTTCCCTTTTCGGAATCGTACTCTTTCGCCGCTCGAATGCCAGTAACGAACATCAGGCGAAAACTATTTTCCATCAAGCGATAGCGAAATTTTTGTTCATGGATCGGGCTCAACGCAACAAGCGGAACGGCCGCAATGTCGCGAGGCGCCAGCGCCTCCAGATTTTGTGGATATCGGCCTTCGCGCGCGCGGTAAGCCTGCAAGGCATTCACCAGCGCTTCGCCGCGCGTCTGGGTCAAGGTGAACTGATGGCTATAAGCACCGATGACGCCCGCTGTTGCAGCCACCCAGATCAGCAGGCGGATGCCGCCCGCCGCCAGACCCGCGCGATTCCAGCGCAACAAATAGTACAGCAGCCGCAGCACCTGCCACAGCGCCGCCGCCACGCACAGCATCGCAATCAACGTCGCATCGAAATACCAGCCGCAGGCGATCAGCACCATGGCCAGCGCGGCGCTGATCCATAACGAACGCTTATACGGTGTCAAAATCATGGTCACCCGCTCAACTCTCCCTTGCACAAAGCGCACTATAACAACAATCCGCCGTTCACCCTCTTGCGCACTTCGCGCTATGATGTCGCATGCGATTTCGATTGATTTTATGGCTATGCGTCGCGCTGCTGCCGGCGTGTATCAGCCATCGCACCGCGCCGCCCAAGCCCGGCACGGAGAACTTCGGCACCTCGCAGTTCGCCAAGACCGATCTCGACCGCGTGACCGAAACGCATCAGCAGGAAATTTTCGCCAGCCTGCGCACGCTGGCCGAACGGCTCTACCGCCGCAATCCGCGCGAGTTCAAAAAAAGCGGCCAGGCGAGCGTCGAAGCCGCAGTCTCGCGCATCTTTGATCGCCACCACGGCTGGCAATTTGAGGACATTAACCTGCAGCGTGGCGCGCCTGCGATACAGCTCGCGTTTCGCGAAGACTTCAAGGGCGATCGCGTGCTGGCATATGTGGTTGGGCTGGCGAGCATGGTTCAAAGCGCATTCAACGACAAGACGGAATTTTTCGTCCTCGACGAAATTGATCCGCAAGGCCTCTACAACGCGGCACGCAATGTCGAAATCGCGGTATGGAAACTGTCCAACGCGCGCAATGCCCAGGGCGAATTGCTGCTGCTCTCGAATGAAGGCGCCGGGCCAGCTCCCAACCTGAGCTTCGAACGCGAATTCGGCAAGATGATCGCGCAGCTTGATGTGCTGTCGAAAGTGCTGGCGGGCCGCTATGGCCGCGCCGTGGTTAAAGTCGTGCAGAGTCTGGCCACCGCCGTGTTCCTGCCGATTCGATGAGGTATCAGCGTTGCCACCCTGGAACATCCGCCATTCAAATAAATCGTAACTATATGTTTTTATTATGTATTTTATAACTCCTCTCCTTGCAGTTCTGGCGTTGATAAACATCACGGCACACGCGCAGGATTTCCCCGCCAAACCCGTGCGCATGGTCGTCAACTTCCCGGCAGGCGGGCCATCGGATGCCATCGCGCGGCCGCTTGCGCAGCGCGTTACGGAAATCTGGCATCAACCCGTGGTGGTGGATTTTCGCGGCGGCGCGGCGGGCAACATCGGTGCCGATCACGTAGCGAAATCTGCGCCGGATGGCTACACCTTTCTGCTGATCAGCGGATCGTTTCTCACCAATCCGGCGCTCACCACGAATTTACCGTTTGATCCGATCAGGGATTTTGCACCCGTTACGCCAGCGGCCAGCAGCGGTATCATTCTTGTTGCGAATCCTTCCCTGCCTGCAAGATCGGTGAAAGAACTCATCGCGCTCGCGCGCAAACAACCGGGCAAACTGAATTTTGCATCCTCCGGTACCGGCGGATCGCTGCACCTGAGCGCGGAATACTTCAGGATACTCGCCGGCATCAGCCTGCTGCACGTGCCATATAAAGGTGCGGGGCCGGCGCTGATTGAAGTGGTGGGTGGACAAGTCGATATGATGTTCATTGCACTGCCGCCGACTCTGCCGCACATCAAAAATGGACGGCTGCGCGCCATCGGCATGGGCAGCGCGCAACGCTCGCCCGGCCTGCCCGATCTGCCGACCATCGCCGAGCAAGGCGTTGCCGGCTACGAAGTGAATTCGCATTTCGGCGTGCTTGCACCCGGCGCCACGCCGCGCGATCTCATTCAAAAACTCAATGCCGCATTGGTGCAGGCGCTGCAAAGCGCTTACGTCAAGGAACGCTTTGCTGCCATCGGCACCGACGCGATCAGCAGCACGCCCGACCAGTACGCCGCGTTTATTAAATCCGAGATGGCAAAATGGGCGCAAGTGGTCAAGAAATCCGGCGTCCGCAGCGATTAACCAAGAACACAGGAACCACCGCCATGAATCAGGTCAAAACCACCAGCGGGAAATTCTCGCCACCGCAATTCAGTGAAGTGATCTTCAAAACATCGCGCTTCGCGGCGATGAAAGACTGGTATGAAACCGTCACCGACGTGCAGGCGTTTTTTGTGCGCAATGATGCGACCAAACCCACTTGGGCAGGCGCCTATAACATCGCCTTCATCCGCATTTTTTCGTCGCACCCGTATACGCAGGTGCTGGGCATTTTCGAGGTGCCCGCCATTGCCGGTCGCGCCGACAATCAAAAAGGCGAGCCCGGCATGCATCACATGCAATTGCGTCACGAAGGGCTCGATCATCTGTTTAGCCGTTATGAAGCGTTGCGCGCGCGCGGCATCACGCCGATGCGCTCATTCAATCACGGGCCGGGCACGAGTTTTTATTATCACGATCCGGATGGCAACGCGGTTGAGTTGTCGTCGGCTAATTTTGTAAATGAAGCGGATTACCTGGCTTACTTCCGCTCGGAGTCGTACGCGAAGAATATTTCCGGCATCGAAATTGATCCTGCTGAGTATGTGGCGCGTTACCGCGCGGGTACGCCGCAGGAAGAACTGGTGCGGTTTTAGCCCTATGCGACAGTCTATCGCCGCACTGGCAATAGCGCTGTGGAGCACCGCCCTTCACGCCCAATATCCCGACAAACCCATCCGCGTGGTGGTGCCGTGGCCGCCGGGCGGCGGCGTGGATATCGCCGCGCGCACGGTGCAGCCGGGTCTCACCGAAGGTCTGCGGCAAACGCTGGTCATCGACAATCGACCGGGCGCGGGCGGCAGCATCGGCTCCGCGCAAGTGGCCAAAATGGCGCCGGATGGCTACACGTTGTTGATCGCATCGAGTAGCACGCACGCGGTGGCGCCGGTGCTTTACAAAAATATCCCCTACGATCCGATCCGCGATTTTGCACCCGTGTCGTTTATTGAAACCAAACCGTATGTACTGGTGGTGCATCCCAGCCTGCCGGCGAAAAGCGCTGCCGAGCTGATCAGCGTCGCGCGCGTGGCAAAGACACCGCTGACCATGGCCTCCGCAGGCACCGGCAGTTCCAATCATCTGGTGGGCGAATTATTCCAGATGCTCACCGGCGTGAAATTCATCCACGTGCCGTATCGCGGCACCGCGCCCGCGGGACTGGCGGTGATTTCCGGCGAGGCCGACTTGCAGATTGATCAAGTGGCGCCGGCGCTACCGAACATCAGTTCCGGCCGTTTGCGCGCGCTGGCAATCACCACCGAAAAACGGTCGCCGCAATTGCCCAATATACCCACGATGCGCGAATCGGGCGTCAGCGGCGGCGAAGCCACAGGCTATACCGCGCTGGTTGCACCTGCCGGCACGCCCGTTGCCGCACTGGAACGGCTCAACGCCGTGCTGGTCGGTGTGCTGAGATCACGCAATATCGTCGAACGCTTCGCCAGCCAGGGATCCGAATCCGCGCCCTCGACACCCGACCAAGTCACGCAAAAATTCAAGGACGATCTGGCGAAGTGGGCCAGAGTCGTTGCAAAAGCCGGCGTCAGAGTGGAGTAAGCGCCCGGCAGGCTCAGGCGCTAAGATGCATTGACGTACTCCGCGCCAGAAAATCCGGATCAAATATCCGGTCCGCCATCACCTGACAGCGCTTCATCAAGCGATGCTCGTGCGGCGCGTAATCGGGCAGCGCATTGTGCAGCGTGCCGATGTGATCCCACATCAGCACGTCACCGACCATCCACTGGTGACGGTATTGATACTTCGGCTGCAACTGATGCTCGAACAGCAGGTTGAGCAGGCGGTAGCTCTCGGCCTCGTTCAATTCATTGATACGAATGGCGTAGCCCGGATTGCAATACAGCACCTTGCGCCCGGTGATCGGATGCGTGAGAAACATCGGATGCACCGACGGCGGACGCTTGGCGCGCTGCTCGGGCGTCAACGGTTTGCGCGTGCTGCCCGGACGGCTGACCATGCCCTCCCAGAATTTGTTGAAATCGTGCGTCACGGTGTAATCGGCAAGCTGCGTTTTTAATTCCGGCGTAAGCCCTTCGTACGCGGCGTGCATGTTGGCGAACAGCGTGTCGCCGAGCGCCCTGCCGTCACGGTGCGGCACTTTGATCGCGTGCAGCACGTTCACGAAACCGATGGTGTCGTTATACGACATATCCGTGTGCCAATCCTGCCCCGCGTCGGGCAGGCCGATGGGCTTGCCGTTTTCGATCACGTTCGACAGTACGCTGATTTCCGGAAAGCCGGGTTCGTGGATGCCGCTCACGCCGCGTTGCAGCCCGCCGAAGCAAGCGGAAAAATCACGCAGGTTTTGTGGGCTGATGGATTGTTGCTTGAAGCACAGTACGCCGTAGCGACCCAGTGCGTCCAACACCGCCGCGAAGTCCCCCGCGCTCAAGGGCTGCGCGAGGTTCGCACCTTGCACGGTAGCGCCCAGCACATTCGTTATCGGCTCGAAAGTCAGCATGAAAGCCCGTGTGATTAAAATAGGGAGAGGCACGAATTTATCATGCGGCACGGGCGAGCGTCACGCTGGCATCGACTGCCGGATTGTGGTCTTATGGCGTTTGTCTACATGCAGGATTTTTTCATGCCCCCATCCCGATTCATGCGTCGCGCAGCGGCGATTGCCTTCACGATGCCCTTGTTAAGCCACGCGGCGCAGTCCGATCCCGTACGAGATTTTCCATCACGGCCGATCCGTTTCATCGTGCCCTTTGTGCCCGGCGCGGGCACTGACATCACCACGCGCACTGTGGCGAAAAAACTTTCCGAGGCTTGGGGCCAACAAGTGATCGCCGACAACCGCTCCGGCGCGGCGGGCGCCATCGGCGCCGACATCACCGCCAAAGCCAACCCGGACGGCCACACGCTGTGTTTGATTTCGTCCGGGCACACGGTACTGGCGGCCGTGAACGACCGCCTGCCCTACGACATCGAAAAAGACCTCACCGGCGTATCGCAACTGACCACGCTGTTTTATATCCTCACGGTGCATCCGTCGACGCCGGTCAAATCGGTGAAGGAATTGATCGCCTACGCCAAAGCAAATCCCGGCAAAATCAAGCAAGGGTCGTCCGGCACCGGGGCGTTGCAACATTTCTCCGGTGAAATGATGGCCTACATGACCGGCGCGAAGTTCACGCATATTCCGTACAAAGGCGGCGGCGCGGCGGTAGCGGCGCTGGTGTCGGGCGAAGTGGAAATGGCTTTCACCACCTTGCTCTCAACACGCGCATTTATCAACAGCGGCAGGCTGCGTTATCTCGCCATCACCGCCGGCAAACGCTCTCCGGCAATTCCCGATCTTCCGACGATTGCCGAAGCCGGCGTGCCGGGCTTTGAAGCGAATCAATGGTACGGCGTGGTCACGTCATCGAAAGTAAACCCCGCGATTGTGCGCAAGCTGTCAAACGCGATGCGCGACGCCGTG
>CANIID010000089.1 GCA_947467315.1 Betaproteobacteria bacterium | reverse complement strand
GTCTCTATGAAATCCTACAAATCCTGAGTTTGGCCATGTTCGAAACAACCCCAATAAATCAATTACTTCCACACCACTCGACGAATACAGAGCCGCTGATAACGCCGATTCAGGGCGTTCTCCTCTGAAAAACGTTGGGACACTACTGACTTAAAATAATAACCGCCGCGCCGCCCGAATAACGCCCTTCACCTCGCGAACCATCGCCAGCACGCGCTTGAGCAGATCCAGGTTAGCAATCTCCAAGGTGAAGCGCATGCGCGCCAGCATGTCTTTGGTGAGCGTGTTGGTGGCCGTCACGTTGGCGCGCTCGCGCGTGAACACTTCGCTGATGTCGCGCAACAAGCCGGTGCGATCCAGCGCTTCGATTTCAATTTCCACCGGGAACGTCGCGCCGGTAGCCGCGCCCCACTCTGCGGTCACCATGCGCTGCGGATCGAGACGTTTGACGTTGCTGCAATTCGCGCGATGCACCGTCACGCCGCGTCCGCGAGAGACAAAGCCGATGATGGCCTCCGGCGGCGCGGGCTTGCAGCACTTGGCCGGCACCGTCAGCAGCTTGTCAACGCCCACCACCAGCACGCCGCCGCCCGCCCCCGTAGCGCGGGCCCGCGCTTTGCGCGGCACAGGCAACGCTTCGATGACCGGCGCGGGCGCAGGCCGCAGCGCATCCTGCAATCGCTTGGGCCCCACGTCGCCGCGCGCGATGTCCGCGAGAAAATCATCGAGCTTGGCGTAGCCCTCGGTCTCCGCCAGCTTGTCGAGATTCAGCGCCGTCATACCGTGGCGTTGCAATTCTTTTTCCAGCATCGCGCGGCCCCGCGCCACATCGGCGTCGTAGTTCAGGCGATTAAACCATTGCCGCACGCGGCTGCGCGCGCTTTGACTTTTGATGAAACCCAGTTGCGGATTCAGCCAGTCGCGGCTGGGTCCCCCCTGCGCGACAGTGGTGATTTCAACCTGCTGGCCGTTGTGCAGCACGGTATTCAGCGGCGCCATCGCGCCATCGACTTTCGCGCCCCGGCAGCGGTGGCCGAGTTCGGTATGCACGTGATACGCAAAATCAATCGGCGTGGCGCCCACTGGTAAATCCACCACCTTGCCCTGTGGCGTGAACACGTAAATGGTGTCGTCGAATAAACCGGTGCGAAACTGTTCCGCCAGCTCGCCGGCGTCGGGCACTTCATCTTTCCAATCGAGTATCTGGCGCAGCCAGGCGATTTTGCCCTCGTAGTCCCTGGCGCCCTTGTCCTGACGCCCGCCTTCCTTGTAGCGCCAGTGCGCGGCCACGCCCAGCTCCGAACTGTGATGCATCTCGTGCGTGCGTATCTGCACCTCGACCGACTTGCCTTCCGGGCCGATCACCGCCGTGTGCAGCGAGCGGTAATTATTGCCCTTGGGCTTGGCAATGTAATCGTCAAATTCTTTCGGTATCGGCGACCACAGGTTGTGCACCATACCGAGCACGGCGTAACAATCCTTCACGTCATCCACCAGCACGCGCACCGCGCGCACGTCGTGCAACGCCTCGAAATCCATGCCCTTGCGCTGCATCTTGTTGTAAATGCTGGTGATGTGTTTGGGGCGTCCCATCACCTCGGCTTTGATGCCCGCGCGCGCAAGCTCGCCTTTGAGCGTCGCCATCAGGTTCTCGATGTAGTTTTCGCGATTGGCTCTTTTGTCGTCGAGCAGACGCGCGATTTCCTTATAGGCTTGCGCATCGAGTATGCGAAACGCGAGGTCTTCGAGTTCCCATTTCAATTGCCATACACCCAAACGATTCGCCAGAGGCGCGAAGATATCGCGCGTGAGCTGCGCGGTATCGCGGCGCGCGGCATCATCCTCGCGCTTGACTGCGTAACGCAAGTCCTGCGTGTGATCGGCGAGCTTGATCAGCACCACGCGCACGTCCTGCACCATCGCCAGCAACATCTTGCGCAACGCTTCAAGCTGCGCCGCCTGCTCGTCCGGTTTTTGATTTCCGGCGCGCCGCGTGGACAGCGCCCCGATGGCGCTCATGCGCAGCACGCCCTCGGCCAATTCGGCGATGGTGGCGCCGAATTTGTCGCGCACACGCTTCGTGGCGGCCACATCGAATGCGAGCGCCGGCCACAACAGCGCCGCAGCCACCGCCTCATGCCCCAGATGCAAATCGCTGAGCAATGACACCGTGCCCATCACATGCGTGAGCGCCGGCTCGCCGCTCGTCAGCGTTTTGCCCTCATACAACGGCGTGACAAACGCCATCACCGCGCGCAGCGTCTTCGCTGCCGCATCGGATTCACGCGCGGCGATGGCGTCGATCCACGACGGCGAATCGGCGCTGTCCGGCGTGACGAGTTTGAGGTGGGTTGCTTTGACCATGCTGCTATTGTAGCCAGCCTGACGGTCTAATGCCGAACTGCGTAACCCGGCGCATCATTGTTCAGAATTCTTCAACATCCGGCACCGCATCCCCCACCATCGGCGTCTGCCAGTAACGACGGTAGATCGCGCTATGCGGCGTGACCTTGATGGCATCGCCCGCACCAAAATGCAGCGTCAGCGCACCATCGCGGTCGGTGCGATACACATGGCTGCCCTGCCGCAAATAACGTTCCTCGACATCGATATGCGGGTGGTTAAAACGATTACGATAACCCACCGGATAAATCACGATACGTGGATCCACCGCCTCTACGAACGCCGGTATCGATGAGGTTTTGCTGCCGTGATGCGGCGCGATCAGCACCTGCGCGCGCAGCTTGTCGCGTGACGACGCGAGCAGTTGTTGTTCCGCGCGCGCCTCGATGTCCGCCGGGATCAGCGCTGCGCCGTGGCGAGTGGCGATGCGCAGCACGCAGCCGCGATTGTTGTCCTTGATCGATGCGTCGTCGTAGCTCGCGCGCGTGGGATGCAGCATATCGAAGCGCACGCCGTCCCATTCCCACGTCTGCCCCGCGATGCATTTTTGCGCGCTGGACGCCTCAAATTGCAAGGGATCAATCGCCGGTATCGATGTCAACAGTTGCGCCACCGGCATCGCTTGCAGCACGGACGACGCGCCGCCGTAGTGATCGAGATCGTCATGGCTTACGATCATCGTATCCAATGCCGCCACGCCCGCCGCGCGCAGATACGGCACGATGGTGCGATTGCCGCTGTCGGCTTGCGGGCCGAACGCAGTGCCGGTATCGAACAGCAGTGCGTGATTGCGGGTGCGCGCCACCACCGCGAGGCCGTGGCCGACATCGAGTACGGTGAGTTGCATCTCGCCCTCCGGCAGCGGTGGCGGCGCCGCCAGAAACAAGGGCAGGAACCAAGCTACGCCGGTCCAGCGCAACGGAAAGCCGCGCGGCAGCAGCAGGATCACCGCGCCCGCCACTGCGAGCGCCACTGCCCAGCCCGGCGGCGCGTGCTGCTGCCACACCGCGGCAGGCAGATGGCTCATCCATTCCAGCGCGACAAAACACCACGTCATCAGCAGGTGTGCCAGTTGCAACACCCAATCCACCGGCAACACCATGCCCACCAGCGTCAGCGGCACCACCGCGAGACTCACCAGGGGAATCGCCAGCGCGTTGGCAACAGGCGAAATTACCGACACCTGCTGAAACATCGCCAGCAACGCCGGCATCAGCGCCAGCGTCACAGCCCATTGCACCCGAGCCCACGTCGCCAGCCAATGCAACGTACCGATGCGACCCACGCTCACATACAAAATAATCGCCACCGCGCCGAACGACAACCAGAAGCCCGCCGCCAATATGGCCCACGGATCGATCAGTACCACCACCAGCAGCGCCACGCTCAACACCGCCGACGCGGCACTCAGCCGGTTCATCCACAACGCCATCGCCATCACCGTCAGCATGTAAAGCGTGCGTTGCGCGGGCACTTCAAAACCCGCGAGCAAGGTGTAGACCAGCGCCGCCGTCACCCCGGCGATCACCGCGGCTTTACGCGCAGGCAAGCGCAGCACCAGCCGCGCGCTGCGCCGCCACAAGCCATACGCCAGCGCGAAGATCATCCCCGACACCATGGTGATGTGCAGGCCGGAGATGCTCATCAGATGATTGACGCCGGTGCGCGTGAACGTCTGCCACTGATCCGCCGGTATCGCGCGCTGATCGCCTATCGCCAGCGCGGCCAGCACCCCCGCGTACGGTCTATCCGGCAACGCCTGCAGGATGCGCGCACGCAATCGCTGGCGCGTGGCTTCAATCCAGTACGCCGGGTGATGCACCATCGCGTCAAGCCGCCGGCTGCCGCTTTTCGGGCGCACGGTGGCGGTGGCGCGGATGTCACGTTCGAACAGCCACGCTTCGTAGTCGAAGCCGTGCGGGTTGGCGCTGCCGCGCGGACGCCGCAATCGCACGGTGAATTGCCAGCGTTCACCCGGCTTGATCTCCGGTTGCGTGCCACGCTGACCGTCCTTAGACGGATTGCCCCACCACGTCAGCGCGATGTGGGATGGCACGCTCGCGCCCGGCGTAATCACCCGCTCAACGTCGAACTCGAAGCGCACGCTACGTTCATAAGTTTGCGGCAGACTCGCGACCACGCCCACCAATTGCACATCGCGCCCTTCCCAATCGGGCGTCAGAGCATCGTCCATGCGCAGTTGTGCACGGCCAGCGGCGTAAAAAATATCCGGCGGTAACGCAGAGTACGGCCATCACGCTGAAAAACAACCAGCGTTGTCCGCGTGTCAGCCACGCCAGCAGGATCAGCGGTGGCAATGCCGCGACCCACGCGATTGGCGGCAGGATCGCCTGCTGCTGGAGCAGCGCGATGCCGGCGACAAAGAGAATGATGAAGAAGGGCAATGGTTTGCATTGGCAAGGGACGCGCGCGCCCCTCACCCTAACCCTCCCCGTAAACGGGGCGAGCGGATTTATGTTGTTGGGTATCCTGAAATTGTCGCTACAATAAACCCCATGTTACGCAAGTATCTGCGGCGTGTGTTGCCGAGTCACCAAACGATCCGCGACAACCGTTACATTGCGTGTTTCGCCAGTCGCATGCAGCATCACAATCTGTGGCATCTGCATCGGAGAAGCGTCGCGGGCGGGGTGGCCGCCGGGTTGTTTGCGGGACTCATTCCCGGCAGTAATCCGGTGCAGTTTGCGGCGGGCGCGTTTCTTGCCATCAAATTCAAGGTCAATCTGCCGTTGTCGGTGCTGGTGACGCTGTATTCCAATCCGTTCACCATCGTGCCGTTGTATTGGGTGGCGTTCAGGCTGGGGCAACTCGTACTGTGGCAAAGCGGCGGCGATCTGCCTGCGTTCACGCCGGGCCTTGAAGGCAGGGGCTACCTGGAATGGCTGGCGATGGCGTGGCATTGGCTGACCAGTGTGGGCAAACCGCTGCTCGCCGGCATTCCGCTGCTTGCTATCGGGCTTGCAATCATTGGATACTTCGTCACCGATTGGGCGTGGCGTCTGGGCGTGATGTGGCAGTGGCGCCAACGCACACGCCGCAACCTGAAAAAGAAAACACGCCCATGAAACCCCGCTACTGGACCCAAGCCACGCGTGAACTGTCCGCGCGCGATCCCGTGCTGAAAAAACTGATCGCGCAACATAAAGGCATCACGCTCGGCAGCCGCGGCGATGCCTTTCAAACGCTGGCGCGCGCCATCGTCGGGCAACAAATTTCAGTAAAAGCCGCGCAAAGCGTGTGGGATCGTTTCGCCGGCGCGCATGCGGCAGTGACCCCGCCGGTGATCGCTGCATCCAGCGTCGAAAAGCTGCGCGCGTGCGGACTCTCCGGGCAGAAATCCGGCTATCTGCTCGACCTGGCGTCCCGCTTTGCCGATGGCCGGCTGCAATCGGCGCACTGGACACGCCTGGGCGACGAAGCGCTGATCGAGGAATTGATACAGGTCAAAGGCATCGGCCGCTGGACAGCAGAGATGTTCATGATTTTTAATCTTACGCGCCCGGATATACTTCCAGTGGGCGATCTGGGCCTGCAAAAAGCCATGACCATGAATTACAATCGCGGGCGCAAGGTCACGCCCGCGCGCATGCAACGCATCGGCGCGACCTGGGCCCCGTGGCGCTCGGTAGCCACGTGGTATATGTGGCGCAGTCTGGATCCGATTGCGGTCGAGTATTGAGTCGTAACAAAGCAATCATGTCGGGACACTATATCCCTGCCGCCGCCCTGCCATGCGCCCGTACATGCGCTTTGTGTGGGGCGTGGTCGCGCTGATGGTGATCATGGCCATCGGTCCGGACGGCCACAAGATCATCGGCGGCGACAAGGCCACCTGGATCCAGTCCTGGCGGGCTTGTGTTCACCATATTCATCGGCTTTGCCGACATCGGCATTTCAACCTATCTGCTATCCACTTTTACTGCGTTCCTGCTCGAAGGCAAAAGCAACGAAGCACTCTGGAGAAACCGGATGAAAAAAAACATCCCTAAATTGAATCAACACTTTATCGTTTGCGGCAGCGGGCGCGTGGGGCGCAACGTGGCCAATGAACTGGCCGCAACCCACCGGCCCTGTGTGATTGTCGAGCCCGACATGCATAAAATCGAAACCCATCTCGAAAAACATCCGAACACGATGTGCGTCCATTGCGACGCCACCGACGACGACGGACGCGACCTGCTGATTTCGATTACCGCGCGGCAACTTAACCCGAAGGCGCCCATCGTCGCGCGCTGCCACGAGGTGCGCAACATCGAAAAGCTGCGCAAGGCCCGGGCCGACGCGATTGTGTCGCCCGATTTTACCGGCGGCATGCGCATCGTGTCGTCGATGGTGCGGCCGCAGGTGGTGTCGTTTCTCGATGAAATGCTGCGCTCGTATAGAAATCTGCGCGTTGAAGAAATCCACCTGCCCGATACGTTTAAAACGGTGACGCTGGCCTCGCTCAATCCGCATCACAGCGACTACATTGTGCTTGCGCTGCGTGAAAAAGACGCCTGGCAATTTAATTCCGGCGACGATGCCGCGACCCAACCCGGCGCAACGCTGGTGGTGATGACCAACCCCGCCGGCCGGCAGATGCCGAAAAACCGATTATCATCTCAAGTATCTGTTTTAATTGAATAATATACAATGACACATGCGCATTTCGTGACGGCCTACCGTGCAGGACGCATCACCGTCGCGTTCGACCCGGCGCTGACGGGCACTTTTCTGAGCGCGCGATTGTTGCTGCCGGTGTTTATGCTGCCGCTGCTCGGCTCGGGCGTGGCGCTGGCCTTGCTCGGCTGGTTATGGAGCGGTCTGGCACTCATCGCGCTGGGCATCGTCGCGCCGCGCCTCATCAAACGCGCCGCGCCGCATTTTTTGCTGACGCAGATGCTGGCTGACCAAAAGCTTTATGCTGATGTCCAACACGCTGGATTCATGCGTGTGACCGGGGTAGACGTACCCCTCACTTGATCGGCGGAAAGCAGACGCAACATGAGCATCCCGACACAACTCGCAGCCATCATCCTCTCGTGCCTCTCGTGCTTCGCGGCAACGCCTGCACTGGCCCAAGGGTATCCGTCGCGTCCGCTTGAATTCGTGGTGCATACGGGGCCCGGCGCGGGCGCCGACCGAGTCGCGCGCATTATCGCCGACATCCTCGCGCGCGAAAAACTGATCGCGCAACCGATTACCGTCAGCAATAAAACCGGCGGCGCAGGCACCGTCGCGTTCAATTACCTCAAAAGCAAACGCAGCGATCCGCATGTGATACTCGCCAGCGTCAGCAGCACGCTGATCAGCGCGTCGCTACGGCCCGAATTCGGCATCAACCTCGACCAATTCACCCCACTGGCTATGCTGGCGCAGGATCCGCAGGCGGTGATCGTCGCGGCGGATTCGCCGTATAAAACCTTCAAGGATTTGATCGATGCCGCCAAACGCGAGCCCGGCGCGCTGGTCGGCAGCATCGGCTCGCCCACCAGCTCGGGACGCATGCTGCTGTATATGATCGAGCAGGAAACCGGCGCCAAATTCAAGGTGGTATCGATGAAAAGCGGCGCGGAAGCACTGATCTCGGTGATGGGTGGACACACGCAGCTTTCGACTGAAAACGTTTCCGAAGGCATGCCCGCCGTCGAATCCAAGAAGCTGCGCGTGCTGGCGGTATCCACCTTGCGGCGCATGGCAATCGTGCCCGACACGCCCACGCTGAAAGAATTGGGTTACAACATCCACATCGGCTCGGGCCGCGGCCTGGCGATGCCCGCCGGCGTGCCTAAAGAGACGGTGGAACACATGGAAGCGGCGCTGTATCGCGTGTATGTCAGCGCGCCGTGGAAGGCGCACGCGCAAAGCAGCCACTACGAAAACATCTGGAAAGGCAGCGCCGAGTTCACGCAACATCTGCAACAGCGGCAGGCGTGGGTGCGCGGATTTCTGCGGGATATTGGCGCGGTGGCCAAGCCCTGATCACGCAACCTAATCAAGCGGTCTGCAAGGCCCCGTCGATCAAACGCAACACGCGATTCGCGCGCGCGGCAATTTCCATGTCGTGCGTGACGATGATAAAGCTCGTCGCCAGAGACTGATTCAGTTCCAGCATCAGGTCGAACACCGCGCCGGCGTTCTTGCGATCCAGGTTGCCCGTGGGCTCGTCCGCCAATACGCACGCAGGGCGCGTCACCAGGGCGCGCGCCAGCGCCGCACGCTGACGCTCGCCGCCGGATAATTCGCCGGGCGTGTGTTCCAACCGGTGTGCCAAGCCCACTTCGCCCAGAACACTGCGCGCCTGCGTATAGGCTTCTTCTTTGGGTGTGCGCCGGATCAGCAACGGCATCGCGACGTTTTCCAACGCGGTAAATTCCGGCAACAGGTGATGAAACTGATAGACAAAACCCAACGCTTGATTGCGCGTGGCGCCACGCTCTGCCTCGGATTGCGTGCGGATATTCTTGCCGAGGATAAAAATGTCACCCGCAGTAGCCTGATCGAGCCCGCCCAGCAGATGCAGCAGCGTGCTCTTGCCCGAACCCGAGGCGCCGACGATGGCCACGCGGTCGCCGCGCGTGATCTCAAAATCGATGTTCAATAACACCGGCACTTCGACCTTGCCTTGCTGGTAAATCTTGCGCAGGCCGCGGCAGGCGATCACGGAATCGGTCATCACCTCACTCATAGCCTCACTCATAGCCTCACTCATAACGTAAGGCCTCCGCCGGGTTGACCTTGGAGGCGCGCCACGCCGGGTAAATCGTGGCGATGGCCGCCATGAAGAACGACAGGCACGCAGTCAAAACCACATCCATCGGTCGCAGCTCGGATGGCAGGCTTGAAATCTGGTACACGGTCGGATCGAGAAAACGAAAACCGAACAATCGTTCGACAAAACCCACAATTACATCCACGTAGAGCGCGCCGAGGATGCCGAACACAATGCCGAAAAACACGCCCACCACGCCGATCACAATGCCCTGCGTCATGAATATTTTCATCACCCCGCCGGGCGATGCGCCGAGCGTGCGCAGAATCGCGATATCCGCCTGCTTCTCCTTCACCACCATAAAGAGACTCGACACCAGGTTAAACGCTGCGATGGCGATGATAAAAAACAGCAGCAACGACATCATGCGTTTTTCGAGATCAACCGCCTTGAACCAGGTGGCGTTCAGGCGCGTCCAGTCGGTCACCGTGGTATTCGGCGGGATGCGTGAAGACAGCTCATACGCCACCCGCTGTGCCTGAAACAAATCATCGAGCTTCAAGCGCACACCGCTGATCTGATCGCCCATACGATACAGGCGCTGCGCGTCTTCGATATGTGTCAGCGCCAGGCCGGAATCGATTTCGTGATGCCCCACGCGAAAGGTGCCCACCACGGTGAATTGGCGCAGACGCGGCAGGATGCCCGCCGGCGTCACCTGCCCTTGCGGCGCGACCAGCACCACTTTTTCGCCGAGCCCGACATTTAGCGCGCGCGCCAGCGATTCGCCGAGAATCACGCTGAATTCACCGGGCTTGAGGGCATCGAGTTTGCCCTGCCGCATGCTGATCGCCAGATCATCCACCCGGCCTTCCAGCTCCGGCACGATGCCGCGCAGATACGCGCCGCGCACCTGGCTTCCGCTGGTCAACAAGCCCTGCGCGTTGACGTAAGGCGCGGCGGCCTGCACGTTGGGATGCGCTTTCGCAATGGCGGCGACCTTTTCCCAATCCGACAGTTTGTCGTCGAAGCCCGAAATCTGCACATGCGCCACGGCGGACAACATGCGCGTGCGCACCTCGCGCTGAAAGCCGTTCATCACCGACAGCACGGTAATCAGCACCGTCATGCCCAGCGCGATGCCGATTACGCTGATCAGCGAAATCACCGAAATAAAGCGCGTGCGCTGACGCGAGCGCGTGTAACGCAGGCCGATAAACAGTTCGTAGGATTTCACTGAAGGCGGGATTTTGAAAACGCGAAGTTTACTTCAATTCGCAGTACTGTGACGCGCGGAATAACGCACGGTAAGCGGCGTGGGCGGCTTGGCGCCCGGCGTCGTCGCGTGCGAGCGACAGATACACCGGGTGCGGAGCTGCAATGAAACCCAACAGCCGCGCTATCGATGCACTATTCCACTACTCCACCTTGATCCCCGCCGTCTTAACCACCTTGGCCCACTTCGCCATCTCGTTCTGAATAAACGCGGCGAATTCCTCGGGCGTGGTGTTGGCGAGCGGCTCGGACCCGATCGAGTAAAGGCGATCGCGTGCATCGGGTTCCTTGATGGCGCGCGCGGTTTCCGTGTTGATGCGTTGAATGATGTCGCGTGGCGTGCCAGCTGGCGCGAGCAGGCCGTACCACCCCCGCACGTCGAAGCCTGGCAGCGATTCTCCAATCGCGGGTATATCCGGCGCGCCTTGCCAGCGCTTGGGCGAGGTGACGCCCAGCGCGCGCAGCCGCCCCGACTTCGCCGCCGGCACGCCGGTGACAATGCCGTCGAACAGCAACGACAATTGCCCGCCGATGGTGTCCACGTGCGCAGGCGCCAAGCCTTTGTAGGGTACATGCGTCAGCTTGATGCCAGCCATCATCTTGAGCAGTTCGCCCGACAGGTGCGACGACGTGCCGTTGCCAGCCGAGCCGACGGTAAGTTGCTCGGGGCGTGATTTCGCCAGCGCGATCAAATCCTTCACTGAGCGCACGGGTAGCGACGGATGTGCTACCAGCAGATTGCAGACCGAGGCGAACATCAGGATGGGCGCAAAGTCTTTCTCCGCGTTGAACGGCAATTTCGAATACAACGACGGATTCACCGCATGGGCGAAAGCGGCTGAAATCAAGGTGTAGCCGTCGGGCGGCGCCTTGGCGGCGAGTTCCGTGGCGATATTACCCGCCGCGCCGGGGCGAAAATCGACGATCACGGGTTGGCCCCATTTTTCGTTGAGCTTTTGTGCGATGGTGCGCGCGCCCACATCGCTGGGACCTCCAGGGGCGAAACCCACCAGCAAACGGATGGCCTTCGACGGATAGGTCTGCGCATGAACGCCGCTTGCAAACAGCGTTAGCGCCGCAACGGCAAGAGGGTATTTCCGGGAACGGCTATGGTTACTCTGGTTCATTGGCGGCACCACCCTTTTTACATGGATTTCATTCGGGCGCTACGTCGTGCTCCATGGGGAATCGGAATTTTAGACATCTCTTTTACACAACCCCCAATGTATCCCGGCCCTACCGAACGGTCAATTTGAGCCGCTTTCACAAACGCCGCGACCCCGCCCACACATCCTACAGCGGGAGCAAGCGCCTGCACGCCGAAACACGCACGCAGCCTTCATCCTTGGGCAACCCCCGGTGCTACACTCGCGCGCATTCCCATGGACTGCACTCTCTTTATTCCGTATTTGCTGCCGCCGTGCGAACTGGCCGAGGCGCTGTGGCGCACCGTCGATGCGCCGCAACTCAAAGCGATGCTGGCGCGCGCGGCGTACACCACGGATGCCGCTGTTGATTCCGGCGCGTGGCTCTGCCGCACCTTCGGCATTGCGCGCCAGCACGATTGGCCGCTTGCGCCCTTGCTGGCCGCGCATGAAGGACTCTCAGCTCAAAGTGGCTATTGGTTGTCCGCCACGCCGGTTCATCTGGAAACGCGGCGCAATGCGTTGGTACTCAATGATGCGCTCGTGCGTGACATCACGAATGACGAATCCGCTGCCTTCGCACTCACGCTGGCCGATCATCTGCGCGAGGAAAACATCGCCCTGCATGCCCCTCGCCCCGGCGTTTGGTTCCTGCGCTGCGACGCCGCGCCCGCGATGTCCACCACCAGCCTTGCGACGGCCGCCGGGCGCGATGTGCGCCCTTTTCTGCCGCAGGGCAAAGACGGCGCGCGCTGGCATCGTATCCTCACCGAAATTCAAATGTTGTTGCATTCGCATCCGCTGAACGACGTGCGTGAATCTCGCGGACTCGCGCCGGTGAACAGTGTGTGGTTGTGGGGCGGCGGCACGTTGCCTGCGCCCTCGCCCAAGGCGTTCGACACGGTGTGGAGCGATGACGCCACGGTGCGCGCGCTGGCGCATCACGACGGCTGCCGCACGGAACCGCAGCCGAAGCGCATTTCCACGGCAGCACTTAACGGCGCTGCGCAATTTTTCTCGTTTGCAGCGCTGGAACCGCTGATGCGCCGGGGTGACGTGCAAAGCTGGGGCAACGCGGTGATGACGCTCAATCGGGATTGGTTCGCACCGCTTGCCGATGCACTCAAATCCGGCGCGCTCCACTCGCTAACGTTGATAAGCGCCAGCGACGCAGGCACGCAACAATTCATCATCCGCCACCATGACCATCTTAAAATATGGCGTAAAAACAAATACTTACAATAACAATGCCCACCATCACCACCCGCCCTGTCGCACTCGACGCTGTTGGCACGCTCACGCAAAGCGGCGTGCATCCGCTGCTCGCCCGCGTGTATGCCGCACGCGGCATCGCCAGCGAAACGCAACTCGCCACCGAACTCGAACGCCTGCACCCGCCTGCGTCGATGCTCAATTTGCAACGCATGGCGGTGTTGCTCGCCGATGCGATTGCGGCGCAAAAAAAACTGCTCATCATCGCCGACTATGACGCCGACGGCGCCACCGCCTGCGCGGTCGGCATGCGTGCGCTGCGTGCCATGAACGCCACGATCGATTACCTGGTGCCCAACCGCTTTGAGTATGGTTACGGCCTCACGCCGGAAATCGTGCAACTCGCCGCGCGAGAGAAATCCCCCGACGTGATTATCACCGTCGATAACGGCATCGCCAGTGTGGAAGGCGTGACCGAAGCCAACCGCCTCGGCATCAAGGTGCTGGTGACCGATCACCATTTGCCCGGCGATACGCTGCCCGATGCATGGTGCATCATCAATCCGAATCAGCACGGCTGCACTTTCCCCAGCAAGCATCTTGCCGGCGTGGGGGTAATGTTTTATTTGATGCTGGCGCTGCGGGCGGTGCTGCGCGAACGCAACACCGCCGCCTTGCCCAATCTCGGCAATCTGCTCGACCTAGTTGCACTAGGCACCGTCGCCGACGTAGTGCGCCTCGACGAAAACAACCGCATTCTCGTGCATCACGGTTTGAACCGCATCCGCGCGGGCCGTGCCCAGCCGGGGGTCGCCGCGCTGCTGCGTGTGGCCGCGCGTGATCCGGCGCGCACCGGCACGCACGATCTCGGCTTCGCCGTAGGCCCACGCCTGAACGCCGCCGGACGACTGACCGATATGTCGCTCGGCATTGAATGCCTGATTACCGACGACGCCACGCGCGCGCAGACCATCGCGCAGGAGTTGGACGCCTTGAACCGCCAGCGCCGCGGCATCGAGGCTGAGATGCAAGAATCCGCGCTCGCAGCACTTGAGCAAACCACCGACGCCAGCGGCTACACCTTGAGCCTCTATGACGCGCAATGGCATCAGGGCGTGATCGGCATTGTCGCCTCGCGCATCAAGGATAAATTTCATCGCCCGGCGGTCGCCTTCGCGCGCGGCGTCGAGGGCGAAATCAAAGGTTCCGGACGCTCGATCCGCGGGCTGCATCTGCGCGATGCGCTCGATCTGGTATCCAAGCGCGCGCCGGGATTGATATTGCGCTTTGGCGGCCACGCCGCGGCGGCGGGCCTGACGCTGCGCGAAGGCGATTTTGAAAAATTTCAGTTCCTGTTTGAAGACGTGGTACGCACCCTGCTCTCACCCGCCGATCTGGAACGTGAAATCGAAACCGATGGCTCGCTGCCGGTGGAACACGCCACGCTCGATGCGGCACACGCGCTGCGCGAGGGCATCTGGGGACAGGGCTTTCCCGAGCCGCGCTTTCTCGATCCGTTTGAAGTCGTGCAGCAGCGCGTGGTCGGGGAGCGTCATCTCAAGCTGCGTCTGCGGCGCGACGGCAAACTCTTCGAAGGCATTTTATTTGGCCACAATGAGCCGCTGCCCGATGCCATACGCGCGGTGTATCGTTTCGGCATCAACGAATACAACGGCAACGTTTCCACGCAAGTGATGCTGGATCACTGGGAACATTTGTAACGTCAAGGCCGAGTTGCGTTAAAGCGGAATACGCCCCACCCGTCGTTCCCGCCTGCGCGGGAACGACAGTGTTGGTGTTGATACTATTGATCGATTCCTCGAGAGGCCATCGGTTATAATCCCGCCTTTAAAGGATTATCTGCATCATGGAAGCCGAACGCATCAACGCCATCGCCAAGCAAATCGCCGACGTCAATTCACGCGCCACGGAGCTGCGGAGGTATCTTTGACTACGACACCAAACGCAATCGCCTCGATGAGGTCATAAGGCTCGCCGAAGACCCCGCCGTGTGGGGCGACAGCAAACGCGCGCAGGAGTTGGGCAAGGAGCGCAAGGCCCTCGAATACACCGTCCACTCACTGACATCGCTCGCCTCCACGGTGCGTGACGCGCAAGACCTGTTTGACATGGCGCGCGAAGAAGTCGACGACGACACATTGATGTCCGTCGCCAATGACGCGCAAAAACTGGAAGAAACCGTTGCCGAGATGGAATTTCGCCGCATGTTCTCCGGCGAGATGGATATCAACAACTGCTTTCTCGACATTCAATCCGGTTCCGGCGGCACCGAGGCACAAGACTGGACTTCGATCCTGGAACGCATGTATCTGCGTTACTGCGAAACTAAAAAATTCAAAGTGGAAGTGTTGGAGGAATCGCCCGGTGAAGTCGCGGGCCTGAAGAGCGCGTCGCTGAAAGTCAGCGGCGAATACGCGTATGGCCACCTGCGTACCGAATCCGGCGTGCATCGCCTGGTGCGCAAATCGCCGTTTGATTCCAACAACCGGCGGCATACCTCGTTTGCCAGCGTGTTCGTGTATCCCGAAGTCGATGACTCGATTGAAATCGACATCAACCCGGCCGACCTGCGCACCGACACCTTTCGCGCTTCCGGCGCCGGCGGCCAGCACATCAACAAAACCGATTCCGCCGTACGCATCACGCATGCCCCCACCGGCATTGTGGTGCAATGCCAGAGCGACCGCTCGCAGCATCGCAACCGCGCCGAAGCGATGGCGATGCTCAAATCGCGCTTGTACGAACTCGAAATCAGAAAGCGCAACGAAGAAAAGCAAGCCAAGGAAGACGCCAAAACCGACATCGGCTGGGGGCACCAGATACGCTCTTACGTGCTCGACCAGTCGCGCATCAAGGATTTGCGCACCAACATCGAAATCGGCAACACGCAGAGCGTGCTCGATGGCGCGCTGGATGTATTTATTGAAGCCAGTCTCAAGCAAGGGTTGTAAACATCATGGACGAACCAAACAAAGCCCCGGAGCAGGACACCAACAAAATCATCGAAGAGCGCCGCGCCAAGCTCACCGCCCTGCGCGCCAAGGGCATCGCCTTCCCCAATGATTTTGTGCAAAAACATCACGCCGGCGATCTGATGGCGAAGCACGCCGCCACCGAGCGCGAGCCACTGGAACAAGAAGCCGTCAGCGTCACCGTCGCGGGCCGCATCATGCTGAAACGTGTGATGGGCAAAGCCAGCTTCGCCACCATTCAGGACACCAGCGGGCGTATTCAAATTTACGTTTCCGAAGGCGACACCGGCAAGGACGCGAAGGATGCGTTCAAGCATTACGATATCGGCGACATCATCGGCGTCACCGGCACACTGTTCAAAACCAAAACAGACGAACTGACGATACGATGTAAGTATCTGTTTTTATTGACAAAATCTCTACGGCCGCTGCCGGAGAAATTTCACGGCCTGACCGATCAGGAGATCAAGTACCGCCAACGCTACGTCGATCTGATCGTCAACGAAGACACTCGCAACACCTTCCGCAAACGCTCGCGGATTATTCAAGCGGTGCGCGACGTGCTGGTGACAGAAAACTATCTCGAAGTCGAAACGCCGATGATGCATCAGATCCCCGGTGGCGCCGCGGCACGCCCGTTCGTCACCCATCACAACGCGCTCGACATGCAGCTTTATCTGCGCATCGCGCCGGAGCTGTATTTGAAGCGGCTGGTGGTCGGCGGCTTTGAGCGCGTGTTCGAAATCAACCGCAACTTCCGCAACGAAGGCATGTCCACGCGCCACAACCCTGAGTTCACCATGCTGGAGTTTTACTGCGCCTACATGGAAGTCAACGGCATGATGGATTTCATCGAGAGCCTGATTCGTGAAACCGCGCAGGCCGCCGGCGGAACTAGAGTCATGTATCAGGGCAAGGAACTCGATTTCGCCAAGCCCTATGCGCGGCTCACCATCCCCGACGCCATCCGCAAGTACCAGCCGGAAATCAGCGACGACGTGCTGAACGACAAAGCCAAAATCACCGCCAAGCTGAAAAGCCTGGGCGTGGATGTGCGCCCCCACGACGGCATAGGCGCGCTGCAACTCACGCTGTTTGAAAACACCGTCGAAACCAAGCTGCACGAGCCGACCTTTCTGATTGATTACCCCGCCGAAGTTTCTCCGCTCGCGCGCAGCAACGACAAAAACCCCGAAATCACCGAGCGCTTTGAGCTATACATCGCAGGCCGCGAAATCGCCAATGGCTTTTCGGAATTGAACGATCCCGAAGACCAGGCTGCGCGCTTTCAGGAGCAGGTCAAACAAAAAGACGCGGGCGATCACGAAGCCATGCACTACGACGCCGATTACATCCGCGCGCTGGAATACGGATTGCCGCCGACCGCCGGCGCCGGCATCGGCATCGACCGGCTGGTAATGCTGCTCACCGACAGCCCGTCGATCCGCGATGTGATTTTGTTTCCGCAGATGCGGCCTGAATGAAAACCCCATCCCCCTCCTAGCCTCCCCCTTGAAGGGGGGGGCCTTAGTTCCCCCCCTTCAGGGGGGGGTTAGGGTGGGGGTGAGGTGTTTTAGAAAACCCCAACCCAGCGAGACCACCATGGATCAACCCCTGTGGACCCCCTCCCCCCAACGCGTCGCCGCGTCCAACCTGACTGCATTCACGACATTCGTCGCCGAACGCTACGGCGTTAAAACAAACAACTACGCCGAACTGCACGCTTGGTCGTGCAATGACCGTGAGCAATTCTGGCAGGCGATCTGGCAATTCTGCGGCGTCGTCGGTTCCACGCAAGGCGACACTATCCTGGTAGATCGTGACCGCATGCCCGGCGCGAAATGGTTTCCCGAAGCGCGCCTGAATTTCGCCGAGAACCTGCTGCGTAAACGCGACCGCACCCCCGCCATCGTGTTCTGGGGCGAAGAGCAACTCAAAAGCCGCGTCACCTGGGCCGAGTTGCACGCGGAAGTCTCGCGCATGGCACAGGCGCTACGCGCGCAAGGCGTCAAGCCGGGGGACCGCGTGGCGGCGTATCTACCCAATCTGCCCGGCGCGGTGATCGGCATGCTGGCCACGGCCAGTATCGGCGCGGTGTGGTCCTCGTGTTCGCCGGATTTTGGCGTGCAGGGTGTGCTCGATCGTTTTGGTCAGATCGAGCCCAAGGTGTTGCTCGCGGTGGACGGGTATTTCTACACTGGCAAAGCCATTGATGTGCTGCCGCGAGTCAAGGAAATCGCGGCGCAACTGCCGTCGGTTGAAAAAGTCGTGGTGGTGCCGTATACACGCGCCGAGCTGCCGCTGGCGGATATCAAGAATGCCGTTGATGTGCGCGACTTCATGGCGCCATTTCAGGCGCGGGAGATACACTTCGAGCGCCTGCCGTTCGATCATCCGCTTTACATTTTGTATTCGTCGGGTACCACCGGCGTGCCCAAGTGCATCGTTCATGGCGCGGGCGGCACGCTGTTGCAGCATCTGAAAGAGCACCAGTTGCAAACCGATGTGAAGCCGCGCGACCGGTTGTTTTATTACACCACCTGCGGCTGGATGATGTGGAACTGGATGGTGTCGGGCCTGGCGTCGCGCGCCACGCTGATGCTCTACGACGGCTC
>CANIID010000088.1 GCA_947467315.1 Betaproteobacteria bacterium | reverse complement strand
GTTATGGGCATCGCGCTCCTCCTCGGCGCCAGCGTAACGTTCGCACACGAAGACGCGCATAAAAAGAAGGCGCCTTTCAGCGCCGCGCAACTGGCGGAAACGCCGTTCGGCAAGGCCGGCAATCCGAAGCGAGTCACGCGCACGGTCACCATCACCATGAGCGACAAGATGCGTTACACGCCCGACTCGCTCGCCATCAAACGCGGCGAAACCATCCGCTTCGTGGTGAAAAACGGCGGCAAGATCATGCATGAGCTGGTGCTCGGCAACCTGAAGGAACTCAAGGAACACGCTGAGCTGATGAAAAAATTTCCCGACATGGAACACGACGAGCCGTACATGGCGCACGTCGCCTCGGGAAAATCTGAAGTCATCGTGTGGCAATTCACCCAGTCCGGCGAGTTTTATTTCGGCTGCCTGATCCCCGGCCACTTCGAGGCAGGCATGAGTGGCAAAATCGTTGTTACCCAGTAACTAATTGTTTTAATTGATATTTTTTAGGGGACTCCTTATGAAGAATCTTCTGCTCGCGGTTGCACTGACACTGAGCGCGCTCAACACGCACGCGCAAACTCCGATGACCGACGGCGAAGTGCGCCGCGTCGATAGAGACGCAAAGAAAATCACCCTCCGCCACGGCCCGATCCAGAATCTCGACATGCCGGCGATGACCATGGTGTTTCAGGTCAAAGAGGCTGCGTTGCTCGACAAGGTAAAAGTCGGCGACAAAGTGAAGTTCAATGCAGAAAAGACCACCGGCGGTTACGTGGTAACCGATATCGAGGCAACGCGGTAGCCGTATCTTGGCGGGTTTCGCGGTCTCTATCGCGACGGGTGTTGCGGCAGGGTGCCGAATACCGGGCCGCGGTATACACTTCCACCCGTCGCTATCTGATTAGCTCATAAAGGAAACCGTCATGCCGCGCACCAAACTCATCACCGCCAAGTCCGACCTTGCACCGGAACACCAGGCCGCCGCCGATGCCGTGCTGAAAGTCTTCGGCCATATTCGCGGGCCGTTCAGCGTGCTGCTGCACAGCCCGGCGCTCGCGCAACGGCTGGCACCGATGGTGGGCTTCGTGCGCGACGACACCATCGTCGAACCCAAGCTGCGTTTTGTCGCCATCCTCGCCGCCGCGCGCGAGTGCGATGCGCCTTACGTGTGGGCGGCGCAGGTGGCGCAGGCGCGACACCATAAAATCCGCGAAGACTTGATCGATCACATCCGCGCGCAGGGCGATCCGGCCAAATTATCGACGGAAGAACGCGATGTGATGAACTACGCGCTGCAACTCACGCGGACGCACAAGGCTGACAAAGCGCTGTTCGACACCCTGCTCAACCGCCACGGCGTGCAGTGGCTGGTCGAACTCACGGCGACACTCAACTTTTTTGTGTTTGTCTCCGGCATTGCCAACGCGTTCGAGGTGGACGTGCCGGCGGATGGTGATCCCATACGCTGAGTCGCCGAACGGTTTAGCAATACATGAATCTGCATAAACTGCTCGCCCAGCGCGCTACCGACAACAAACCGCTACGCGTATTACTCATCGGCGCCGGCAAATTCGGCTCGATGTTTTTGTCGCAGGTGCGGCGCACGCCAGGCTTGCATCTGGTGGCGGTGGCCGATTTGTCACCACAGCGTGCCAGGGAAAGTCTCGCGCGCGTGGGCTGGCCCGCCGAGCAACATGGCGCCACTTCGCTCGACGACGCGCGCCAACACGGCACCACCTTCCTCACCGATGACGCGCCCACGGCCATCGCCAGCGACGCGATTGAAATCGTCATCGACGCCACCGGCAGCCCTGCCGCCGGCATCCGCCATGTGCTCGCCTGCTGCAAGCACGGCAAGCACATTGTGATGGTCAATGTGGAAGCGGATGCACTGGCGGGCCCCTTATTGGCTCAGCGCGCAAAAGAAGCCGGCATCGTCTACACGCTCGCTTACGGTGATCAACCCGCGTTGATTTGCGAGATGGTGGATTGGGCCCGCACCGCGGGCTTTGAAGTGATTGCCGCAGGCAAAGGCACCAAGTATCTGCCGGTGTATCACGAGGCCACGCCCGACACGGTGTGGGGCCATTACGGTTTTACGCCGGAGCAAGTGGCCGTAGGTGATTTCAACGCGCAGATGTTCAACTCGTTTCTCGACGGCACCAAGTCGGCGATTGAAATGGCGGCAGTGGCCAACGCCACCGGGCTTACGCCCGCGCCCGACGGGCTGGAATTTCCGCCATGCGGCGTGGACGATCTGCCGCGCGTGATGCGTCCGCGCGCCGAAGGCGGGCATCTCACGCATCGCGGCCAGGTCGAAGTGATTTCCAGCCTCGAGCGCGACGGCCGCCCGGTGTTTCGCGATCTGCGCTGGGGCGTGTATGTCAACTTCGCCGCCGACAGCGATTACGTGCGCCGCTGTTTTAAAGAGTACGGCCTGCACACCGACGACAGCGGCAACTACGCCGCGATGTACAAGCCCTATCACCTGATCGGCCTGGAACTCGGCATCAGCGTCGCCTCGGTGGGCCTGCGCAGTGAAGCGACGGGTGCCGCCACTGGCTTTCGCGGCGACGTGGTATCCATCGCCAAACGTGATCTCAACGAAGGCGAATCGCTCGACGGCGAAGGCGGCTACACGGTGTACGGGCGGCTGATGCCTGCCGCCGATTCGCTGGCTTGCGCCGGGCTACCCATCGGCTTGGCGCACGGCGTAAAAATCACGCGGCGTGTCGCCAAGGGGCAAGCAGTGACATGGCACGACATCGCCGCGCCGGACAGCGAGGCCGTGTGCGTGCGGCGCGAGATGGAAGCGTCGTTCCGCACGGCTTAGCTGCTCAAGCCCATTGTAACTATATGTTTTTAAAGTAATTTATAAAACTTCGCTGCGCGCTGTTATACGGCGTCCGGCGGCGAAGGGGCAGCCGCGGCATCACCCAAAACCTGGCGCTTACGCGAGCGCGTTTCACCGCGCCGTATCTGCGCGTAATCCTCAAGCTGGCGTTTCGCGGCGTTGAACGCGTCGCGTAGCGCGACATAAATATCCTCGTCGTGTTCGTGATTGACCACGATCTCCCGCCCTGGCACGGCGATGTCCAGCCGCACGCTGTAGAGCCTGCCGCTTTGCTGATGCTTATGCGGCGCTTCGGCAACGATACGGCACGAGATGATCGGCGAGGAATACTGCTCCAGCTTGGCGGCTTTGCTCCGAATATGCGCGTCGAGCGTGGGGGAATGCCTGATATCGCGCACGGTGATTTGAAGCGAGTCCATGAAATTCTCCTGTCAGAGGGTTTTAACGTGCTGTATTGCGCCTCAATGATGCCCCGCCACACTGAACAACCTTTGATATGGATCAACGTCCTTGAAAGCAGCGCCGCTATAGTCACATCACGAATCAAACGGTGGTTAAACCCGTGATGTGAAAAGAGGCGCACGATGTATACAAACATACTGGTTCCGACGGATGGCTCCACGCTGTCTCACCGCACCGTGCGCGACGCCGTAAAACTGGCGCGCAAGATCGGCGCAACCATCACGGCGTTTTACGTGGCGCCGACCTATCACATCGAGATCTACGCCGACTACGTGCCGCCGGACATGATCACCCCGTTGCAGCACGCAGCCAGCGCGAAAAAAACCGCGCAGCGCCACCTGAATGCCGTGAAGAAAGTCGCCGCCGAAAAACGCGTCGCATGTAACGGGTATTATGTGATGAGCGATACGCCCGCCGAGGCCATCGTCAAAGCTGCGCGCAAGTACCAATGCGACCTGATCGTCATGGGCTCGCATGGCCGCAGCGGTTTGAGCAAATTATTTCTCGGCAGCCAAACCAGCAAGGTGCTGGCGCAATCGCACATACCCGTGCTGGTGCACCGTTAACCCTTCACCTCCAAGGAGAACGACATGAGCACCCAAAGCTCAAAACTCGCAAGCGATATCAAAGTGCTGGTACACGACGCCGAACAACTCGTCAAAGCCACCGCCGCCGAAACCAGCGACAAGGTGGTCGAACTGCGCCAGCGCGTGCAGCGCTCGGCTGACGACATCCGCGCCAACATCGGCAAAGTGGAAACTGCGGTCATCGAATTGGCCACGCCCACCGCCATGGCCGCCGACCGCTACGTACACACCCATCCGTGGCCCGCGATAGGCGTATCCGCGCTGGCGGGCTTGCTGATCGGATTATTGGCGAGCCGGAATTGATTTGGCTGATGCGGCCGCGCTGCTCAACGTGACGCGCGCACCGCGTCGAGCAGCTCGCGCACGTTGTCGAGCTGCTCCAGGCCATCGACCAGCGCAATGATGCGATCCACCGCCGCACTGGAAATCACGCCCTGCGCCGCGACGCGCAGCTTGCCCTGAATTTCTGCGCGGCTTAACGGATCAGCCGCATCGCCCTTCGCGACCATGCGCCGATCGGTGTGCGTGACACCGGTGTTGGTTTTGATTTCCACCAGTGCCGCCGTGCCTTGTATGCCGGGATCGGCAAAGACCTTTACGCGATCACGCGCAAAATCACCCACAGCTTTGTCCTGCACACGCGCGGGCTCAAACTGATCCAGCCAGCACGCGCGATCATGCAGCACCACCGAGGTGATGTACGGCATCGACAGCAGCGCCTTGAATTTATCGTCCCACGCCAGCGTGCCGTGCATGTCGTAAACGCCCTTCGACAATCCGACGCGCACCTCGGCAATGTCCGCCGGTTTGAGATCATGCTCAGCGGCCAGCGCCAGCAACGCGGTAATCACCGATTGCACCGAGCTGGCCGCTGGCCACAGCCGCAACGAGATTTGTTCCAGCGCCCACTGCTTGCCCAGATCAGCCGTCACAGTCTCTGGCTTACCGCCATCCGAATAGGCGTTGTAAATGCCGCCATCCTTGTGCGTGAGAATTTCCTTGGACGCGAGAAAGCCCTGCTCCGCCAGCAAGCCCGCCATCAGGCCCGACAGCGCGCCACGGCACTGATGAAATTTAATCGTCGGCGTACCCCAGTGCGCAAACGTGCCCGCCGACTGGCTGCCCGCCAACCCGAATGCCATCAACTGTGTGTCCGCCTTGAAGCCGCGCAATTTGCCAACAGCAGCAGCGCCGCCAAACGGCCCCACCACCCCCGGCGAATGCCAGCCGCGCGAGCGAAACGCCGCGTAATGCGTGCCGTTCGCCACGCGCACCGACGTTTCCAAACCCGCCGTCACCGCCGTCAACAAGGCGCGGCCGGAAGCACCATCACGCTCAGCAATCGCCAGCGCCGGCGAAATCACCTGCGGCGTGGTGTGATACAGCGTGGGACGATGCACATCACACACCGTCACCGCAGTAATCAAATACCCGTTCAACAGCGTCGTGCCTGCCAACGACAGCTTGTCGCCGCCAAACACACTGGCCTCGCTGGATGCGCCCAGCGCCGTAGCCAGCCCGCGTATCTGCTTGACCTCATCACCGTGCGTGCCAGCCAGCGCACTCGCAATGGCGTCGAGGATGATGTCTTTCACCCGCTCGCGCGTCGCGGCAGGAATGTGTTCGTATTGCAGGCCGGCGATGAACGCGGCGAGATCGGCAGTGGGGGTTTGTGTGGGTGATTGCGTCATGCTAATAAATTTCCTTTTGCGAAAAACTCACCCTCCGTCGCTCCCGCGCAGACGGGAATCCATGCGGTGGAGCACATGGGGCGTATGTTTTGGATTCCCGTCCCCGACTAAAGCATTCGAGGACAGGCTCTGCGCGGGAACGACGAGGGTGGGGTTATCTGTGTGTATTTGCGTTTATCTGTGGAAAAAAGCTTGTGACCTTAAAGCCTCAATCCAACTTGGCCCCGGAATCCTTAACCACCTTAGCCCATTTCACCAATTCAGATTTAATCAAATCCGCAAACTCGGCGGGCGTGGATAGCGCCGGATCAGCACCCAGGCCGATTAGTTTGTCGCGGATATCCGGCATGCGCACGATTTTCGACACGGTGGCGTGTATTTTTTCCAGCACCGGTGCAGGCAGCGCCGCCGGGCCCATCAGGCCGTTCCAGCCGACCGCGATGTAGCCGGGGATCGTTTCGTTGATGGTGGCCACGTCGGGCAGCGCGGGGATGCGCTTGGCGCTGGTGACGGCTATCGCGCGCGCCTGGCCATTCTTGGCGAGCGGCACGCCCGACGGTGCGGTCGCGAACGTCAGCGCCGCTTCGCCGGAAATCAGCGCGATCATCTGCGGGCCGGCGCCTTTGTACGGGATGTGCAGCAAGTCCACGCCGGCCATGCTCTTGAACATCTCGGCGGTGAGATGCGGTTGCGCGCCGCTGCCCGCCGAGCTGTACTGCAAATCGCCGGGGCGCTTTTTCGCCAGCGCGATGAGCTCTTTGACGTTTTTCACCGGTACCGAGGGATGCACCAGCAGCACGCTGGGCAGGTTCACCAGATTGGTAATCGCGGTGAAATCTTTCACCGGATCAAACGCCAGCTTGGCGTAAATCGCCGGATTGATGGCGTGCGTGCCGACGGTGTTGACGTAGAGCGTGTAGCCGTCCGGCTTGGATTTGGCTACAAAGTCAGAGGCGATATTGCCCGCCGCGCCCGGACGATTATCGGTGATGACTTGCTGGCCCCATTCTTCGGTGAGCTTTTGCCCGATGGTGCGCGACAGAATGTCCGACGTGCCGCCCGGCGGAAACGGCACTACGATGCGTATCGCGCGCGAGGGAAAAACTTGTGGCGCCTGCGCCTGTGCCACAGGCGCCCACGGCAAGATAACGCAAAGCACAACACTCGTACGCAGCCATAAGCCGACCATATCCATTCCCCCGGTTTGGAGCTGGCGCGGCGGAAACCCTCCACCTCAATGACGCCGGCGCTCCATGCGCCATCGAGGGGGATTCTACCGTAGCCCGGCGCGGGCGACGCGCTACTTGCACCATCGCCGTCCAACACGCGCAATGCGGCTACTGGCCCTTGTCCGGATGCAACGCTGCCTTCAACTTGCGCGGCGCCAGCAGCGCCAGGCGGTGGTAAAGCCGCCCGAATTCCTCGCGGCGGTTGCTGCCGAACAGCGGATCATCGTTCTCGTCGAATGCGGCGGCGATGCGCGCCCATTCCGACTCGCCGATGACATCGGCGCAAAGCTCAAGGAGCGCTTCTTCCTGCCGCATGTGTTCCATCATTTGCGCCGCATAGGTGTCGACGCCCGCCTTGAGCAGATCAAGGCCGGTGGCAGAACCGCCTTGATAGTGAACCAGGTACCGATGCAATTGCGACACGGCGTGCACGCTGCTCATGTGCCCGGCTTCAAACGCATCGAGCTCGCCGTTAAATTCCACGGTCGCCGCACGCAGAGCCTTGAAAAGATACTCATCTTCTTTGGGATGGTGGCAGCGCTCCTGAAAATCATCGATGTAATACAGCGCGGCGGACAGCAAGCCGAACTCCGGCGATCCGTAGCTGGACTCGACACGATTCAACAGGGCTTGCAGGGTCTGCAACACTCGCGCCAGAGATCGATGCTCTTGCTTGATGGTTGCAACCGCGATATTGCGTGCGTTCAAGTCCATGCCCTCATGCGTATGGCCAATCGACCGTGACGCCGACTATCGGCTAAAACCGCATGCCGCGATTGATCTACGTCAACGCCATGCCGATCCGCAGCGCAGGACGAAAGCACGATTCGATCCCTGGGCCGGGCATGGCAGCACGAATCCACTATACTTAAATAGTTGTTTAAAAACATATAGTTAATATACTATCGCACCACCACGAACAACCCTGCCACCACCACACCACTACAATGCCGGCATGATTCCCTGGCTCGACCGCAACCAACCCTTCCCGCCACTTGCGCGCGCGCTGCTTGAGCCCAACGGCTTGCTTGCCGCCGGCGGAGAACTTTCCGCAGAACGCCTGATCGATGCCTACCAGCACGGTATTTTTCCGTGGTACAGCGCGGATCAACCGCTGCTGTGGTGGAGCCCCGACCCACGCATGGTGCTGATGCCCGCCGAACTCAAAATCTCGCGCTCGCTCGGCAAGCGTTTGCACAAGCCGGATTTCGAGGTGCGCATCGACTCGGCGTTTGAAACGGTGATGCGCGCCTGCGCCGCGCCGCGCGATGGTCAAGCGGGGACATGGATCACCGATGACATGGTGGCCGCCTACACCGAGCTGCACCGGCGCGGCCTCGCGCATTCGGTGGAGACCTGGATCGACGGCGAACTCGCCGGCGGCCTCTACGGCGTGGCGCTCGGGCGCATGTTCTACGGCGAATCGATGTTCATGCGTGCCACCGACGCCTCAAAGATCGCGCTGGCGCATCTGGCGCGGCAACTGCATCGCTGGGGATTCGGCTTGATCGATTGTCAGATGCAAACGTCGCATCTGGCGTCACTCGGCGCACGGGAAATTCCGCGTGACGATTTCGTACGACAACTCACAGTCTTGGTAAACTGTGAACCGCCGTCATCCTGGCAATTCGACAATGACTTATTTAACTGACCTCCCGCTGTCGGTATTGCAGTTTTACTCGACTGCGCCCTACCCGTGCAGTTATCTGCCGGAGCGGCTGGCGCGCTCGCAGGTCGCCACACCCAGCCATTTAATCGATACCGCGGTATACGGCGAGCTGGTGCGCGCGGGGTTTCGCCGCAGCGGCGCGTTCACTTACCGGCCGCATTGCGATGCGTGCCAGGCCTGCGTGCCAGCGCGGATCGTGGTGGCCGATTTTGTGCCGAGCCGCACGCAGCGCCGCTACGGCAACCGGCACGCGCACCTTGCCACGCAGACGCTGGATCTGAAATATCAACCGGAACACTACGCGCTTTACCTGCGTTATCAGGCCAGCCGACACAGCGGCGGCGGCATGGACCAGGACAGCCGCGAGCAGTACCGGCATTTTCTGTTGCAGAGCAATGTCGATACGCGGCTGGTGGAATTCAGCCACGACGGGGTGCTGCGCATGGTGAGCATCATCGATGTCCTGCCGGACGGCTTGTCGTCGGTGTATACGTTTTACGATCCGGATGTTCCCGGCGCGAGTTTCGGCACCTACAATATTCTGTGGCAAATCGCGCTGTGCAAAAAACTCGATCGCCCTTATCTCTATCTGGGTTACTGGATCGCGCACAGCCGCAAGATGGCCTACAAGAGCCAGTTCCAGCCGCTCGAAGGCCTGATCGACGGCCAGTGGCGGCCGCTTGCGCCGTCGCCTTCGTAGCCTTCGTAACTTTGACCGCCGGGATTAGCGTACTGCGCACGGCGCAAATGCATCAAGCGCGGGACGATACTCTTTGGCCGTAACGCCAAGCAAGCCCAGCACCGTGTGGAACAAATTGTCGTGAGAGAGCGCGTTGTCGCGCTTTTTATTCAGGCATGCAAGCGTTGAATTGACCTGACCCTCGTTGCCCGGCGGCAACCACACGATGAGCGGCACATGCGTTTGAAATCGCGGTGCGAGGGCATACGGCATGCCGTGCAGGTAAAGGTTATTTTCGCCAAGCGACTCGCCGTGATCCGAGACGTAGAGCAGCGATGGATCGTAATTGCCGGATTGTTTTTTCAGCCACCCGATGTTTTCAGCGAGCACGTGGTCGGTGTAGGCGATGGAGTTATCGTACGCATTGAGCAACTGCTGCCTGTCGCACTGTTGCAGCACATTGGTGGTGCATTCCGGTAGAAAAGGTTTGCGCTCGGGTGGCGAGCGCTGGTAGTACGCGGGGCCGTGGCTGCCCATCTGATGCATAACAAGAACTACGCCTTTATCGCGGCGTTCGGCCGGCAGTGCCGCGATACGCTCGTTCAGGCCATGCAGGAGCGCGCCATCGAGACATTCGCCATTCTGACAAAGCCCGGACGGAAGCGGCACGCCGCCGGGGGCTATTACATTGGCGCGCGTGTTCGGGACCCTGTCGCAGAGCGATTTGCATCCGGATTGGTTATCCAGCCACAGCACCGCCAAACCGGCGCGATACAAGAGATCCAGCAGGTTCTCGTGATCAACCTCGCGCGCGCCATGATCTTTCCTTCCGAGATGCGAAAACATGCAAGGCAGCGATGCCGCAGTGCTTGTGCCGCATGAAGTGACATCGCGAAAGCTGACCACCCCAAGGTTCAGCAGTTCCGGATTCGTTGGGCGCGCATAACCATTGAGGGAGAAATTCGCGGCGCGCGCGGTTTCACCGATGACGAGCAGTAATAACGGTGGCCGTTGTCCGGATGGGCGGACAGCGATCCGCGCATCCAGCCCGATGGCTTGCAGCGGACCTTTGGATTTCGCGAGCGTCTCGTGCGCCAGCACGCCTAAAGCGTAGAACGAATTAACGGGATTCACCAGGTAACGCTCCGACTTATGGTTACGCATGGTTGCGGACAAGTCGGCGAACAACGCGAAAATCAGCGCGGCAATTACCATGAGCGCGGCTGCAATGCCCAGCGCATTGAGGCGCAATTGACGCCAGCCCCCGCGCTGATCCAGTTTCGCCCGCCCTATCCCGATCAAGGGTAATAGTGCCAGCACCAGCACGCCGAGCAACATCCTTACGCTGAGCAGGTCACGCACCTCACTGGGATTCGTCTGCAGCACGTTGGTCATCATCGTGGCGTCGATAATCGTGCCATACGTCCCCATGAAATGAGCGCCGAATGCAGCGGCTATCATTAATACGGCCAGTACGGGTTTTACAGTCCAGCGCCAAGCGAATAGCGCGACAAGCCCGAAAGTCGACGCTGCGACGATTCCGAAAAAGCCGGCCAAGACGATGATTCCGTGCGGCAGCGCCAATTCCGGCAGTGACATGACGGCGCGCCAAAGTGGCCAGTTCGCGACACTGGCGATCCACAAACTGGTGAATGCAACAAGACTAAGCGGATTCCACTCGCGGGCGGCCGTGCGTGGTAACTCACGTTTATTGAATGGGAAAATCACGGCTTCGATGTTTAGCGAATCTTAAGAGACAGCAATTGTAATCGGGTACTCCCGCCCCTGCTTGACTTGAGCGAAGCAGCACTTTGCGTAGTCCTGCGCGTAGCGTTCGACTGGATTGTCGCAGGCCGCAATTGCACTGGATTTGCGTTGCGGGCAGGAAAAACTATTCACAATTCACTGGCGATCGCCTCACAATCCCAAGCGTCATACGACGCCCTTCGCAGTCCATCAGCCGCGCCGTTGATCGGCGCATACGCTTTCATTTCACGCGGCAACGAGTGCGATTCAAACTGATGTCTAAGCCACGGGATGCATAGACCAGCAGACAGTCCCTTCCCCTTCAGGGGGAAGGTGTTTCTCTTTGTGTGGAGACTGCGATGTAGACATCACTTTGAATCGCACCCCGCGGCAACAACGAGGGCAGGATCAACGGAGCCGCCGTGATACAATGTAGGGCCGCACGTTCACTTCGACGTTCACTAACGGCGGTTGCGACGATTACGGCGCCGTCGACAACATGAATTATTTCTTCAGCAAAGACACCTTGATCGGCGATGCGCAAAGCCGCCCCATGCTGGCCGCCACGCCCGTGACACCGCCATGAAGCAGCGGCTGCCCTTTTTTGTGCGGCACCTGTTACCCCTGATTCCGCTGGCGGGCATCCTATTCGCGCTTGATCACGCCGGGATCGATCCGTTAGTGACGGGCTGGTTTTTCGACGCGCAAAGCGGCGGCTTTCCGTGGCGCTACAACGGCTTTGTTGAAGTGGTGCTGCATCACGGGGCGAAGAATCTGGTGGTGCTGGTGGCGGTGGCCGCCATTGCCGGCTACCTGATCTCGTTTTTGGCGCCGCCATCGCAGCCGTCATTGCAACCCTCGCGCCCGCTGTATTTGTTTGTGGCACTGGCATTGTCGCTCGCGCCGCTGACGGTCACCGCTATGAAAAACTTCAGCATGCGGCATTGCCCGTGGGATGTCGTGGGGTTCGGCGGATTCGCGCCCTATGTCGGTCTGTGGGAAACCTACCCGGCCGGCATCGCTGCGGGGCATTGCTTTCCCGCCGGGCACGCTTCCACCGGCTTTTGCCTGCTGGCTTTTTATTTTGTCGGCCGCGCGCTCGGCAACCCACGGCTGGCTTATGCGGGACTGGCGCTGGGCCTGTTTGCCGGACTCGGCCTGGGCCTGGTGCGCATCATGCAGGGCGCGCACTTTGCATCACACGTGCTGTGGTCGGGCGTGGTGTGCTGGGCCGTCGTGGTGGTGCTGTATGGCCTGATTATCGAGCCGCGTCACGAGGCGCGCCCGCTCGTTACCACGAGCACGGCGTGACACCGCACGGCGATCTGACCGAACGCATCGACGCGCTGTTGCCACAAACCCAGTGCCGGCAATGCGGCTACGACGGTTGCCGTCCGTATGCCGAGGCCATCAGCAGCGGCGCCGCAGACATCAACCGCTGCCCGCCCGGCGGCGATGAAATCATTGCCGATCTCGCAGAACTGTTGCGACGCCCGCCCCTGCCGCTGGACACGCGTTACGGCGTCACGCAGGCGCCTGCCGTCGCACTGATCGACGAAGCCTGGTGCATCGGCTGCACCTTGTGCATCCAAGCCTGCCCGGTGGATGCCATCGCCGGTGCAGCAAAAGTCATGCACACGGTGATTGCGGGCGAATGCACCGGGTGCGCGCTGTGTATCCCGCCGTGTCCGGTGGATTGCATTGCCATGGCGCCGGTGGAACGCAGTGCCGGCCGCGATGCACAACGTGCCGTTGCGGCGCACGCACGGCGTCGCAATACGGCGCGCATGGCACGCACGGCACGGCTAACGCACGCGCGCCTGCCGCCACTCGCGTCTCCTGCCGTGTCGCCAACCGCTGACACGACGGACACCGAGGCCAAACGAGAGGCGATAAAAAAGGCGCTCGCGCGAGCGCGCGAACGCCTTAAAAAATAAGAATAAAAACAAATAGTTACGTAATATCGCCAGCGGCCACAGCGACCGGAATTAACGCCCGAACAACCCTTTGATGCCTTGCAGCACGTCCAGAGGATTACCGCTCGGCGCGGGCTTTGCTGCCGGTGCAGGCGCTTCCGCCGGCGCGGCTTCAGTGGCGGGCGCTTCGCTGGCGAATGCTCTGGCGCCGACAGCGGGTGTACTCACCCGTGAAGGCGCAGGTTTACTCGCCGGGGCTCGCGATGGCCGCGGTGCAGCAGCGGCCGCTCCCGTCAATTCGGGTTCCAGTCCCGCAGGTAACTGGGACAAACGTGGTGCCAGCAGTTTGCCCAGATTGTCAATGCGCTCGGCCGGCGACGGATGCGTCTTGAACAGTAGCGCTGTGTTCTCATCGCCTTTTGAGCGCGCGTTCAATTTGTGCAGCACTTCGACCAGACCAAAAGCGTTGTAACCGGCGCGTGTGGCAAGAATAGCGCCGGTGGCATCGGCGTCGTACTCCGCGCCTTTATCCAATCCGTTGATAAACAGATTCTTGAAAAAATCGAGCGCCACTTTTTGCAGCTGATTGTTTCCGCCCCGCCCTGCTGATGCAAGATTTGCGCCTGCGGATATCCAGCTTTGGTTCTGCATCACGTTGATGTGATGTTTCTTCACCACGTGTGCAATTTCGTGTCCCAGCACACCGGCAAGCTGCGCCTCATTTTCGAGCAAATCGTAGAGGCCGCGCGTAATCAGTATGGTGCCACCCGGCATCGCCATGGCATTGATTTGCGGCGCATTGGCCACGCCGAACTTCCACGGCAGATCGGGGCGCTCCCCTTGCGATGCCACCCAGCGGCCCACGCGATTCACATAGGCCTGTACATTGGCGTCGTCAACCAACGCGACCTGCCCCAACATGCGCCCGGCAAGCTCACCGCCAATCTTGATTTCTTCCTCCTCACTGATACCCGTAGTGGCTTTGACGACGTCCTTGCCCGCATCGAATATCCGGTTAAGATTGAATTGCGCCTGCGCGGCTCCGCAAAACAGCAGCAGGAAGGTCACCGAAAGTAGTTTAAGTGATGTCATGCGGCCTCTCCTAGTAACCCACCGTCGATGCCGAAAGACCTTTGGCACTGGCAAACGACTGGCCATCGGACTTGGAGGCCACATAGCCATCCAGTAGCGCGAGCTGCTCCCGGTTGATTGCCCCGCCATCACTCATCGCAGCAGTGATGGTGGCCTCATCGAAGCCTCTGGCCCCCAAGGTCGAGCCCCCCCCACCCGCGTACCCGTACGGGCCAGACTAATCCCCGCGGACGATCCACCACCGCCGTAATTCAGATCCGTTGTCAGCGCCCATCCAGTTGCTTGCGGTGTTTTCACATTGACCCAGGGACTTTGCTTGGACAATTGCTCACCGGGAGTATCCTTTCTGATTTGCGCTACCGGCTTCGCGTCAAACTTCGGCTCGGCGCGTAATGGCGCATCCTTGGAGAACGTCACCGGCTCCGCCGCTACCGTCCCCGCGACAAAACCCGTCGCGACCGTTGCGGCAAGCACTAAAACCTTAAGCACTGATTTCATAACGCCCCCGGCTAACGAATTGATCTGACAAGATTATATAATGCCCCGCCACCCCGTTTGTAACATTCCGCAGGCTCACACCCCGATATGAATCCAACCAAGCGCCGCACCATTTTTGAGCGTTTCCATGCCGCAAACCCGGAACCGCGCGGTGAATTACACTTTAAAACCCCCTTTGAACTGCTGATCGCGGTGATTCTGTCGGCGCAGGCCACGGACAGGAGTGTGAATCTCGCCACCGACGCACTTTACCAACGTGCCAACACGCCGGAAAGCATATTCAAGCTGGGGCAAAAAGGGCTGGAAAGTTACGTTAAATCCATCGGGCTTTACCACACCAAGGCGAAAAACATCCTTGCCACCTGCAAACTATTGATTGAAAACCACGGCGGCGAAGTGCCGCGCACGCGCGAGGCGCTGGAAGCGCTGCCCGGTGTGGGCCGCAAGACCGCCAATGTGGTGCTCAACATCGCGTTTGGCGAGCCGACCATCGCGGTTGATACGCATTTGTTTCGCATCGGCAACCGCACCGGTATTGCGCCGGGCAAGACGCCGCTGGAGGTGGAAGAAAGACTGCTGAAATTCGTGCCCGCCGAGTTCATGCTCCACGCGCATCACTGGCTGATTTTACACGGGCGCTATGTGTGTACCGCGCGTGCGCCCAAGTGCGGGACGTGCCTGATTGAGGATTTGTGCGAGTGGCGGGGGAAGGGCGTGAGGCGTGAGGCGTGAGGTGCAAACTCACGGCGCATGGGGTTACGCCTCACCCCTCACACCTAACGCCTCACGTGTCACAAACTACTTGAACGTCACCAACCCCGGCTGTGACGAAAAGTAAGCCGCCAGATCGTCCATGTCGCGTTGCGACAGGTTGGCCCCCATCGGCGCCATGATCGGGTTTTTGCGCGTGCCCGCTTTGTAGCCTTGCAGAGACTTGACGATGTAGTCTGCCTGCTGTCCCGCGAGTTTGGGGAAATTGCCGTCGGTGCTGTTGCCGTCCGCGCCGTGACAGGCCGCACAGGCCTTGGCTTTTTCTTTGCCCGCCGCCGCATTACCCGCAAATACCTGGGCATGGCCGCCGATCAACAGCGCCGCGCCACAAACCATCATCGTAACTTTTTTCATATTGTTTCCTCAGCCTGCGCGGTTAGTGGCCAGCCACTTTGCTGGGGCCTGCGCCGTAGTACGCCGCCAAATCAGCCATATCCTTGTCCGACAGGGTCGCCGCGATACCCTTCATGCTCGGGTGGTTGCGGTCGCCCGACTTGTAGGCCTGCAACGCCTTGACGATATACGCCGGATGCTGGCCGCCGATTTTGGGCACGCTATACACCTCGGGAAAAGCCGTCTTGTAACCGGCAATGCCGTGGCAGCCGATACACATGGAATTCAATTTCGCACCCGCCGCGGCATCGCCCGCCGGCGTTTGCGCCGTGGCGGAACCGCTCATTACCATTGCCGCCGCCATCCCAAATATTGCGCACAGTTTCATATTGGTGATCTCTGCCCTGATTTCCGTGATTGGTGATGTTTTTTTTGGTGATTCTTTGCGGCGGGATTATACCCGAAAATCCGCTTTCGTTGCCGTGCCCCGGGCTATCGCCCATAATGTGCAAGTCACGCTCGCCGGGCGTCTTTACCTTTGTTTGCACCTATGCCACACGCTCCATCTGCCACTGGGTAATGCCTTGAATTCGTCCTATCCGCCATCGTACCCGAACTGGCTGCCGCGCCTGCTCCCTTTCCTGCGCTGGTGGCCGATGGTCAACCGCGACACGCTGCGCGCAGACGGTATGGCGGCGCTGGCCGGCGCGGTGATCGTGCTGCCGCAGGGCGTGGCCTTCGCCACCCTGGCCGGGCTGCCGCCGCAATACGGCTTGTACGCGGCGATGGTGCCGGCGATTATCGCGGCGCTGTTTGGCTCGAGTTGGCAACTGGTGTCCGGCCCTACCAACGTGATCTCGATTTTTCTGTTCGCCAGCCTGAGCGTGCTGGCCGAACCCTCCAGCGGCGACTACATCAAGCTCGCGCTGACCATCGCGTTTCTGGTCGGCATCATGCAACTGGCCATGGGCATTGCGCGCATGGGCGCGCTGGTGAATTTTATTTCGCACACCGTGGTGATCAGCTTTACCACCGGCGCGGCCTGTCTGATTTTTGCCGCGCAATTGAAGAATTTTTTCGGCATGGACATCCATCGCGGCCTGTCGTTTCTGGATACGCTGTACACGTTCGCGGCGCAACTGCTGCACCTGAATTTGTATGTCACCGCCGTCGGCGCCACCACGTTGCTCGCGGGCATTGTCACCCGCCGGCGTTATCCGAAATTTCCCTACATGATTTCCGCCATGCTGGCGGGCAGCCTGTTTGCCTTCGTGCTCAATCTGATCTTCGGCGCGGACCGTACCGGCATTGCGATGGTCGGCGATCTGCCCGGCAGCCTGCCGCAACTGTCGCACCCCGATCTGTCGCCCGATACGCTGAAAAAAACCCTGCCGGTGGCCTTCGCCGTGATGATTCTCGCGCTCACCGAAGCGGTGTCCATCGCGCGCGCCATCGCCGCCAAAACCGGCCAGCACATCGACAGCAACCAGGAATTCATCGGGCAAGGCTTGTCGAACATCGCGGGCTCGTTTTTCTCCGGTTACGCCAGCAGCGGCTCGTTTAACCGCAGCGGCGCCAACTTCGAGGCCGGTGCGCGCACGCCGCTCGCCGCCGTGGGCTCGGCGCTGATCCTGATCTTTTTGCTGCTGGTGGTGGGGCCGCTGTCAAATCATCTGCCACTGGCGGTGATGGGCGCGATTCTGTTCATGGTGGCGTACGGGCTGATCGATATTCCGCAGATACGCGCGGTGTTGCGCACCAGCCGCCGCGAAACGGTGGTGATGCTGGTTACCTTTCTGTCGGCATTGCTGGTGCATCTGGAATTTGCCATCTACGCCGGCGTGCTGCTGTCGCTGATTTTGTATCTGATGCAGACCTCGCACCCGCGCATCCTGGACGTGAAACCTGATCCGCAACCCGGCAGCTACCATTTTACCGCCGACACGCAACTGCCCGATTGCCCGCAAGTCAAAATGCTGCGCATCAACGGCGAAGCGTTCTTCGGCGCGGTCGATCACATCCAAACCCGCATCGAGCAGGTCGATGAACAAATGCCCACACAAAAGCATTTGCTGATCGTCGCCAGCGGCATCAACTTCGTCGACATCGCCGGCGCGGAACTGCTGACGCACGAAGCGTATCGGCGCCGGCGCATGGGCGGCGGGCTGTATTTTTATCGTATGAAGGATTCCGCGCGCCACTTCCTGGAGCGCGGCGGTTACATGGACGATATCGGCCGTCACAACGTGTTCGACGTGCGCGATGTGCCGATGGATACGATTTATCCCAAGCTGGATATCACCATCTGCCAGACGTGCCAGTTGCGCATTTTCAATCAATGCAAGACGACGCTGCCGGACGGCACGCTGCGGGAGGCGCCACGCGACTCGCCGCCGGAAGTATTAACCCTGACCCCTTCGCCGTAGAGGTATCGATGGCCAACCGCCTCACCAAAATTTACACCCGCACCGGCGACAAAGGCGACACCGGCCTCGCTGACGGCTCGCGCGTCGCGAAAGACGCGCCGCGCATCGAGGCCATGGGCGACATCGACGAACTGAACAGCGCCCTCGGCGTGTTGCTGGCCGAAGCCCTGCCGGACGATCTGCGCGCCTGCCTCGCCAATGTGCAGAATGATCTGTTTGATTTGGGCGGCGAGTTAAGCGTGCCGGGACATTCGATACTCGCCGACAGTCATGTGATGCAGCTTGAAGCCGCACTAGATCAATTCAACGCCGCGTTACCGGCGTTGAAAGATTTTATTCTGCCCGGCGGCTCGCGCGCCGCCGCGCTGGCGCACGTGGCGCGCACCGTGTGCCGCCGCGCCGAGCGGCGCGTAGTGACGCTCGCCAAAACCGAAGC
>CANIID010000087.1 GCA_947467315.1 Betaproteobacteria bacterium | reverse complement strand
CTAGTGATACCGGTGTGAGCGTCCCACGCGGACGAACCTAAAGGAATCCGGAAGGCGACCCCTTGAACCTTTGGTTCAAGAAACGGGCCTGACGGCACAGGCGGGGGAACCTTATTGTTGTGTGAAGATCAATGCGGCCAGGCCGCATTTTTTTATGGAGAGGAGCGCCCATGCGCTATTGGCTGATGAAAAGCGAGCCCGAGGCCTACAGCATCGACATGCTCGCCAAGGACAAAACCACGCCCTGGACCGGCATCCGCAACTATCAGGCGCGCAACTTCATGCGCGACCAGATGAGCAAGGGCGACCGGGTGTTGTTCTACCACTCCAACTGCGAGCCGCCCGGCGTTGTCGGCATTGCCGAAGTGTCCGCGCTAGCCTACCCCGACGAAACCCAGTTCGACCGCAAGAGCAAGTACTACGACGAGAAAGCCACGCGCGAGAATCCACGCTGGTTGCACGTGGATATCAAATTCGTCAAAAAACTGCGGCTCATCAGCCTCGATGAATTGCGCACAAACAAGGCGCTGGCGAACATGCGCATCCTCGCGCGCGGCAACCGCCTGTCGATCACGCCGGTCGATCCGGCGGAGTGGGAAACCATCACTAAAATGTAGTCGTCCAAGGAAAAGCCATGCCCGCCTCGATAAAAACCATCGACACCCACGCGCACTACTTCCCGCAATCGTATATCGATCTGGTGGCCAAGCACGGGCCGCGTGTCGGCGCATCGGTTGTGGAGGTCAATGGCGCTACGTTTATTCAGGTCGGACTGAATCTGCGCACCGGTCCGATCACCAGCACCTTCATCGATCTTGATGAACGCCTCAAACTGATGGACGCGCAAGGCGTGGGCATGCACGCGCTCTCGCTGACGCAGCCCATGGTGTATTGGGCCGACGACGATCTCGGCGTGCAACTGTGCATCGCCTACAACGACGCCATCAGTGCCGCGCACAAAGCGCACCCGACACGCTTTATCGGCTTTGCCTGCCTGCCGATGCAAAATCCCAAGCTCGCACTCGAAGAACTCAATCGCGCCGCCAAACTGCCCGGCGTGAAGGGCGTGTATCTGGCCACCGGCATCCGCGACCGCGAACTATCCGACCGCAGCTTTTTTCCGGTGTATGCGCGCTGCGAGGAACTGGGACTGCCGATTTTTCTGCACCCGATGATGATCAACAACGAGCGTATGAAACAGTTTTACCTCGTCAACATCTGCGGCAACCCGTTCGACACCGCGCTTGCCGCGTGCCACCTGATTTTCGGCGGCGTGCTGGATGCCTTTCCCAAACTCGAAATCAGCCTGCCGCATGCCGGCGGTGCGTTGCCGATACTGCGCGGCCGCATGGATCGCGGCTTTGTTATTCGTGCCGAATGTAAACACCTGCCGCGTCCGCCGAGCGAATACTTGAAGCGCTTCACCTACGACACCATCAGCTACAACGAAGAAATTCTTGAATACCTGATCAAACTCGTGGGCGTGGATCGCATCATGGTGGGCAGCGATTATTGCTTCGATATTGCCTACGAAGAGCCGATTAAATTCGTCGAAGGCGTAAAGTCGCTTTCCGAGGTGCAAAAACAGCAGATCCTGTGGAACAACGCAGCAAAGCTGCTAAAGTTGTAGTTGTAGGGCGGAAAAGCGCAGCGCCTTCCGCCAGTACGGGTGCAATGTTGCAAATGCAGATGGCGGAAGGCGCTGCGCTTTTCCGCCCTACGTGATACGCGCTTACGAAAACATTGAGGAGGAAGCCGCCATGAACATTCAAACCGAATCTACCCTTCACAACACACTGCAAAGGCGCCGTGTGCTCGCTGGCCTTGGTGCGCTCGGCGCAGGTGCGCTGCTGCCGGGATGCGGAACCACCGCTCCCACCACACCGGGCCAACCGTTCCGCATCGACGTGCATCACCACTTCGTCCCGGAGGCCTACGTGGCGGCGTTGAAGGTGCATAAAATCCGGCCGGTGCAGTGGTCCGTGCAAGGCTCCATCGAAGAATTGGACAAGAGCGGCATCGCCACCGGCATGATCAGTCCGCCGCCGCCGGGCGTCACCTTCGGCGACCCCGCCTTCCGGCGCAAACTCGCGCGCGACATCAACGAAGCCGGCGCAAAAATGGTCAGCGACCGCCCCACGCGCTTTCGCCTGCTGGCAACGCTGCCGTTCGCCAGCGTCGAGGACAGCCTCGCGGAAATCGCCTACGCGTTCGACACGCTAAAGGCCGACGGCATCTCGCTGATGACCAGCTACAACGGAAAATACCTCGGCGACCCGACCCACTGGCCGATCCTCGAAGAATTGAACCGCCGCAAGGCCGTGATCTACACCCACCCGACCACACCGGCATGCTGCGGCGGCCTGCAACCTTTCGTCTCCATCAACGCCATCGAAGGCCCGGTGGACACCACGCGCACCATGGTGAGCCTGATGTTCCAGGGCGGCGCAGCGAAATTCCCTGACATCCAGTGGATTTTTTCCCACAGCGGCGGCGTCACACCGTTTCTGCTGTCGCGCTACCAGCGCGAAGAAGTGGAAAAAGACTTCAAGACCGCGTTGCCGCGCGGGGTATTGCACGAACTACGCAAGTTCCACTACGACACCGCGCAGGGTCACCACGAGGGCGCACTGAAAGCGCTGCTCGCCATCATCCCGCCGTCGCAAGTGCTGTTCGGTACCGACTACCCGTTTTGGGATGGGCGCAAAGTCACTGCCGATTTAGTAAAGGGTGGGGTGAGTGCTGCCGATCTGATGGCGATTGATCGGGGGAATGCGCTGCGGTTGTTTCCGCGGTTGAAGGCTTGAGCGACTGCGGACGTTAACGTCACTTAGCGAGTAGCCTGTAAGAAGCAAAGCGGATTACAGGGTCATCACCGACCGTTGTACCGTAATTCGCTTCATATGGGCTGCGCTCGCCATCTCGCGCATGAAAATAGTTAAGTATTTGTTTTTACTAACCATTTAAAAATATTGCACGGACGGCTGCCAAAGTTTTGGCGGCGGCATCGTTTACTGTAACCCGCATTGTCAGTTCTGCCGACTTGCGATAATATAACATTTGTTATAACTTAACAAGGCGCCCCGATGCACTCCCTCAAACTCACCCAAATCGGCAATTCCGTCGGCGTTATTTTGCCGAAGGAAGTGCTCGCGCGGCTGAAGCTGGAAAAAGGCGACACGGTCTTCTTGACCGAAACGCCGGAGGGGTGTGCGCTGACACCTTACGACCCGGCGCTTGAGGAACAACTGGTAGCCGGGCGAGAATTCATGCGCGAGTTTCGCGACACGTTTCACCAGCTCGCGAAATAGCGCGTGAGCTGGCGATGGGTCAACCGGCACGCGCTGCTTTTATTGCATGCCGAAAGCCTGGCGGAACACGGTGGCGCAGCCGGGTTGCGCGACGCGGGGCTGCTCGATTCCGCGCTGGCGCGCGCGCAGAATCTTGCGGTATACGGCACACCAGACTACGCACAGTTGGCCGCAGCCTACGGATTCGGACTGGCTAAAAATCATGCTTTTGTCGATGGCAATAAGCGCGCGGCTTTTCTGGCGACCGGCTTGTTTCTCGCGCTCAACGGTTATCGACTGACGGCAACACAGGCTGACGCCACGCTCACGGTGTTAGCACTTGCAGCAGGTGAGATTGACGAACCGGCATTTGTGAATTGGATACGCGAGCGTAGCGTCAAGCGATAGGACGGGGTGTTGCGCAGCCTCACTGCTCCGCCTTGACCCCCGCGTCCATGATCACCTTACTCCACCTCTGCATCTCAGCCTTGAGAAACGTGGCGAACTCCGCCGGTGTGCTGCCCACGCCTTCGGCGCCGTCGAGCTGGAAGCGCTGCGCCACGTCCGGCAGCTTCACGATGCGCGCAACTTCCGCCGACAGCTTTTCAATCACAGCCCGCGGCGTGCCCGCCGGTACTACCATGCCCTGAAACGCTTCGGCGCGATAGCCGGGCAAGGTTTCGCCCACCGTCGGCACGCCGGGCATGCTCGCCTGACGCTGGGCACTGCTGATGGCAATGGCGCGCAGCTTGCCGGAGTTCACATGCGGCGCGGCGGAGAGGGTAGTGGTGAACAGCATGGTGATGCGCCCGCCGATGACATCGGTTACCGCGGCGGGTATGCCCTTGTAAGGCACGTGGATCATGCTCACACTCGCCGCGCGCTGGAACATTTCGGCCGCGAGGTGCGGCGCGGAACCTGCGCCGGGGCTGGCGAAGGTCAGCTCGCCCGGTTTGGCTTTTGCGTGCGCGATCAAATCTTTCACCGACTTGCCCGCGAAGTTGGGGGCGACCACCACCACATTGGGTTGTGAATTGAGTTGCGTCACGGGCGCGAAGTCTTTGCCCGCATCGTACGGCAGTTTGGCGTAAAGGCCGGGGTTGATCGCGAACGTGGTGGTGATCATCAACACGGTGTAGCCATCCGGCGCGGCCTTCGACGCGATTTCCGTGCCGACGATGGTAGCCGCACCGGGGCGCGAATCGACCACCACGTTCTGCCCCCATTTCTCGGTGAGTTTATGCCCGATCAGCCGCGCGCTGATGTCGAGCCCGCCGCCGGGCGCAAACGGTACGATCATGCGGATCGGGCGGTTGGGGTAACTGGCGGCGTCCTGGGCAAAGGCAGGTGTGGCGGCGAGCGCGGTAACGGCGGCAAGCGCCATTGCACGAATAGCAGAATATTGCGTGAATTTCATCCGGAAATTTTACCTTGTATACTCATCGCCAGTCTCATTCAAAAACACATCAACCCACCGAAAGCGCAACCATGACCACCGAAACCAAACTCCATGTATACGATGTTCTCGCAAAGGCCTTCATTCAGGAGGGCGTGAGCACCTGTTTTACGCTGATGGGCGATGCGAACATGAACTGGGCATCGACACTGGCCTCGCAGGGTTGCCGCATGATCTACGTTCGGCACGAGCATTGCGCGGCCGCGGCCGCGATGGCCTACGCGCGCAAGACGGGCGACGTGGGCGTGGCCACCGTCACTTGCGGGCCGGGCGTCACGCAGTTAATTACAGCGCTACCGGCGGCGGTGCGCGCGCATCTGCCGATGGTGGTGTTTGCCGGCGAGTCGCCGATCAAGATGGGCTGGTACAACCAGATGCTCAATCAGGGGCCGATCATCGAGGCAACGGGCGCGGCCTATCATCCGCTGCATTTGCCCGAGCGCATGCCGGTGGCGATCCGCGATGCCTTCGTACAGGCGCGCCGCGAACGGCGTCCGGTGGTGCTCGGCATACCGTTCGATCTGCAAGAGCGGCCATGGACCGGGCCGGAGCAATTGCCGACACCCTCGGCACAAATCATGCCGCGCCTATCGCCAATACCGCCGCATCCGGATGATCTGGCGGCGGCCGCGAAACTCGTGGCGTCCGCCGAGCGCGTGGTGATCTTTGCGGGCCTGGGCGCAGCCCAAGCCAAGGCGGCGCCCGCTTGCCGCGCGCTGGCCGCGAAGACCGGCGCATTGCTGACCACCTCGCTGCCGGCGCGCGGACTGTTTCACGATGACCCGTACTGCATTGGAATCTCGGGCAGCTTCTCGACTGAAGTCGGGCTCGACTATCTGACACAGGCGGACTTGGTGATCGTGGTTGGCGGCTCGCTGGCGTTTCATGCCGGTGGCGGTGGACAACTGTGGCGCAAGGCGAAAATGCTGCATATCGACATCGACCCCGTGGCAGTCAATCAAGGCCAGGAAGTGGCGAAGAACCATTTGCGCGCCGACGCGCGCCTGGGTGTGGAGGCGCTGACAGCAGCCATCCCCGAGCGCAGCAACAAGTGGCGCACTGAGGCCATGGCCACGCGTATCCGCGACACCAAACCCGACAGCCACGTGTTCGAGGTTGAGCCGGACCTGCTCGACCCGCGCGAGGTAATCGCATCGCTTGAAAAATCGCTGCCCGCCGACTGGGAACTGGTGAACTCCGGCGGCCACTGCTCGTGGTTCTTCGCGCAGATGCCGTCGCGTCCGAACGAGCGTTTCCTCACCATCCGCGAATTCGGCGCGATCGGCAACGGCATCTCGTTCGCCATGGGCGTTGCCGCCGCACGCCCGGATAAAACCGTGGTGCTGTTCGACGGTGACGGCAGCCTGATGATGCATATCCAGGAATTCGAAACCATCAAACGTCACGGCCTGAACATCCTGATCGTGCTGATCAACGACGGCGCGTATGGCTCCGAAGTGCATAAGCTGCGCGCGGAAGGCTTTCCCGATACCGGATCAGTGTTCGGCCGCCCCGACTTTGCCGCTATCGCGCGGGGCTTCGGGCTCGAAGGCAAAACGTTCACGAGTCTGAACGATCTGCCGAAGCTGGTGCAGGCGTTTTCTAAAACAGGCGGGGCCGCAGTCTGGGACTTTCACGTATCGGATCGCGTCTCGTCGCCGACGATACGGCGCGCGCATCCGCCGAAGCACGCGTAGGCTAAGAGGAAGGGGCTGCGCGCTTGTGGGACTTGGCCGAGCTGTGACTTACTCGGCTCTGATGCCCTGCTCCTTGAACACGGCGCCCCACTTCTTGATTTCCCGTGCCAGGTGCGCGGCCATCTCATCGGGCGTGCTCGCGATCACATCGAAGCCGCGATCCTGCCAACGCTTCATGGCATCAGGCGTCTTCAGAACGGCACGCACCTTTTCGTTGAGCGTGGCGATAATCGGCGCGGGCGTGGCCTTCGGTGCCGCGAGTATCTGCCACGTCACGAACTCGTAGCCGGGCAGGCCGGCTTCCGCCATCGTCGGAATCTGCGGTGCGCTGGCGTTGCGCTTGGTGTCGGTGATGCCCAGCGCCTTCAGCCGTTTCGCCTGGAGGTGCGGAATCGCCTCGGGGATAGCGTTGACGAAATAGAGCTGCGTCTCGCCGCTCAACGTTGCGATCGTCGCCGGCCCGCCGCCTTTGTAATGCACGGCGAGGAGCTTGATCTTCGCGAGATTGTTGAGCAGCTCACCCGCGATGTGGGGATTCGAGCCCGCGCCCGCCGTGCCATACGTGATGGCGTTGGGTTTGGCCCGCGCGAGCGCGATCATGTCTTTCATCGAAGTCACCGGCAGCGCCGGATGCGACACCAACACGGACGCCACCGACGCGAGCAGCGACACGGGCGCAAAATCGCCGACCGGATCGTAGGGTGTTTTGGCGTACGCGAACTGGTTGGTCACGAAGGGCAAGGTGTTGATGAGTAGCGTGTAGCCATCGGGCGGCGCGTTTTTCGCCATCTCGGTGCCGATCATGCCGGTTGCGCCGCTGCGATTGTCTACGACGATCTGCTGGCCAAGAACCTTGCCCAACTCCGCACCCAAGAGGCGCGCAACCAGGTCGACGCTGCCGCCCGGTGGAAACGGCGAGATGATACGGATCGTTTTGACCGGATAGTCGGCAGCAAAGGCGCACCCCGCCGCGAGTGAAAGTGCTATGAATGCCAGGGTTCGTTTCATGAAATGACTCCGGTTATTACGCGTTTTTTCACCTCAACGGGTGTGCCCGCAAGATCCATGTCCGCCAGCGATGGCCCCCACTTCCACGTATCGACGCCGAGCAGCACGCCGAGGATTTCCGCGAACGCGCGATGCAGCGGCGCGGCGATGCCCGCCTGCTCCGCGAGCTGCACGCAGGGCACGATGGCGTAGGGTAAATCGTCCGCTGCCCACGTGCGCCACACGTCGGGCTGGAATGGCGGAAACGATTTGTAAACGGGGTTGTGCATCGCTTCAAAGAAGCTGTTGCTCTTGAAGCCGTAGTACTGATCGATCGCCTTTGCCATCGGCGTATGCACCACGCCATAGGCATCACACACGCGCTTGCGCTCGGCGTCGAGCGCGTCGCCCAGCACACCGGCGGCGGGCACCACGCCTTCCTGATAAAAGCCGAACTGCCGTCCGTCGAGTTTCGCGCGCTCCATCGCGCCGACATTTGGCAATACCATCGCCGGATGCACGATCAGATTGAGATTTTCCAGTCCGGTTTGCAGCACCGACGATGCCGCCGTGAAGTCGGGGAACAGCGGCTTTAACGCCGCGAGCGCTTCATCCATTCGCGATGCGGGTACTGTCGCTATCTGGATGCCCTTGCGCAAGCCCTTGGGCGTGACCACCGTGCCCTCGAAGCGCGCAGCGTGTGTTGGCGCGGGTGCCTCGGTCACTAGCACGTCTTCGCGCCCCGCCTTCTTCAACATCGGCGTCAGGCGCGCCGCCGGCCAGTAGCCGTGGCTTTGCACATGCACCACGGCCCCGCGTGCGAACTCCGGAATCATCGCGCGGAATTTTTCTTCAAGGCTATGCATGTCCACTTCGATCAGCACGGCCTCGGCGTCTTTCAGCGCTTCGGCGGTGGTATCGCAAATTTTGTCGAGCCGGGCGAAGCCGGTCTTCTTCGACACGAGATGCTTCGCATCGCCTTCGACGGTGAAGCCACCCGCCTCACGCAACGCGGGTAGTTGCCCCATCTGCTCCGGAAACACCGCGAATCGAACGAGATGACCCGACAACGTGAGGTCTGCCGCGCACACCGCGCCGATAGCGCGCGCAGTGTTACCGATGACTGCAACTTTGGACATGTGGTTACTCCATTTATAACTTTTCGTAACTCTTCAGGTTCCAATGAAAAAGCGCTTCAAAGAAACTCCTTCCCCTTCAGGGGGAAGGCGGGGATGGGGGTGGGGCCACGGTTATAACCCCACCCCCATCCTAACCTTCCCCCTGAAGGGGAAGGGACTGGACCGCAGGCAATTTCCCCAACGTCTTCTGCCGAACCTGAATAGTTACAGTTTCTCGATAATGTTCTTCGCGTAATCGCGCACCATCTGATAGCCGCGCGCGAGCGGAAAATTACACATCAACTGGCGAACGCCCTGACGCTCCAGTTCGCGCACCTGCTCCAGCACTTCGGCCGGTTGGCCCACCACGCAAAAGTGTTTGATGACTTCGGGCGTGACAAAGCGCCGCTCGTCCGGCGCCACGTAGGCGTTGTGGCTCTCGTGCATCATTTTCTGGCGCTCGGCGGCAGGACGCGCCATATGAAAATCCATATAGTCCTTCCAGATCGGCCGCAAAAAGTCGGGCGGTTCCTCGCCGTATTCCAGGTGCCGGTCCACGGTGGAGTGCATGGAGGTGGTGATGGCCGGGCCGAATTCGTTGACGATGCGCTCGGAATCCACCGGCTCGCCGGGGTCGAGCACCGCGAAGTTCAACCGCACCGAGAGGTGAAAGTCATTGAAATTGCCCAGCGAGCGGCCGCTTTTCGCCGCACCCTTTTTGACGTTGGCTAAAATTTGATCCAGCGTGCCGCCACGCGGCACGTGCGTGGTGAGTCCGTCGGCGATCTCGCCCGCGAGCGCCTGCGCCTTCGGGCCGTAGCCGGCGAGATACATCGGGATCGGATCGCGCAGGTTGCGATAACCCTTTTCGGTGAGCATGAAGCGGATGGCGTGCTTCTCGCCATTGTGCTCGTACTCCGCGTCCTTGCCGTCGAGCAGGTTGCGCACGGTACGCGCATAAGCCTCGAAGTTTTTCAGGATCATCGGCTTTCTGCCCAGCAAGCGCATGCCCGTGTTGCCGGTGCCCAAGGCCACAAAGCAGCGCCCCGGTGCGACCATGTTGAGCGTGGCCATACCGGCGGCCAGTGTGGGCGCCAGACGCAATCCGGGCACCGCCACGCCCATGCCGAGCTTCATGGTCTTGGTCTGCATCGCGGCGACGGTCAGGAAGACGAAGGCGTCGGAGCGGATAAGCCCGCTGTCGGTGACCCACAAATGGGTGAAGCCCAGCTTCTCCGCCTCTGTCACGTACTCCATTTCATCGAGCTTCGCCCAGGTGAGTCCGAATTCCATACTACTTTCTCCTTGTTGATGAACTGAAACTGGAACAGTCGCGCGCGTTACGCCGCCGTAATCTGATCCAGTGGCGTCGGCGTGGCCTTGTGCAACGCCGGCAGCAACTCCTCCGACATCAGTTTCAGGCTGGCCATGGCGCTTGCGGCAGGCATGCCGAGAAAGTGCGTGCGGAACACAAAGTGCGTCACACCCAGTTCCTTGATGTACGGCTGGAGCTGGTTCCAGCAATCCTCCGGCGAGCCAATCACGAAGCGGTCCTGCACCAACGCCTCAAACGACTTATCGATGCGCTCGTGTTCCGGCATGACCTTGTCGCTTTCCCACTGGGCGTAGGCCTTGTACTTCTCGGTGATATACGGCCCCGCCAGAGCCATCGCGGTGGCGCGATCCTTGGCGCAAAAGATTTCAATGCGGCAGGGGTTTTCCGTGGGCAGCGGTTTGCCTGCGATGCGCAGCTCGTCCTTGTAGATCGCCAGTCGCTCTTTGTGAGTAGCGAGCGTGGCCTTGGGGCTGTGGTAGAGGCAGTCGCCCAGTTGGGCGGCGCGACGAATCGCGTTGGGATGCTTCGCCGCAAACCAGATCGGCGGGTGGGGCTTTTGCACGCACTTTAGCGACAGGTGTGCGTCTTTCAGTATGCAGGTGTCGCTCTCGTAGCTGACCTTGTCCTCAGTCCACAGGCGTTTGGCGACGACGAGGCATTCCTCGAACCGCTGCACGCGCTGGCCTTTGCGCACGCCAAAGGCCTCGAACTCCGTGGTACGGTAGCCCAGCCCCACGCCAAAAATCAATTTGCCCCGCGAAATCACATCCAGCGTCGCAATGGTTTCGGCGGTGTAGACGGGGTTGTGCAACGGCGCCAGCAGCAGCCCCAGGCCCATCGCCATGTCGCCCGCCTCGGCGGCCAGCCGTGCGAGATAGGGCACCATTTGCAAGCCCTGATTGCCACCCTCGTTCAAATAATGCTGCCCGGTAAAGTACGAGTCCCACCCGCCGTCGCGGGCCTGCCGCACGATCACGATCTGCTCGTCGAGGGCCTTCACCATGTCCGCCCTTTCAAACTGCTGGTTGCCGACCATGAGGCCTGCTTTTACGCCACTCATTGTTGTTTGCCTTTTGCGTTACCCAAGATGCTGCTTGAAAAATTCCACGGTCAGCGCCAACGCCCGATCCGCATCCGCCTGGCGATACGGCTTGCCGCCATGCCGCGCGAACGCATGATCGGCTTCGGGGTATTTGTGGATCGTCACCAGCGGATTCGGTGACAGCCGCCGCTCCAGCAACGCGTTCACCTCGGCCTGCACCCAGCGATCTTTCATCGCCATGTGCAGCATAAACGGGCGATGCAGGTTTTTCACTTCGCGGATATTGTGTTCGATGTAAGTGCCGTAATACGCCACCGCGCAATCGATGTCGGTGCGGCAGCACAGCAGGTAACACAGCTTGCCGCCGAGACAATAACCTACCGCGCCCGCTTTGCCATTGCACTCCGGCAGGCCGGCGAGATACTTCACCGTGTCTTCCATATCGCGCACACCGAGGTCGTAATCGAACTCGTAGTAGAGATCAAACGCCTTTTTGCCGTCCTCCGGGTTGCGGTCGGAAAACTCGACGCCCGGCTCCTGCCGCCAGAATAGGTCGGGCACCAGACACACGAACCCTGCTTCAGCGAATTCGTGCGCGTGCTGGCGCATGGTGTCGTTCACGCCCCAGATTTCCATGATGGCGACGATGCCGCCCTTGGGCGGGCCGTCGGGCACCGCGAGATACGCGCCCATCACGCCATCGCGCAGCGGAACTTTAATGTTTCGTGTTTGCATGTTTGACCTATTGCTGTTTGATCCCCGCCGCCTTCACCACCTTGCCCCACTGCGCGTATTCCTGTTTCAGCAAGTCAGCAAAGGCTTCCGGCGTCGAGCCGATGGTTTCCACGGCGAGTGCCGTCATGCGCTCTTTGGTTTCCGGCGCGGCCAGCGCGCGCAAGGTATCGGCGCGCAATTTCGTCACCAGCGCGCGCGGCAGGTTTGCCGGGCCGAGCAGGCCGTACCAGCCCGACGTATTGAACTGCAATCCGCTTTCCGCCACCGTCGGCAATTCGGGCAGCAGCGCGGAGCGCTTGTCGGCGCCGACCGCCAGCGCGCGCAAGCGACCCGCTTTGACTTGCGGCAATGCCGCCGACAGGCCGTTGAACATCATGTTCACTTCGCCCGCGAGCAGTGCGGTCATGCCCGGCCCCGCGCCTTTGTACGGCACGTGGGTGATCTTCACCCCTGCCGCTACGTTGAACAGTTCGCCAGCCATGTGAATGCCCACGCCCGTACCGCCGGAGGCGAAGTTGAGTTTGCCCGGCTGCGATTTCGCCAGCGCCACCAACTCCTTCACCGATTTCACCGGCAGACTCGGATGCACCAGCAGCACGTACGGCGCGGAAGCTGCCAGTGTGATCGGCGTGAAATCCTTGTTCGTGTCATAGGGAACCGACTTCACCAGGTGCGGCACGATGGCGAGCGGCCCGGAGAAACCCATCAACAACGTGTAACCGTCCGGGGCGGATTTCGCCACGATCTCCGCGCCGATCAAGCCCGCTGCGCCCGCGCGATTGTCCACCACGATCTGCTGCCCCAGCATGTCTCCGAGGCTGACGCCGATCGCGCGCGCGATCACATCCACCGGCCCGCCCGCGGACGACGGCGCGATCATGCGAATCGGACGATTGGGGTAGTTCCCGCTGTTGGTGATTTGCGCGCCAGCGTACGTTGCCGCCAACGCGCAGGTCACGAAGGTGGTGAGGTGCAAGAGTTTCATGAGCGTGCCTTCGGTTATTTGGTGCGCGATGTTACCGTGGCGCGAGTGCGCGGCGCGGTCTGCGGCAGCGTGGCGAGAAAATCCGCGGGTGCGTCACCGCTACTCACCCACGCGTCGAAATCATCCGCCGTATCCAGATCAAATGCCAGCGCCTCATGCACACAAGCCACCGTGCGCACACCGCGTGCGTTACCTTGCGCGAGATGTTTTGCGTAACTGCCCGCACCGAACGCAAACTCGCGCACGCCCGCATCCACCAGCAGCGCATTGGTGCCGCTGTGATGCCGGTCAGGCGCGATCACCACGTCACCGTCCGTGAGGGGCACGGCTTGCATCGCCTGCAATGCAGAAACTTCCAGACACGGCAAATCGCAGGACAGGATCAGCAGACGCTGTGCGCCCAACGCGGCGGCGTGCGCGGCGGCGTGCGCCAACGCATCGTTCAACCCCGTTGGAGATGGCGGCTCTGCACAGGCGAGCACCCCAGCACGACGCGCCAGCGCCAGCGTCACTTCACACGGACTCACCACCACGCAGCGTTGCGCGTCGCCCAGCCACTGCGTGACCACGCTCAAGGTGCGCGCGAGCAACCAGCGATTCAACTTGCCGCGCGCCACGTCGCTCAGCACCGCAGCCAAGCGCGACTTGCCCGCGTTCACGCCGCGATGCGGCACAATCGAATATAAGTATTTGTTTTTAAACATTAATTTGTTTGCGCGCAAAACCCAGCACTTGCCGTGCGAGTATCGCGCTTTTGCGGCGGCTGGTCATCAGCGTATCTGTCACCAGCACGCGCTTGCCCATGCGCTCAATCGCAGAGATCAATTTTGCATCCTGCTGGTCGATCACCCAATGATCGACGGCGTTGCCGTAGTTTCGTTCATAGTGCCGCGCAATTTCCAGTGCATTGGGTTTGATGCCGAGTTCGCGCATCATCTTGGCGGCAGGGCCTTTAACCGCCGCGCCGCCGATGATCGGCGACACCGCGATCACCGGAAAGGTGCGCGCCTTCAACCACGCCTTGATCGCAGGCACGCTGACAATCGGCGCGATGCTCACGAACGGGTTGGACGGACAAATCACCACTGCATCCACACGCTCGCGCAGCACGCGCGCCAGCGCATCGGGCACGCGCGCCGCTTTTGCGCCCGCAAAACGAAAACCTGTCACGCGCGGCTTGCAGCGAAGACGCACGAAGTAATCCTGAAATGCCAATTCGCCGAATTTCGTTTTGACGACAGTGCGCACCGGCGTTTCACTCATCGGCAACATCGTATGCTCGACGCCAAAGCACGCGGCGAGATCGCGCATCACGGTTGATAGGGATGCGCCACGCGCAAGCGCTTCCCGGCGCAACACATGCAGCGCCAGATCGCGGTCGCCCAATTGAAACCAGTCTTGGCCGCCCAAGCGTTTGACTTCGTTCATGAAGTTCCAGGTTTCACCGGCACGGCCCCAGCCCAGCTTGGGATTGTTTTCGCCGGCCAAGGTGTACAGCACGGTATCGAGATCAGGGCACACGGTGAAGCCCAGGTGCTCGAAATCGTCGCCGGTGTTCACCACGATGGTCAATTCCGCCGGCGGCAGCACGGCAGCCAGCCCCACCGCGAGCTTCGCGCCGCCCACGCCACCGGCAAGCGCCACGATCATCGGAACAAATCCTCCGCTTCGGGGCGCAGCAACTCCTGCACCGAACTCTCGCGCCGGGCGTAGTGGAAACCGCGCACCAGCACGGCGGGCGTGCCTTCATCCGCCTGCCCCATCACCAGCGACGCCGCTGCGGCCAACTCATCGGCCGCCGCCACTTGCGTCACCTTCAGCACGCGCCCCTCGCGATCTGTGTTGCCACGCTGATCCACCAATGCAGGCAAGCCCGCAACCCCGATGGCCGTGCCGGTAACGCCATGACGCCACGCGCGGCCGAAGCTGTCGATGATGAGCACACCGATTTCAACACCTTGTTTTTCTTTCAATTCATCGCGTAATTTTCGTGCCGAGGCATCGGGGTCTACCGGCAGCAGCAACACCGCATCATCGCCGCCGGGCAGATTGGATTGATCGATACCGGCATTCGCCATGATGAAACCCAGTTTGTGCTCAGTAATAATGATGCCCGGCTTCACGCGCAACACTTGGTTTGATTCGCGCAGCATCAGCTCGACGATGCACGGGTCTTTGAGGGCTTCGTTGGCGATGCTTTGTGCGCGCGTTGACGGCATGATGCTGGCGAGCGCCACCTTGCGACCCTCGGCTTTGGAGACTATTTTTTGCGCGAGGACGAGGATGTCGTTGGATTGGAGTGGCGTGTTGGTGCGCGCAGTTGCCGCCAACAGCAAATCAACGAGTGACGCACCTTGCGTCACTTCGGGAATGCCGGGAAGAGCAATGATGCGCAGTTCGCGCAGATGGGCCATCTGTCACCTACGCAGCGGCTCCTTCCCCTTCAGGGGGAAGGCTGGGATGGGGGTGGGGTCACTCTCGCACGAAGTACCCCGCCCCCACCCTAACCCACCCCCTGAAGGGGAGGGAACACTGGTCGTTGATTGTCCGTGAAGTGGCGATCGCACAATCACTCCCTAGGAACACCGGTAATCCGCAATCCCGACCCCGCAACCTTGTAGCGTTTGTTGATCGCAATCAACACCGAAGTCAGCGCCTCAGACGCAATCGAATTCGCCAGCACCCCCGCGTGCCACGCGCGCAAGCCCGCGTCATGCGCGAGGCCGATTACCACTTCGCGTGCATCGGCATCATCGCCGCACACCAGCACGTCGCAATCGACCTCATGCGCGGGGTCTTTCAAATGCGTGGCGGACACATTCTGAAACGCGGAGACGACTTTCACCTGCGGGCCGAGCTTGCGTTGTAGAGCCACCACGGCCGATTCGCCATTGGGCAACTGCACGCGATCCACCTTGGGTGGCGCGAGCGGCACGGTGACATCCACAAGAATTTTTCCGGCGAGGTGCGCGGCCACGCTCTCCGCCGTCGCCATTTGCGCGGCGTAGGGCACGGTGAGCACCACTACCGCCGCCTGTGCCGCCTCGACATTGCTGGCACCCTGCACTACCGCCTTGCCGCCGAGCAAGGCATTCAACTCCGCCGCGCCCGCTGCTGCCTTGGTTGCGTCGCGCGAGCCGATCACGACTTCGTGGCCTGCCAGCGCCCAACGATACGCCAGCCCGCCACCTTCCTTGCCAGTACCACCAAGAACACCGATTTTCATGCCGCCACCTGTTGAAATACCGGCGGCGTCAAGGGCGCCGCCATGCTTGCTGTTTCGTGACGCTCCGCTGCGGCGTTCGCATACAACGTGGTGCGCTGTTGCGGCACACGCCCCGCGGCGCGGATCATCGATTCCATACGCACGGGCTCCATTTCCTGCCCGTGCTGCGTGCCGGCCGCACGCGAAATGCTTTCGTTCATCAGCGTGCCGCCGAGATCGTTGACCCCCGCCGCCAAACACGCCGCGACACCACTCTCGCCCAGCTTCACCCACGACACCTGTATGTTTTGTATCACCGGGTGCAGCACCAGCCGCGCCACCGCGTGCATCAGAATCGCCTCGCGCGAGGTCGGCCCTTTGCGCGCTTTGCCCTGTTGATACACCGGCGCGCCCATATGCACAAACGGCAGCGGGATGAATTCGGTGAAGCCGCCGGTTTTCTCCTGCAAGGCGCGGATACGCAGCAGATGCCGCGCCCAATGCACAGGCTGTTCGACATGGCCGAACATGATGGTCGCCGTCGAACGCAGACCGAGTTCGTGCGCGGTCTGCATCACATCGAGCCATTCATCGGTGTTGACCTTATCCGGGCAGATCACTTGCCGCACTTCGTCATCCAAAATTTCGGCGGCCGTGCCGGGCAAGCTGTTCAAGCCTGCATCGATCAGCATCGGCAGAAACTCGCGCACCGGCAAGCCCAGCGTCTGCGCGCCGTGAGTAACTTCCAGTGGCGTAAACGCATGCACGTGGATGCCGGGGGCCGCGCGTTTGACCGCGCGCAGAATATTCAGATACGTGTCGCCGGTGTACGAAGGATGGATACCGCCCTGCATGCACACCTCGGTGGCACCGCGCGACCACGCTTCCGCCACGCGCCGCTCGATTTCGTCGAGCGATAGATCGTACGGCTCGCCGCGTGCCGATTTGCTGTGCGTGCCCTTGGAAAACGCGCAGAAGGTGCAACGGTACGAGCAGATATTGGTGTAGTTGATGTTGCGGTTCACGACGTAGCGCACGGTGTCGCCTACTGTTTTGCGGCGCAAGTCGTCGGCGGCAGCGCAGATGTCGTGGAAGGCTGCGCCGCGTGCGGCGAACATTCTTTCGATGTCTGTTTCGGACCAAGCGCCGTTGCGGTTAATGGCATCGAGGAGCCCCAAAGAAACCCCCTCTCCTGCCCAAGCGGGAGAGGGGGTTTCTTTGATGAAATAACTATATGTTTTTATTGAGTATTTTTGTTCTCGCGCAAGCAGCTTTAACGGCATCGCCAACCCCGGCGACCAGCCATCCGCGCGCGCATAGCCATCCGAATCACTGGCACGTATCACGGCAGTCGCGATCTTCGGATCGTGCCAAGCGTGCGCATCAAACACATACGCCGGATAACTCGGCAGCCGCGCCACCAGTTCCCTGCCGCGCGACGCGGTGACTTCTCGCAGTGCCTCAACATCAGGCCACGGCGCCTCCGGATTCACATGATCGGGCGTCACCGGCGACACGCCGCCCCAATCGTTGATGCCCGCATCGATTAACTCACCGCAATTTCCGGCGGAAAGATTCGGCGGTGCCTGAATGTTCATTTCGGCACCGAGGATCGACCGCGCGGTGGCGATAGTCCACAGCAATTCCTCATGCGGTGCGTGCGGCGCATCCGCCATGCGCGTGTCAGGCTTGGCGCGGAAGTTCTGGATGATGACTTCCTGTATATGCCCGAACTGCTGGTGCAAATCACGAATGGCATTCAGCGCGTCGATACGTTCGTCGCGTGTTTCGCCGATACCAATAAGAATGCCGGTAGTAAACGGGATTTTGAGTTCGCCCGCCAGCCGCAACACCTCCAGCCGCGCCGCCGGGTGTTTATCGGGTGAACCAAAATGCGGCCCGCCTTTTTCGCACAGGCGCTCGGATGTGCTTTCCAGCATCAACCCCATGGATGCGCTGACTTCGCGCAGCCGCAACATTTCATCGCGCGTCATCACGCCGGGGTTCACATGCGGCAGCAGCATGGTTTGTTTCAGCACCAGCGCGCACATCGCGTGCAAATAGTCGATGGTGGTGGTGTAACCCAGCGCGGCAAGCTCCTCGCGCGCCGCCTTGTAGCGCAATTCCGGCTTGTCGCCGAGGGTGAACAGCGCTTCGGTGCAGCCCGCAGCTTCGCCTGCTTTGGCGATGGCCAACACTTCATCTGCCGTCAGATAGGCGCGCTTGCCCGGCTGCGGCGCGTGCGCGAAGGTGCAATAGCTGCACACATCACGGCACAATTGCGTGAGCGGGATGAAGACTTTGCGGGAATACGAAACTATCGACATTGTTGGAATGTCATTCTTAATTGAGCTTAACGCCTGTCACTTTTACCACCTCGGCCCAAATCTTCGCATCTTGTTCCAACGCCTTCTGCATCACCTCCGACGTCTGCTTCATCGCCTCGGCGGCGTTGACGAGGAAAATCTCTTTCGCTTTCGGCGCATCCACCGCCTTGGCAAACTCGGCGTTCAATCGCTCGATGATCGCGCGCGGCACGTTCGCGGGCGCGAGCACGCCAGCGATCACCGCGGCATCCACGCCTTTCACCGTTTCGCCGAGCGCGGGTATGTCGGGCAGCGCCGTCGCGCGTTTGTCGGCGGTGAGTCCGAT
>CANIID010000086.1 GCA_947467315.1 Betaproteobacteria bacterium | reverse complement strand
GGTGTGGCGGCGATTACCTCCACCATGTTGGCGAAGCACGGTTTCATCGGCCCGTCGGAAACCTACGAGGGGCGATTCGGCTTGTTCCCGCATTTTCTCGGTGAGCACTTCAAGCAGGCTGATCTCGGTGCGATCCTTCGCAACGTTGGTGAAAAGTGGGAGTTTCCGCGCGCGTCGATCAAGCTGTATCCAGCTTGCCACCAGTCACATGCCTTCATGATTGCGACGCGCAAGCTGGTGCAGGAACAGCCGATCAAGGCCGACGATATCGAATCGATACTCACGCTGGTGACGGAACCCGCGGTGCCGCTGATTTGCGAACCGGCGGCTGCGAAGCGCGCGCCTGACAGCAGTTACGGCGCGCAGTTCAGCCTGCCCTACGCGGTGGCCTGCTGCATCATTCGCAATCGCTTTGGTCTGGATGAGCTGGAAGAACCGTCGTATACCGATCCGGCATTGCTCAAGCTGGCTGCCAAGGTGAGTTACCAGATCGATCCGAATTCCGGTTTTCCCAAATTTCGTTCCGGCGAAGTGATCGTGCGCATGAAAAACGGCATGGTCTATTCCAAGCGCGAGAGCGTGCTGCCCGACGAGCCGGCGAGCGAAAGCGAGATCGTCGATAAGTTCATGATTAACGTCGAGCCGGTGATGAATAAGGCGCGCGCGGAAAAAATACGTGACATGCTGCTGAATCTGGAGAAGCTTGCGGATGCGCGTACGTTGACGGCTCTGTTAAGCGGGGCGGGCAAGTAGCCATGGAAGCGCGACGTTTAGGACAGGCTATGCTGCTGGCGTGCGCTGCAAGCGTAGTGAACGTTTCAGCGCAAACCTATCCTGACCGCCCGGTGCGCTTCGTCGTGCCGTATCCGCCGGGCGGCGCTACCGACATCATTTCGCGCACGCTCGGGCAAAAACTCTCGGACGCGTTCAAGCAGCAATTCGTGGTGGACAATCGCGGCGGCGCGGGACAGATCATCGGCACCGACATCGTGGCGAAGTCGGCACCCAACGGCTACACGATATTGCTCGCGTCGGTGACGCACTCGATCAATCCCACGTTGCTGTCGAAGCTGCCGTACGACAGTGTGAAGGATTTTTCCGCGATCACGCTGGTGGCGAGCGGGCCTAATGTGCTGGTGGTGCATCCTTCGTTGCAGGTGCGCTCGGTGGCGGAGTTCGTCAAGCTGCTGAAAGCAACGCCTGGCAAATACAACTATGCCTCGTCCGGCAATGGTTCGGGCGGCCACCTCGCGACCGAGTTGTTCAAGAGCATGGCTGGCATCGATATCAATCACATCCCGTACAAGGGCAACGGGCCTGCCACGGTGGACCTGCTCGCCGGACAAGTGTCGATCATGTTCACCAGCACCGCGCCGATGCTGCCGCATATGCGCAGCGGCAAGCTGCGGGGACTAGCGACCACCGGTGCTTCGCGCTCGTCGGCGACACCGGATATTCCGTCGATTGCCGAGCTAGGCTACCCCGGCTATGAAGCCAGCTTGTGGTACGGCATTCTCGCGGCGGCTGGTACGCCGCCGGCGATAATCAAGCTACTCAATGCACAGTTCGTCAACGCGCTTAAGGCGCCGGATGTGCGCGAACGTTTCACCGCGCTGGGTATCGACGTGGTGGGCAGCACGGCGGATTCTCTCGATAAACATCTGCGCGCCGAATTGGCCAAGTGGGAAAAGGTTATCAAGACCGCGAAAATTCGTACGGAGTAGTACCCGTACGATGGCGCCGGTGTGTTGACACTCCACGGAGCCCTGCATAGCATAGTGCGGAGTCTGCGAAGCGCCTAGCGAACGATCGGAAGGAGTACCACATGCTGTCAGCGAGGTTGTCAGTTCGGAAAATGGACGCCGTGCTCGGCGCCGAGATTCAAGGCGTTGATCTGTCGAAGCCGGTGGATGATGCCACGGCCACAGAGATCGACCGCTTGTGGCTGGAGCATGAAGTCATTTTTTTTCGCCAACAAAATCTGACGCCGGAAGACCACATCCGCGTGAGCGAGCAGTTGGGCCCGGTCGAAGTGCATGTGCGCACCGATTGCTGCCGTCCCGGTTACCCCAAGGTGTTCATCGTTTCCAATATCGTTGAGAACGGCAAGCCGATAGGCGCGGGGGATGCCGGCACCATCTGGCATTCGGACGGCTGCTGCTATGACAAGCCCAGCCGCGGCTCGTTGCTATATGCGCGTCAGGTGCCGGTTAAAGACGGCGTCACCCTGGGCGACACGATGTTCAGCAGCATGACCCAGGCCTACGCCGCGTTGCCGCCGGAGATGAAGCGCAGGCTGGCGGGCATGAATGCGCTGAATTCCTACGTCAAGGGTTATTCCCGTCCACGCAAGACGGGGCCGATCCCGGCGCTGACCGAAGCGCAGAAGAGTAAGGTGCCCGATCTTGAAATACCGGTGGTGCGCAAGCATCCGTTTACCGGCAAGCCGTGCCTTTTTGTCAACGAAGGCTACACGACGCGTATCGTTGGTGTGTCCGACTCCGAGAGCCGGGAATTGCTCGACTATCTGTTCCGTCATGTCACGCGGCCGGAATTCATCTACCGTCACAACTGGCGCGAAGGTGACCTGCTGGCGTGGGACAACTGTGCAACGCAGCACTGCGCCATCATGGATTACGCGCCGCTGTTGCGCCGCATGGAGCGCACCACCATCACCGGCTCGGCGTCCATCAAGGACGGCGCTTACGCCATGTCGCGGGCGGCCTGACTGATGGGCGCGATGAAGGCACATCCGACCGGCGCCGCATTGGGCGCGGAAATTCGCGGGGTCGATCTTTCTCGGCCGCTCGATAGCGCCACCGTGGCGCGTTTGAATGAACTGTGGCTGGAACACGAAGTGATTTACTTTCGCAACCAGACACTCACGCCAGCACAGCATATCGGCTTCAGTGAAGGCTTCGGTGATGTGGAAGTGCATGTGCGCACCGAGTGTTGCCGTGCGGACTACCCCCAAATATTCGTGGTGTCGAACATCATCGAGAACGGCAAGCCGATCGGCGCCGGTGATGCCGGCACGCGCTGGCATTTCGATGGCTGCTGCACCGAGAAGCCCAGCCGGGGTTCTCTGCTCTACGCGAAAATCGTTCCCGTGCAGGACGGCGTGGCGCTGGGCGACACCATGTTCAGCAGCATGACTCGCGCGTACGACGCACTGCCCGCCGGGATGAAGCAACGTCTGCACGGCATGAAGGCAGTCAATTCCTATGTGAAGGGTTATTACCGCCCCATCAACGCGACCAAGCGGCCGGAACTCACGCCCGAACAAATGAAAAAGGTGCCGGAACTGGAAGTGCCTATCGTGCGCCGGCACCCGTTCACCGGGAAATCGTGCCTCTACGTGAACGATACCTTTACTGCGCGTATCGCGGATGTCAGCGAGACCGAGAGAAACGAATTGCTCGACTACCTGTTTCAACATGTATCCCGGCCGGAGTTTATTTATCGCCATAACTGGCGCGAGGGCGACCTGCTGGCGTGGGACAACTGCTCGACGCAGCATTGCGCGATTGCGGACTATCCGCCGCTCCATCGCTTGATGGAGCGCACCACCATCATGGGCGCGGCGAGCGTAAGTGTATCGATGGTGGCTTGCGCGGCATGATGCGGTAATTCATCACAGGGCGGGCTGCCCGCAATTCGTGCCGGAGGAAATGGAATGAATCAAGTGTTGCGCGCGTTGGCGCTTTCGGCAGTCGCGCTGTGCGCCTCGGGCAGCGTGTGGGCGCAGAGCGGGCCCTACCCGGTGCGGCCGATCCGCATGATTAACCCGTACGCGGCGGGCGGCGCAGTCGACGTGGTCGCGCGTTCGTTTTCGCAAAAGCTCACGGAGACGCTGGGGCAGCCGGTCGTGGTTGATAACCGTCCCGGCGCGGGCACCAACATTGGCACGGAAATGGTGGTGCGCGCGAGCCCGGATGGATACACGCTGCTGCTCACCTCGGCGGTGATCGCGACCAACGTCTCGCTCTACAAGCTGCCGTTCGACCCGACACGGGATCTGCTGCCGATCTCGTTTCCGCTGCAAGCGCCCTTTGTGCTCGCGGTCAATCCCGCACTGCCGTCGAAGACGGCGCAGGAGTTTCTGAGTCTCGCGCGCGGCAAGCCGGGTGAAATGACTTTCGGCTCGGCGGGCGCCGGTACCACCACGCATCTGATGCTGGAACTCTACAAGTCGATGGGCAAGGTCGCCATTTTGCATGTGCCGTACAAGGGCGGTGCGCCGGTGATCAACGCGTTGATCAGTGGAGAAGTGCAGATGACCATGCTGCCGGTCACAATGGTGATGCCGCAGGCGCGTAGCGGGCGCCTGCGTGCGCTGGCCGTGACCAGTGCAAAACGTCTGGCGCAGATTCCAGAACTGCCAACGGTGGCTGAGTCGGGCATCCCTGGCTTCGATCCGATTGGATGGTATGGCTTCTTCGCGCCCACTGGCACGCCGGGCGCGGTGATCCTGCGGCTTAACACCGACATCAATCGCATTCTTCAGCAAGCGGATGTGAACGAACGTTTCGTCGCCAATGGCATGTTCCCGGCAGGCGGCCCGCCCGAAGCGTTGCGCGATCAATTAAAGTCCGAGATCGGCCGCTGGCGTAAGGTGATTCAGGAGACAGGCATTAAACCGGAATAGTAATTTATATAACAAAAACATATACTTACGTTAATTTTGTCAAGAAGTGGCAAGCGAAGCCATGGCGAGCGATGGCTTAAGAACTGACATTACGAACGGCTGGAAAGGTCAACATGAAGATCGCGGAATTTGAATGCCCAGCGTCTTTTGCGAGACACCTGGCGACGGGCGCAAGCGTCTATCTGATCGCCTGGAGCGCGACGCTCGTCGCTGCCGACTATCCGAATCGTCCGGTTCGCCTCGTGGTGCCTTTTGCCTCCGGTTCAAATATTGATGGTACCGCAAGGCAGATTGCGCCCAAGTTCGCCGAGTTCCTGGGGCAGCAGGTGGTGGTCGACAATCGCGGTGGCGCAGGCGGAACCATCGGCGCGAATCTGGTGGCTAAATCGCAAGCCGATGGCTACACGCTGCTGATGGGCAACGCACCGACGCACGGCATGGCGCCGCACTTGTACAAAAATCTCGCGTACGATCCGATCAAGGATTTCACCCCGATAGGGCGTGTCGACAGCGCCAGCTTTGTGCTCGCGGTGTCTGCCACGCTGCCGGTGCAGTCGATGGCGGAGTTAGTGAAATATGCCAAGGCGAGGCCCGGTCAGCTTAACTATGCGTCGTCAGGCAATGGGACAACGGCCCACCTCACCGGCACCTTGCTCAATAACAAAGCCGGCGTGTACCTCAAACACATACCCTATAACAGCGTGCCCCAGGCCCTGGTGGACATTGCCAGCGGCGCGGTGGCGATCATGTTCTATCCATACCAGCCGCTGATGCCCTTGCTCCAAACAGGCAAGGTGCGGCTGCTGGCAAGCACCGGCATGAAACGCGCCTCGTATCTTCCGGAAGTGCCTACCGTCATCGAGTCGGGCATCCCTGATTTTGTGGCGCTGGCCTGGCACGGTTTTTACGCGCCCGCCGGCACGTCAAAGCAGGTTGTCGATACGGTCTATGCGGCGCTGGCAAAAACCATGGCGGATCCGAAGGTGGTAGCGACGCTGGAGGCAACCGGCATTGATATTGATCTGGCGCCGCCGCGTGAATTTGCGGCGTTTACCAAGGCAGAAGTGGAGCGGTATCGCCAACTGATCGCCATGGCAGGTGCAAAAATGTAAGCCTTCTGTTTTTCAGTTCGAGCCAGAAATTTAACCGAAAGAGACCATGAACAAACAGCCACAGATTTCTCCGTTGATGCGCCGATTGAGCACCTATATGGCGGGCGCGTTAAAGCGCAAGTTGCCGCAGGCGGTCGCCGAGCGCGCCAAGCTTCATCTGGTGGATACCTTCGCCTCGATCATTTCAGGATCGCGACAGTTGCCGGGCAAGCGTGCCATTGCGTATATCAAGCGGCTGGGCGGCACGCGCGAAGCGGGGATATTGGGCACGCGTCTGGTGACAACCACGCTGAATGCGGCGCTCGCCAATGGGATGATGTGTCATGCCGACGAAACCGACGACACGCATCCGCCCTCGCGCACGCATCCGGGTTCGAGCGTGACACCGGCGGCACTGGCCATCGCGGAGAAGCATCAGCTTACAGGCGAGCAGATGCTGCGCGCGGTGGTGCTGGGATACGATATTTGTGCGCGCACCATTTTGTCGCTCAAGCCGAATCTGCTGGTGCCCACCGGGCGGCAGGCGGCGGCCACCGGCCAATTGTATGGCGCGGCGGCGGCGGCGGGTGCGTTGCTCAATCTGAATGTCGAGCAAACGCGCTACCTGCTGTCCTATACCCTGGAGCACACGGCCGGGCTGACGACGATGCTGCGTGATCCGCACCATATCGAAAAGTCGTACGCCATGTCGGGCATGCCGGCGCACAACGGTGTCGCCGCCGCGCTGATGGCGTCGCAGGGTTTCACCGGGGTGGAGGATATTTTTGCCGGCGAGCCGAATTTTTTCTCGATCCTGTCGCCAGGCGCCGATCGCGAGGTGCTTGCCGCGGGGTTAGGTAAGCATTACGAGATCATGCGCGGCGGCATCAAACGCTGGTCGGCCGGCGGACCGTGCCAGGGGCCATTGCACGTGCTCTATGAGGTGATCCAGCAACACGGCATCAAGGTTAACGACGTGCAAAAGCTTGTAGCACGCATGCCTTTAACCGAAATATGGGTAGTGAACGACCGGGCGATGCCGGAGATTTCACTCCAGCATCTGCTCGCGGTGATGCTGGTCGATGGCACGCTGACCTTCGCATCCTCGCACGACAACGCGCGCATGAAGGATCCCCGAATCCTCAAGGCGCGCAAAGTGATCCACGCGGTAGCCGACGACACCATGCCGACGGCGGTGCGCGGCTGGCGCTGCATCATGGATATCACCCTGAAAGATGGCCGCGTGATATCGCACCAGACGATGGCGGCAAAAGGCAGTTCCGACAATCCGTTGAGTGCGCGTGAAGTCGAGGAAAAAGCACTGGACTTGATTGTGCCGATACTGGGCAAGAAACGTAGCGCCGATCTTTTGTTCGCGCTGCGTAATATTGAAAACCTCAAGAACGTTCGCGATCTGCGTAAACTGTACGTGGCGTAGTTGAAAGTTCTAGTTCCCATCCTCACGCGATTTTTTTAGCCGGAAGGTGAATCATGCGTCGCAGCCCCTGTATTGCCGCTGTAGTGTGCCTGGTTTCGGGATGCGTCATCCCGCCCGTGCTGCATGCGCAGCAGTATCCGGCAAGGCCCATTCGCATGGTCGTGGGTTTTCCGCCGGGCGGGGCTGCTGATCTGGTGGCGCGGATACTCGGACAGAAAATGGCCGAGAGCATGCGCCAGCAGGTGGTGATCGACAATCGCACGGGGGCCGGCAGCGCCATTGCGTCTGAAATCGGCGCGCGAAGCACGCCGGATGGTTATACCGTCGTGATGATTACCAGCAGCCATGCCTCCAACGCGGGTTTGTACAAGAAGCTCGCATTCGATCCGCTCAACGATTTTTCCACCATCGCGCTGGTGGCCTCGGCATCCCAGGTGCTCATCGCCAACGCCGCATTTCCGGCAAAGAATATTTCGGAGCTTATCGAATTGGCAAAAGCGCGGCCGGGGCAGATTGATTACGCCTCTGGCGGCACGGGATCGACGACGCATCTCGCCGGTAAGTTGCTCGGCAAAATGGCCAATATCAATATTCGGCATCTGCCTTACAAGGGTGCGGCGCCTGCGATGACGGCAGTGATCGGTGGCGAAGTGCCACTGCAATTTTCCTCGCTGCCCGGCGCTCTGCAACAAATACGCGCGGGGCGGGTCAAGGCGCTGGCAGTCACCTCGCTCAAACGGGCCGCGCAGTTACCGGATGCACCGACGATTGCAGAGTCCGGCGTGACTGGGTATGAAGCGAGCAACTGGTATGGCGTCGTGGGACCTGCCGGGTTGTCGCGCGCCGTGGTAGAGCGGCTGAATGGCGAATTGCTCCGTGCGCTTCGCAGCCCCGATGCGTCTGATTCCATCAGCCGGCAGGGGGCGGACCCGACGGGAAATTCGCCACGGGAATTTCAAGCGTACCTCAAGGCCGAAATCGTTAAGTGGACGAATCTCATCCGCGCGGCGAATATTCGCGTGGAGTAGCATTGTTTCAGAGACATGACATTTTGCGTTTGTTATCGGCGGCAGCGCTGACTTTCGCGCCGCCTGCCTGGCCTCAGGGCTATCCCGCCAAACCGATACGCCTTGTGTTGCCGGTTGCGCCGGGTGGGGGCTCCGATATCATCGTGCGCATCGTCACGCAAAAGCTGATTCCGACTGTCGGTCAGCAATTCGTGATCGATTACCGCGGCGGCGCTAACGGCAACATCGCACATGACCTCGTGGCCAAGGCAGCGCCCGATGGCTACACGCTGCTGTGGGTGAACGCCGGCATTGCCACCAATGCCGGCCTGTACCGCAAGCTGAATCATGATCCCGTGAAGGACTTCACGCCGATCACCCAGCTTACCAGCCAGAGCTACGTGTTCGTCGCGCATCCCTCGGTACCCGTCAAGAGCGTGGCGGAGTTTGTGGCACTGTCCCATGTGCGCAAGGGCGGCTTGGTCTACGCATCAACAGGCGCGGGTTCGCTCCCGCATTTGGGCATGGAGTTGCTGAAGATTCAGGCCGGGGTTGCCGGCATACACATTCCGTACAAGGGCGCCGGACCCGCGCTGATCGATCTGGTGGGCGGGCAGGTGGATGTGATGATGCCGACCATGATTTCCGGCACGCCGTTTGTGAAGGCCGGCAAATTGCGCGCACTGGGTGTCACCAGCGCCACGCGCTCGACGCTGCTGCCGTCAGTGCCGACGGTCGCCGAACAGGGGTTTCCGCGATTCGAGGTCAGCGGCTGGTACGGCATGCTGGCACCTGCCGGCACGTCGAAGGAAGCGATCGCCTTGTTGAACACGGAAATCGTAAAGGTTCTCCGGTTGCCGGACGTGGCGGAGCGGATCCTGCATGATGGCGCGGTCGCCGTGGGCAATACGCCCGAAGCGTTTGGCGCTTACATCACTTCGGAAATCGCCAAGTGGCGCCCGGTGATCAAGGCATCCGGTGCAACCGCGGATTAATTGTAGGGGAGACAGCGGTTATTAATTTTCGGCAATTATCAGGCAAGATGCCATGACACAAACAGCGGATACCGTGGTGATCGGCGGCGGCGTGGTCGGATCGGCGATCGCCTATGGCCTCGCCAAGCGCGGCGCGCGCGTCACGATTCTGGATGAAGGCGATGACGCTATCCGCGCCTCGCGGGTGAATTTCGGATTGGTGTGGCTGCACGGCAAGGGCGACGGCATGCCGGCCTATGGTTTCTGGACACGGCGTTCCACGGAGTTGTGGCCGCGGTTTGCGGATGAACTGAAAGCGGAAACTGGCATCGATACCCATTACGTGAAGTCGGGCGGGCTATCGTATTGCCTGGGTGAGACCGAATACGCAAGGGAGACAGAAACCCTACAGCGCATGCGTGAGCAAGCCGAGCGCGATCCCTACGAAACACGCATGGTGGATCGTGGCGACCTGATGCGCATGATGCCGGGCGTGACCTTCGGCGCGGAGGTGCTGGGCGCATCCTACGGGCCGCACGATGGGCATGTCAGCCCGTTGAACCTGTTGCACGCGTTGCACACGGCGCTCATGCGCTTGGGCGTGGATTACCGGCCGGGGTCGTCGGTATTGGAAGTGACGCCTGCCGCGACCGCTGGGGGCGGCTTCGAGGTGCGCACGGCAAACGAAACGTTTTCGACGCCCAAGGTGGTGTTGGCTGCAGGGCATGGCATCATGCCGTTGATGCGTCCGCTGGGATTCGAGGTCGAGATTTTGGCCGAGCGCGGGCAAATCATGGTGACCGAACGTATGGCGCCGATGGGCTTGCTGCCGGCGAACGGTGTGCGGCAAACAGCGGAGGGCACGTTGCTGATCGGCACTACCAACGAAGACGCGGGCTACGATGTGTCCACCACGCCGCAAGCGGGTGCGAGCATGGTGCGGCGGGCGATACGCGTCATCCCCGCGCTGGCGCACGTACGTGTTGTGCGCACGTGGGCGGGCCTGCGCACCCTCACCAAAGATGAATCGCCGATCTACGAAGAATCGGCGCGTTACCCCGGTGCGTTTCTCGCGACCTGTCACTCCGGCGTAACGCTGGCGGCGGTGCATGCTACCGATCTGGCCGACGCCATCTACAACGGTAAGCTCGGCGCTGATATCGAGCCCTTTCACAGTCAACGATTTTTGGACACGAAACATGGCCGCTGAACGGATAACGGTCTATGTCGATGGCGCAGCGGTTACGGTCAGCGCAAACGACAGCGCCGCGTCGGCTGCGTTACAGGCCGGCATCGGCTACACGCGGCTGTCGCCCATCACCGGGGAAAAACGCGCGCCGTATTGCATGATGGGCATGTGCTTCGAGTGCTTGATGGTGATCGACGGCGTGCCGTCACGTCAGGCGTGCATGGTCACCGTGCGGCCCGGTATGCGTATCGAGCGGCAGACCGGCGCGAGGGTGTTGTCGTGAACGTGACTTGTGATTTTCTCGTGATCGGCGCGGGACCCGCTGGGATGGCGGCAGCGGCCACGGCTGCGCGGCTGGGGCTATCGACTGTGCTGGTCGATGAACAAGCCACACTGGGTTGGCAAATCTATCGCCAGGTTGAAGGCCGTGGCGACAACCCACCGGGCGTGTCGCACCTTGATTGGGTGCGCGGCGCGGCGCTGGCGGCGGAATTTCGTGCGAGTGGCGCGGCTTATCAGTCAGGGACGCAGGTGTGGCAACTCGACAAGGATCGCAAGGTCTATGTCACCGACGGTACCAAGGCCGCATGCATTGTGGCTCGCCGCGTATTTATCGCCACCGGCGCCATGGAGCGCCCCGTGCCGCTGCCAGGGTGGACTTTGCCCGGCGTGATGACGGTGGGTGCGGCGCAAATACGCTACAAGACATCGCAATGGGTGCCGCAAGACGGCGCATGGCTTGCCGGCAGCGGGCCGCTGGTGTGGCTGTATGCGGCGCAGGTGTTGGAGGCGGGCGGGCGCATCGCGGGCATACTCGATACCGCGCCGCCAGCCAACACCGCACGCGCCTTGCGTCATACGATGGGCGCGCTACGGAATTGGGCGACTGTGCAGCGCGGGCGGGCGTTGCAGCAGCGCGTGCGCGCGGCGGGTGTGGCGGTATACAAACACGTCAGTGCGCTGGAGGCGAAAGGCGATGGTCAGCTTTCTTCGGTGCGTTATTGCATCAACGGCCAATGGCATGAAAAACCCGCATCCCTGCTGTTGCTGCATCAGGGAGTTGTGCCGCACGCGCATGCGACGTTATCGCTCGATGCGGCGCACCGCTGGGATGAACGTCAACGCTGCTTCGCGCCGGTGGTCGATGCGTGGGGCAATCTCAGCGTTGACGGCTACGCGGCCGCAGGCGATTGTGCCGGTATCGTGGGCGCCGAGGCGTCTGCACTGCAAGGCCGACTTGCCGCGCTGGAGGGCGCACGAGCACTCGGTGTGATCGACGCAACGCAGCGCGACGCACAAGCGGCACCCGTGCGCGCGGCGTTGTTGCGGCATCTGCCGATACGTCCGTTTCTCGATGCGTTGTTTGCGCCGCGCGCGAGCCTTTTCGAGCCGGCTGACGACGTGCTGGTGTGCCGCTGTGAAAGCGTAACGGCGCGCCAAATTCGCGACGCGGTGGCGTTGGGTTGCGTGGGGCCGAATCAGATGAAGGCATATACCCGCTGCGGCATGGGGCCGTGCCAGGGGCGAATGTGCGGCTTGGCGGCCACTGAAATTATCGCGCGCACGCGCAACGTGAGTCCGTCGGAGATCGGCTTGTTTCATGTGCGTCCGCCGTTGAAGCCGCTGTCGCTGAGCGAATTTGCCGCGCTTGCAGAAGGATGACAGCGCCGATGGAAACGCGTGCGTGACGGGGAAATCGCCGCGAGTCGGGTAGAATTCAGCAACGGGTTATCGCGTTTGAATGCCATGAGGTGCGCTTATGTTTGCAACCGTCAGAGTTGGTGCTCGCGTTGTAATTTTCAGTGTAGCCGTCGTTGCTACCCTGCTTGGTGCAGGGGGCGCATGGGGGCAGGCTTACCCGAACCGGCCCATCAGGCTTTTCGTCGGCTTCCCACCGGGCGGCGGATCGGACGCGCTGGCGCGTCTGATCGGCGGGGCCCTGCCGGATAAATTGGGCCAGCAAGTGCTGGTGGATAACCGGCCGGGCGCGAACACCATCCTCGCCACGGAATACGTCAAAAGCCAGCCCGCCGATGGTTACACCCTGCTGTTTGTATCGGCATCATTTTCAATCAATCCCAGTCTCTACAAATTGAGTTACGACATCGAGAAGGATTTCTCGCCGGTGACGGTGGTGGCGATTGTGCCGCTGCTGCTGATTACGCATCCCAGCCTGCCGGTGCGCACGGTGAAGGACATCATTGCGCTCGCCAAGGCGCAGCCGGGCAAACTCGATTACGCCTCGTTTGGCATTGGCAGCGCCGCGCATCTGGCGGGCGAGATGATGCTGTCGATGACCGGAACCCGCATGGTGCATGTGCCGTACAAAGGCAGCGCCCCGGCGGTGGCCGACGTGATCGGCGGGCGTGTGACGATGATGATGCCGGGCATCGGTTCGGCGATAAATCTGGCGCGTGGCAACAAGGTGCGCGCCATCGCGGTTACCACCGCGAAACGTGCCACGGGCGCGCCGGAGATTCCGACGATAGCGGAATCGGGCATCCCCGGTTTTGACGTGGCGACGTGGGAGTCGATTCAGGCGCCGGCGGGCACACCACCCGAGGCGATAGCCAAACTCAATACTTCGATACGCGAAGTCGTTGCCAGCACCGAGCTGCGACAAAAGATGTTCAATCTTGGGTTCGAGCCGGATGCAATGAAGTCCCCCGCCGAGACGGCACAGTTCATCCGCGCAGAGCGCATGAAGTGGGCCGCCTTGGTCAAGGAACGCAACATCAAAGCGGAGTGAAAACCACAGTGAGTGGCGCAACCGTCACGGTCGTCGGCGCAGGCATCGTCGGTGTGTCATCTGCGTTGTGGCTCCAGCGCGCCGGCTTCGTGGTCACGCTGATCGATTCCGGTGCGGTAGGCGAGGGCGCGTCGTTCGGCAACGCCGGCAACATCAGCCCCGGCAGCGTGGTGCCGTATCTGATCCCCGGCATCTGGAAGCAGGCGCCCGGTTGGCTACTCAATCCCGAAGGCCCGCTGGCGGTGCGGCCCGGTTACTTTCTCAAAGTGCTGCCGTGGCTGATGACAGCCGTGAAATCTGCCGGCGAAGAAGCCGCATTGCGCACCTCGCGCGCCATGCACGCGCTGCACGGCGGCACGCTGGAAGCCTACGATGCCTTGACGCGCGGCACCGAAGCCGAAGGGCTGATCGAATTGTCGGGGCAGCTTTTCGTCTCTGAAAAACCCAATGCGGCGGCAGGCTCCGCGCTGGCGCAACGCATGCGCGCCGAGGCTGGGGTGAAAACCGTGCCACTCGACTGGATGGAAATACGCGAACTTGAACCGTCGCTCGCGCCGATTTTCAAGAGTGGCATGCTGCTGCCGAATAACGGGCGCTGCAAAAATCCGCACCAGATGGTGAAGTCGCTGGCCGCTGTTGCCGAACGCAACGGTGCGACGATCCTGCGTGGCAAGGTCACGGGGTTTCAAACCGAGGGCAAGACGGTGCGCGCCATACTCATTGATGGCGTAGCCAAGCCGGTGGAGCGCGTGGTAATCGCCGCCGGTGCGGCGTCCAGCGCACTGACCGAGAATCTCGGCACGCCGCTGCCGCTGGAAGCCGAACGCGGTTATCACATCACGATTGCCGATCCGGGTGTGGCGCCGCGTTTGCCGGTGACCCACACCGATTGTAAATTTGTTTGCTCGCCGATGAACATGGGCTTGCGGCTTGCCGGCACGGCGGAATTCGGCGGGCTTGACGCAGCGCCCAATTGGCAGCGCGCCGAATTGCTGAAAACGCAGGCGCAACGCATGTTCCCCGGCGTGAAGCTCGACAAGGTGTCGCGCTGGAGCGGCAACCGTCCGAGCTTGCCCGACGGCCTGCCGGTGCTGGGCACGGCGCCCAAGTTCGACAATGCGTTTTTTGCTTTCGGCAATTCGCACTTCGGCATGTCGGCCGGGCCGGTGATGGGCAAGGTGATCGCGGAGATTGTTGCAGGTAAAAAGCCGTCGATTGATGTTTCGCCGTTTAGCACTTCGCGATTTGGCGGGTGAGGCATGATGAAACTACGTTGCTTCACGATAATCCGTAGGGTGGGCACGTCCTTTGTGCCCACGCGCTGCGATGTTGCGCGTGTGAGACGGCGTGGGCAAAACAAACCACGTTTTGCCCACCCTACGTTCTGCGTGAGCATGATGTTGATGATCGGCAGTGCCAACGTAGCCGCACAGGATTACCCCGTGCGGCCGATACGCATCATCGTGCCGTTCACCGCGGGCGCGGGTGTCGATATCGTTGCGCGCGCGGTGGCGGTGTCGCTCACCGATGCCTGGAAGCAATCGATCGTGGTGGACAATCGCCCCGGCGCGGGCGGCACCATCGCCGGTGAGCTGGTGGCACGCGCTAACCCCGACGGCTACACCCTGATGCTCGGCAACGTCAGCACGCTTGCCATTGCGCCCGCGCTGAATCCGAAGCTGAGCTACCAGCCGCTGCGCGATTTCGCGCCGATCACGCTCATCACCAACAGCGAAAACGTGCTGGTGTTGCATGCGTCGGTGCCGGCCGCGACGGTGAAGGAGCTCATCGCCTACGCCAAGGCCAATCCACGAAAATTAAACTATGGCTCTTCGGGCAACGGCACGAGTTCGCATCTGGGCGGCGCGATGTTTGCCTCGATGGCCGGCATCGAAATGACGCATGTGCCGTACAAAGGCAGCGGCCCGATGCTGACGGATTTGCTCGCCGGGCAATTGCAATTGTCTTTTTCGTCGGTGCCGACGGCGTTGCCGCATATCAAGTCGGGCCGCCTGCGCGCGCTGGCGGTGACACTGCTCGCACGCTCCGCCACGCTGCCGGATTTGCCCACCGTGCAGGAAGCGGCAGGACTCAAGGGTTTTGAGATTTCGTTGTGGCAGGGCATCGTCGCCCCCGCCGCCACGCCGCGCGCGATCGTGCTGAAACTCAATCAGCAAATCGCCGCGAGCCTGCGCACGCCGGATCTGAAAAGCAAACTTACCGCGCAGGGCATGGAAGTGGTGGGCAATTCACCCGAGCAATTCGCAGCTTATATACGCGATGAGATTGAGAAGTGGGCGAGGGTGGTTAAGAGTAGTGGGGCGCGCGTTGAATGATTATTAAAATAGTGAATAAAAACATATACCTAGGATTATTTTACTAGGGCGGGTAAAGCGCAGCGTGCCTGCCAGAGCCACGTGGCGTTGAATGATGGTTAGGGATGCCGCCAGCAGGGATACGAAGACGTTGATACTTCTCAGTGCAGCACCAACTGCGCATCCTTGGCGAGCTTGCGCCATTTATTGATTTCGCTTCGGATGTGCGCGTTGAACTGATCGGGCGTGCTGCCGACAGGCAACGATCCTTCACCAGCGAGGCGCTTTGCGGTATCGGGCGACTTTACGCCTTCGGCGACGGCAATTGCAATTTTCTCCACCAAGGGACGCGGCACTTTGGCCGAGGTAATGATGCCGTACCATTGATCGACCTCGTAACCGGGCAGGCCCGCTTCGGCGATGGTCGGAAACTCGGGCGCGGATGGGGAGCGTTTGCCCGCCGTGATGGCCAGTGCGCGCAGCCGCCCGGACTTGAAGTGCGGCCGCAGGCTGAGTATCGTGCCGTAGCCCATCTGAATATTGCCCGCCAGCACATCGGTAATCGCGCCTGCACCGCCTTTGTAGGGTATGTGTGTGGTCTTTACGCCCCCGAGGTGATTCAGCATTTCTCCCGCGAAGTGTTGCAAGCCGCCGGTGCCCGATGATCCGAAGTTGAGTTTGCCGGGATTGGCTTTTGCATAGGCAATGAGTTCTGCCACCGATTTTGCCGGTACCGCGGGATGTACGTAGAGCACATAAAACAGCGAGGTCGCCTGCGAAACGCCTTGCAAGTCCCTGGTCAGGTCATACGGCAGCTTCGCATTGGTGGCTGAATTGACGGAATGCGAGGCGGAAATCAGGCACAGCGTATAACCATCAGGGCTGGCGTTAGCGGTAAGTTCCACGCCTATCGCGCCCGCCGCACCGGGACGATTGTCGACAACCACCTGGTGCGCCCAGCGCTCCGTGAGCTTCGCCGCGACCGCGCGCGCGGTAATGTCGGTTCCAGCGCCGGGCAAAAAAGGCGCGATAAGACGTACGGGCTTGGTCGGATAGCTGTCGACGGGTGACGCAGCGCGAACCATGGTTGTGCTGGCGGATGTCAACGTTACGATCAACGCGATCGCAGTAATTCCGTGCATGAGATTCGGCAACATAAGTTCTCCTTCGATGCTCTGCTGATTTTTCATTATAAAACAATAAGTTACTCTAAACCCCCATTGCATACCAAGGCCCCCGCCGCCACGCCGCGCGCGATTGTGTTGAAACTCAATCAACAAATCGCCGCCCGCCTGCGCACGCCCGACCTAAAAAGCAAACTCACCGCGCAGGGCATGGAAGTGGTGGGCAACTCACCGGAACAATTCGCCGCTTATATACGCGAGAAGATCGAGAAGTGGACGAGGGTGGTTAAGCCTAGTGGGGCGCGTGTGGCGTGAGGGGCGGATTGTCAGAGCAAATGGCCGGCGAAAGACTCGTTGTGAGGCTCTGCGGGCATACGGGGTGATGCAGCCGATTGTCTGCTGTTCGGCCACAGCCGCCGTTGCCTCTATACGACATCGGCGGCCGGTGTATATCGTCAGCGGCCATTCCCCGACAAATCCGGGCGAATAGCAGCTGTCCATTACGACGAATGCGTACTCCCGACCCAAACCCGTCTGTTGCCATTTGCATAGCCAATGACGGCGTTCCGGAACTCCGAACTAATTGTGGCCACCGCCTTCAATGATAGTTCTGCAGTCGTAGCAGACTGTCGTCGCTCCTTCGTAAGACACCAAAATCCAGAGATCGCGCAAACTGCATAAGACTGTTAACTGGCGCGAAGCTTCGCTCGATTTGCGGCTCTGCGGGCAATCCTGGGACGCGCACCTGTCTGATGAATACCGAACCGCCCATCAATCTCTGTCAATGTATCACGTGCGCCATAAGCATCAAGGTCGATGAGAGCTTCGAATACCGTTACGCCAGTTTCGCGGGAGGCCCCTCCCAGTCGGTGCAGTGTGATCGCAAGGTTCGTCAACTCCGGTGCGGCAATTGCCGTCGCAGTTCGGATATCGCCCAAGTCGTTGCGCCACGTATCCACCAGCTTCAAGGCGATGTCACCGATAACATCGGCGGCGTGAGGAAGCAACGATTGAAGCTTTTCGACCACGAAAGTGGAAGGCACACCGAAGAGATTAACTTCAGGTGCAGCCAAGGCTCGTAAGAACGAGAGTGTAGTCGGGTCCGGAACTAGGTCGCCGCATATTCTGAAGACGTCCAATATGGCGGACATCCGTATCTTATCCGCGCTGGGGATGAGGTGCTCCAGCAAGCGGCCAGCGGTGGAGTGGAATTTAGCATCGATCCACAAATTCGCGCCAGCATGTGCCAAGCCAATCTTCGCTTCAGGCGAACCGTTCTCAAGCAACTGGTCCCGCATAGTGACCCAACGATCCGAGCCTAGGACAGTAGAGACCAATCCTGCCAACTCCCCTTGCGCTTGCCGCAACATTGGGTTTTCGGCACGATCCCACGTCACGATGAAATCGTGCACGAGATTGTTGTCCCAGCTCTGAACGTAGGCAAAGAAATAAACCGCTTCCCAAGTTTCGAGCAATGCCGGAAAGCGAGCAAACAATGCTCGTAGGAACTTCGAAACGACTTGCGGTGTCGAGCCTCCTGCGTGCGACAAACGTATAAGCAATGCTTGCCATATCTTGGGATCTTGCTCTCGCTGAAGGTGATCATTCAGGATGGCGAGTAGGCGATCACGCCCTACCTCCTTTTCCTTGAGCAGGATGGTAGTGAGGGCATCTAAAATGGGGAAATTACCACTTGGAAGGAGGCTTAGCCCTCCATGCCCCCACAGAATGCTGCCCTGCGGAGCGTCCTTAGCCTGTTCTTGATTGTCTTTCTCGATGATCTCCGACGCCTTTTCTTCGTCGGAAGCCTGCACGCGTTCCATCGGCCTTCTCAGCCACTCGGTCAGTAATTCGATCACGCGCTCATCAATAGGCGTCTGACGATTGGCGATCTTCGCGACAGCATTCGCCGCAGAGCTTCTAAACTCCTCAGTCACGAACCCGCGCTGCTGAAGGTCTAGCAGCGCCTCTTGAAGCTCGCGGTCTTGACCACCCATCTCCGCCATGGATTCG
>CANIID010000085.1 GCA_947467315.1 Betaproteobacteria bacterium | reverse complement strand
TTGGCCACTAAAGCTAATAAATAACACATTCGCGATGGTAGAGCAAACCGTAGCAGAAATGATATCACGGTTTTTGAACCAATTACACAAGCTTTTGTCGTTAAAAACAAACGCCGCACCCTAGGGCGCGGCGTGTAGGGTAAGAAAACCCGACTTAGTTGTCGCTTTTAGCGGGCTATTTTGTGGCGGGTTTTGCCGCTGGGGCGGCTGATACGGTGATCGTTTTGCTGCCGCTCACCTCGATATCCACGCGGCGGTCGGGTTGCAGGCAGGCGTGCAATGCGCGACCGGCCTTGCCTTTGCAGTCGGCAGCCTTGGTTACCGGCTGGCTTTTGCCCTTGCCCGATGCGCTGATTTTGCCCGCATCCAGGCCCTTATCCGCGAGGTATTTTTTCACCGCTTCGGCGCGGCGCTCGGAGAGCTTTTGGTTGTAATCGACAGCGCCCAGACGGTCAGTGTGCCCGATGGCTGCGACGGCGTCGTATTGCGAGCCCTTCAGGGCGGCTACGAGGTCATCCAGCTTTTTCATGCCTTCGGTTTTGATGATGGCCTTGTCAAAGTCGAAAAGGGTGTCTGCCGAGAGGGAGAATTTCTGCACAACGGGCTTGGGGGGCGCCGGTTTGGGCGCGGGGGCGGCGGCGACTTTCGGCGCAGGAGCGGGGGCGGCTGCGGGTTTCGGCGGCACCGGCTTCGGCACTAATTCGGGGTCGCATTCGGTGATGGCGCGGGCCGGTGTCCATTCGGTGGTGCGTACGCACACGCCGGATGTGGGCGCGTTAATAACGGCGCTGTTACCGATGTTGTCCAGAGCATAGCCTTGGTTTTTGTAGACACCGGCGGGTTGTGCATGAGCATATCCAGCAACAGCCAGGGCCAGCATATTGGCCATAAGTATTTGTTTTTTTAATCAATTTATTTTTCTCCTGAAGTTCAGGTTTTATTTGTGTTGGTTTCTATTGCGGCACCGCAACCGCACCACGGTGGGGCGAGTGTAACATATGGACGATATGGTGTTTGCCGAGAGATTTTTTCCCGATTTCAAAGGGTTAGCGGGCGATCCTCTCACACCGGTTGATGTGATAACGGGTATCAATCGAGGGGCAATCACGTGCTAAAATCTTAGGATTTAGCGGCCTGCACGTAACGCGCATCCGTAGTTGCGCATTGACAGGCGCTTTTACCCCTTAAAGCCCCATAAATGGATCAATTCGCTAAAGAAACTCTCCCGGTAAGTCTTGAGGAGGAAATGCGCAGTTCGTACCTCGAATACGCCATGAGCGTGATCGTGGGGCGCGCACTACCCGATGTGCGCGATGGTCTGAAACCGGTACATCGCCGCATTCTGTTCGCGATGCATGAATCCAATACGGTATGGAACCGCTCGTACGTGAAGTGTGCGCGCGTGGTCGGTGATGTGCTGGGTAAATACCATCCGCACGGCGACTCGGCGACCTATGAGGCGCTGGTGCGTATGGCGCAGGATTTCTCGATGCGCTACCCGTTGATCGACGGGCAGGGTAACTTCGGCTCGGTGGATGGCGATTCGGCGGCGGCTTATCGTTATACCGAGTGCCGGCTGGAGAAAATCACCTCGGAATTGCTGGCCGATATCGACATGGAAACCGTCGATTTCAAGCCCAACTACGACGGCAAGGAAAACGAGCCGTGTGCGTTGCCCGCACGCGTGCCGAATCTGCTGGTTAATGGCTCGTCCGGTATCGCTGTGGGTATGGCCACCAATATTCCGCCGCACAATTTGTCGGACGTGATTGATGCCTGCGAGTTGCTGCTGAAAAATCCCGATACCGATATCGAAGCGCTGATCGACATCGTGAAAGCGCCGGATTTCCCCACGCGCGGCATTATCTACGGCATTGAGGGCGTGAAGGAAGGCTACCGCACCGGGCGCGGCCGCGTGATCATGCGCGCGCGCACGCACTTCGAGGAAACCGAAAAAGGCGGGCGCGTCGCCCTCATCATCGACGAGCTGCCGTATCAGGTGAACAAAGCCAACCTGCTGATGAAAATCGGCGAGCTGGTGCGCGAGAAGCGACTTGAGGGTATTTCCGATATTCGCGATGAATCGGATAAATCGGGCATGCGCGCAGTGATCGAACTCAAACGCGGCGAAGTGCCGGAGATCGTCCTGAACAATCTGTATAAAGAAACGCAGATGCAGGACAGCTTTGGCATGAACATGGTCGCGCTGCTGGACGATCAGCCTAAGTTGTTGAATTTGCGGCAAATTCTGGATGCCTTCCTGCGTCACCGGCGCGAGGTGGTCACCCGCCGTACGGTGTTTGAACTGCGCAAGGCGCGCGAACGCGGGCATATCCTTGAAGGTCTGGCGGTGGCGTTGTCGAACGTGGACGATGTGATCGCGCTGATCAAAGCCGCGCCGACGCCGGCCGACGCCAAAGTGGAGTTGATGCATCGCTTCTGGCGTTCGGCGCTGGTGGAAGATTTGCTCGCGCGCGCGGATGCGGATCGAGGCAGTGACGGCGCGTTGTCGCGTCCGGAAGGTTTGTCCCCCGAGTATGGCCTGCACAAGAAGGGCTACAAGCTGTCCGACGTGCAGGCGCAGCGCATCCTCGAAATGCGCTTGCAAAACCTCACCGCGCTCGAAACCGACAAGATCACCGCCGAGTACAAAGAGACGATGGAAAAAATCGTCGATCTGCTGGACATCCTGTCGAAGCCCGAACGCGTGACGACCATCATTTCAGGCGAACTGGCTGAAATCAAAAAGCAGTACGGCGGCGAGCGCTACAGTGAAATCGTGATTAAAACCAGCGATATCTCGAATGAAGATCTGATCGCGCGTGAAGACGTGGTGGTGACGTTGTCGCACAGCGGTTATATGAAATCGCAGCCGGTGGCTGATTACCAGGCGCAAAAACGCGGCGGGCGTGGGAAGCAGGCGACCACCACCAAAGAAGAAGATTTCATCGACAAGCTGTTCATTGCCAACACCCACGATTACATTCTGTGCTTCTCCAATCGCGGGCGGGTGTACTGGCTCAAGGTGTACGAGGTGCCGCAAGGCAGTCGCGGTTCGCGTGGTAAGCCCATCATCAATCTGGTGCCGTTGATGGAGCACGAAAAAATCACTGCGGTGCTGTCGGTGAAGGAGTTCGACGACAATCACTTCGTGTTCATGGCCACCTCCAACGGCACGGTGAAAAAGACCGCGCTGTCGGCGTTCTCGCGCCCCATGAACAAAGGCATTATCGCGGTCACGCTCGACGACGGCGATTTCCTCATCGGCGTGGCGTTGACCGACGGCAAGCAGGACATCATGCTGTTCTCCGATGCCGGCAAGGCCATGCGTTTCGCGGAAGACGAAGTGCGCGCGATGGGCCGCAACGCGGCCGGCGTGCGCGGCATGAAGCTGCAGAAGGAGCAGAAGGTCATCTCGTTGCTGGCCGTGGGTGAAGAGTCGCTGTCCGTGTTGACCGCAACCGAAAACGGTTATGGCAAGCGCACGCCGATTTCCGAGTACACGCGCCACGGACGCGGCACGCAAGGCATGATTGCCATCCAGTGCAGCGACCGCAACGGCAAGCTGCTGGCCGCGCAATTGGTGCGCGAGGAAGACGAAATCATGTTGATTACCACCGGCGGCGTGCTGATCCGCACACGCGTAGCCGAAGTGCGCGAGCAGGGACGCTCCACGCAGGGTGTGCGGCTGATCAACCTCGACGACAATACCAAGCTCGCCGGACTCGAAAAAATCGTCGAGCCGGACGGCGACGATTCTGAAAAAGTTATTTAAAACAACAACTTAGGTAATTATTGCCATGGCAAGAGTATTCAATTTCAGCGCAGGTCCAGCGGTGTTGCCAGAGGCCGTGCTGAAGCAGGCCGCCGACGAGATGCTGGATTACGGCGGCACCGGCACCTCGGTGATGGAAATGAGTCACCGCGGCAAGGCGTTCATCGGCATCCACGCGCGCGCGGAAGCGGATTTGCGCGAGCTGCTGGCGATCCCGAAAAACTACAAAGTGCTGTTTATGCAGGGCGGCGCGGCGGGGCAATTCGGCATCATCCCGATGAATCTGCTGGGTGACAAAACCAGCGCGGATTACGTCTACACCGGACAGTGGTCGAAAAAAGCCATCAGCGAAGGCAAGAAATTCTGCAAGGTCAATGTGGCTGCCAGCAGCGAAGATCAGAACTTCACCTATACGCCTGCACAATCAACATGGAAGCTCGATCCGAACGCGGCGTATGTGCATTACACGTCAAACGAAACCATCGGCGGCGTGGAGTTTAACTGGATCCCCGACACCGGCAGCGTGCCGCTGGTGGTGGATGCGTCATCGCACATTTTGTCGCGTCCGCTGGATGTGTCGCGCTTTGGTTTGATCTACGGCGGCGCGCAAAAAAATATCGGTCCTGCGGGTTTGACCATCGTGATTGTGCGTGATGACTTGCTCGGCAAGGCATCAGCCATTACGCCCGAAGTCTTCAATTACAAAGTGCAGGCTGAAGCGGATTCGATGATCAACACGCCGCCGACCTACGCGATTTATATCGCCGGGCTGGTGTTCGCGTGGCTGAAAAAGCAGGGTGGGCTGGTCGCGATGGAAAAGGCCAATATCGCCAAGGCGAAATTGCTTTACGAGTATCTCGATGCGTCCGAGTTTTATCAGCAGCCGGTGGCGAAATCCGACCGTTCGCGCATGAACGTGCCGTTCAGGCTGAAGAGCGAAACGCTGGATGATGCGTTCCTCAAAGGCGCTCAGGCCGCGGGTATGATTGAGCTCAAAGGCCACCGTTCGGTAGGGGGCATGCGTGCGTCGATTTACAATGCGATGCCCATCGAAGGCGTGCAGGCGCTGGTGTCGTTCATGCGTGATTTTGAGAAAAAACAAGGGTAGTCATAACGTGCCAAACATATTAACCATCAACGCCATTGCCAAAATAGGCCTCGATCGCTTTCCCGCAGCGAACTACAAAGTCGGCCCGAAAATTACCGAGCCTGACGCGATACTTGTGCGCTCGCAGAACCTGCACGACATGGAGATTCCGGCCAGCGTCAAAGCGATCGGGCGTGCCGGCGCCGGTGTGAACAATATTCCCGTCGAAAAAATGAGCAAGCTCGGCATGCCGGTGTTTAATGCGCCGGGCGCCAACGCCAATGCGGTGAAAGAACTGGTGATCGCGGCGCTGTTGATTTCCTCGCGCAATATCGCGCCGGCTTTGAGTTTTGTCGCGGGCCTCAGTGGTGACGACAAGGCGCTGCACAAGCAGGTGGAAGACGGCAAAAAAGCCTTTTCCGGCACTGAGTTGCCGGGCCGCACGCTGGGCATTATTGGCCTGGGCAAAATCGGCAGCCTGGTGGCGGATGCCGCGATCAAGCTCGGCATGAGCGTCATCGGCTACGACCCGCACATCACGGTAGATGCCGCATGGGGCCTGCCCTCGATGGTGAGAAAAGCCAACAGTATTGAAGAAGTGTTGAAGGCCAGCGACTACGTGACGATTCATGTGCCGTTGGTCGATGCCACCAAAAACCTGATCAACGCGCAGCGCCTTGCGCTGATGAAAAAAGGCGCGATCCTGCTCAACTTCGCACGCGATGGCATCGTCGACGACAAGGCCGTGGTCGAAGCGTTGAAGTCCGACAATCTGCGCGGCTACATCTGCGATTTTCCGGCTCAGGTACTGCAGGGCGCGCCGCGCGTGATCGCCACGCCGCATCTGGGCGCATCCACCGAGGAAGCGGAAGACAACTGCGCCATCATGGTCGCCGATCAGGTGCGCGATTTTCTCGAGCACGGCAACATTCGCAACGCGGTGAATCTGCCGGATGTGGTGATGCAGCGTGAATCGCTATACCGGCTGTGTATCGTCAATGCCAACCTGCCCAACATGGTGGGGCAGATTTCCACCGCCATGGCGGATGCGGGTCTGAACATACACGACATGCTTAACAAATCGCGCGGCGACATGGCGTATACGCTGGTGGATGTGGATAGTCCCGTCCCGGCAGAATTAATCAACCGGCTGTCCGCTATTGAAGGCGTGCGCTCGGTGCGTTATTTGCCGCTGCAAGGCTAACGCAGTCCGGTCATGAGTGAATCGCTGCAGGACATCCGCCGCAAAATAGACGCGCTTGATGCCAGGCTGGTAAAGCTCATCTCCGCGCGCGCCAAAATCGCGCAGCAGGTTGGCAAGATCAAGAACGGGGCGCTGGTATACCGGCCCGAACGCGAGGCGCAGGTGTTGCGTCGCGTGTCCGAACTGAACGCAGGCCCGATGCCGTCGGCGGCGCTACGCCGCATCTATTCTGAGATTATGTCGGCGTGTCGCGCAATGGAAGATCAGCTCGCGGTGGCGTATCTGGGTCCACAGGGCACTTACAGCCAGGAAGCCGCGATACGGCATTTTGGCGGCAGCATCGACACGCGCTCATGCGCCACGATCGATGACGTGTTTAAGCAGGTGGAAAGCGGGGCGACGGGTTATGGCGTGGCGCCGGTGGAAAACTCCACCGAAGGCGCGATAGGGCGCACGCTGGATTTGCTGCTGACCACACCAGCCAAGGTATGCGGTGAAATCATGTTGCCGGTGCGGCAAAATCTGATGAGCAAAGCGAAAGATCGCGCGGCCATCAAGAAGGTTTACTCGCATACGCAAAGCCTGGCGCAGTGCCAGCACTGGCTGTCGCGTCATTTGCCGGGCGCGGAGCGTATCGCGGTGGTGAGCAACGCCGAAGCGGCGTTGCTGGCGTCACGCGATGCAAAAGCAGGAGCGATAGCCAGTAAGACCGCGGCTGAGTTGTACAAGCTGAATCTGCTGGCACGCAATATTCAGGACGAATCGAGCAACACTACGCGCTTTCTGGTGCTGGCGCGCGAGGATGCCCCGCCGTCGGGACACGATAAAACGTCGCTGATTTTATCCACGCGCAACGTGCCCGGCGCGATCCATGATTTACTGTCGCCGTTGGCGAAAAACGGCGTCAGCATGACACGCCTTGAATCCCGTCCCGCGAAAACCGGATTGTGGGAATACGTGTTCTACATCGACATCGACGGCCATGCGCGCGATGCCAAAGTGGCGCAAGCGCTGGCGGAGATTGAGCGCAAGGCGTCGTTTGTGAAAAACCTGGGTTCTTATCCCGCTGCGCCTACCGCAGCCACGCGGTAATTTGTCATGTCGATTTGTGATCTCGCGCCGTCGTACATTCGTTCGATAGCGCCGTATCAGCCGGGCAAGCCTATCGCTGAACTCGCGCGCGAATTTGGCCTCGAAGCATCGAGCATTATTAAGCTTGCTTCGAATGAAAATCCGCTGGGCGTCAGCCCCAAAGCGCAAGCGGCGATACGTTCTGTTCTGGATGGATTGGCGCTGTATCCCGATGGCAACGGCTTTGAACTGAAGCAGGCGTTGTCGCGGCACTTGAGCGTAGGCATGGATCAACTGGTGTTGGGCAACGGCTCGAATGACGTGCTGGAGTTGGCGGCGCGGGCGTTTCTCGCGCCCGAGAATTCTGCGGTGTATGCGCAGCATGCGTTCGCAGTGTATCCGCTGGTGGTGCAGGCGATGGGCTGCAAGGGCATCGAAGTGGCGGCGAAAAATTTCGGCCATGATCTTGATGCGATGGCACGCGCTGTGCGCACCGACACGCGCATCGTGTTTGTGGCGAACCCGAATAATCCGACCGGCACGCTGGCGCCGGCAGCGGAGATGGAGCGCTTTATTGCCGGATTGCCTGCGCACGTGCTGGTGGTGCTGGACGAGGCTTACAACGAATACCTGCGGCCAGAGCATCGATCGGATACGCTGTCGTGGCTGAGTAAGTATCCTAACTTATTGATTACAAGAACCTTTTCCAAGGTGTATGGGCTGGCGGGTTTGCGCGTGGGCTATGCCGTGGGCAGTGCGGGTGTGGCCGACGTGTTGAATCGCGTGCGTCAGCCGTTTAACGTGAACAGTATTTCGCTGGCAGCCGCAGCTGCGGCGCTGGACGATCACGAATTCGTGCGCAAGAGTTATGAGTTGAATCTTGCGGGCATGGCGCAACTGACGGCAGGCTTTAAAGGGCTGGGCCTGGAATTTATTCCGTCGTACGGCAACTTCGTCACGGTCAAAGTGGGCGACGCCAAGGCGGTAAATACCGCGCTGCTCAAGTCGGGCGTCATCGTGCGGCCGATTGCGGGCTACGGCTTGCCGGAGTGGCTGCGCGTTTCCATCGGCCTTGAGGCGGAAAACGCGCGATTTCTCGCCAGTCTGAAAAAAGCTATCGGCGCATGAAGTCCCTCACTCAGCCTATCGGTAAGCTGGTGATTATCGGCGTCGGACTGATCGGCGGCTCGTTCGCGCTCGCGCTGAAAAAAGCCAAAGCGGTGAAGCACGTGGTGGGTGTCGGCCGCACGCGCAAAAATCTGCATACCGCGCTGAAGCTCGGCGTGATCGACGAAATTTCTCTGGATGCCGCGCAAGCCGTGCGTGACGCGGATATGGTGTTAATCGGCACGCCGGTGGGGCAGATGGCCGGCGTGATGAAAACCATCGCGCCGCATCTGGGTGCGAAAACCATCGTTACCGACGGCGGCAGCACCAAGCAGGATGTGATCGTCTGCGCGCGTAAACACCTGGGCGTGCATTTCAAACACTTCGTGCCGGCGCATCCGATGGCGGGCACCGAAAACAGCGGCGCTGCCGCGGCGTTTGCCGAGCTGTATTGCGGGCGCAAAGTGATCCTGGTACCGCAAATAGAAACGTCCGCGCGCGCCGTCAGCGCGGTGCGTGCCGCGTGGACGGCGTGCGGCGCCAACGTGGTGCGCTTGCAGGCGCGCGAGCACGATGAAATTCTCGCGGCGGTGAGCCACTTGCCGCACGTCGCTGCATTTGCCTTGATGGGTACATTGGCCAAACGCAAGGATGCGAAACGCGTCCTTGGATTTTCCGCCGGCGGTTTGCGCGATACGGTGCGGATATCCGGCAGCTCGCCGGAAATGTGGCGCGATATTTTTCTTGCCAATCGCTCCGCTTTGCTCGCGGATATCGATAAATATATAAACGAAATCAAGTATTTACGTTCGTCTCTCAAGGCGAGTGATGGTGCTGCCCTGCAAGCCGCATTCGAGCGGGCGCGGCATGCGCGCGAGCAGTGGCTGGTGAAGGCCAAACGCAGTTGAGTGTGAGCACAACCCGCATGGAATGCCTCGATCTCGCGCCGATCAAAGCCGTGCGCGGCACCGTGACGCTGCCCGGGTCCAAAAGCATTTCCAATCGCACGTTGTTGTTGGCAGGATTGGCTGCGGGCGAAACGCTGATTCGAGATGTGCTCGATTCCGACGACACGCAGCACATGATCACCGCGTTGCGTGCGCTGGGCGTGAGCGTGAGCGAGGCTGGCCCGCGCGCATTGCGCGTTCAGGGTGCAGGCGGCGCGTTCCCGGTGAAACAGGCGGACATCTTTCTGGGGAATTCGGGCACGGCGGTGCGGATGCTGACGGCGGTGCTGGCCTTGTGCGATGGCGAATACAAAATTACCGGCGTGCCGCGCATGTACGAGCGACCGATTGGCGATCTGGTCGATGCCCTGCGCGTATTGGGCGCGCGCATCGATTACCTGGGCAATGAAGGCTATCCACCCTTGGGGATACACCCGGCGCAGGAAAGCCCGATGCGGGAGGTCAGCGTGCGCGGCAATGTGTCGAGTCAGTTTCTCACGGGTCTGCTGGTGGCGTTGCCGTTGTTGAAACAACACACGACGGTCAAGGTCGTGGGCGAATTGATTTCCAAGCCTTACATTGATATCACGCGCAACAGCCTGAAGCGTTTTGGCATCACAGTTGCCGGAACGGGTTACGCGCAATTCGCGGTGGCGGGCGATGCGCGCTACGTGAGCCCCGGCGAGATTCACGTCGAGGGCGATGCCTCGTCGGCGTCGTATTTTCTCGCGGCGGGTGCGATCAGCGGGTTGACGGGGGGCGGCCCGGTGCGGGTGTCCGGCGTGGGCAAAAACAGCGTGCAGGGCGACGTGCGGTTTTGCGACATGCTAGAGCGCATGGGCGCCGTGATTACCTACGGCGACAACTGGATCGAAGCGACCGCTGGCGCGGACGCTATCGCACGCGGCAAATTCACCGCGCTCAAGGCCGGTTGCGGCCACATACCCGACGCGGCAATGACGCTGGCGATGGTGGCGCTGTTCGCGGACGGCGACACCACGCTGACGGACATCGGCAGTTGGCGCGTAAAAGAAACGGATCGTATTGCGGCGATGGCGACCGAACTGCGCAAGCTGGGTGCGAGCGTGGAAGAGGGCAAGGATTACCTGAAAGTCACGCCTAACGCCTTACGCCTCACACCAAACGCTCAAATAGACACCTACGACGATCACCGCATGGCGATGTGTTTTTCATTGGCAGCACTGGGCGGCGTGCCCGTTCGTATCATGGATCCGCGCTGTGTGGCGAAGACCTTTCCCGAGTATTTTGATGTGCTGGCGTCGATTAGCGTACAGTAAGCGTGTTTAATAAGTTATTGTTTTTAATGATATTAATTTGACTGATCACAACGTACACGCCATTCCCGTAATCGCCATCGACGGCCCGTCGGCATCTGGAAAAGGGACGGTGGCGCAGGCGATCGCCCACACGCTTGGATTCCACTATTTGGATAGCGGGGCGCTCTATCGGATTGCCGGATTAGCCGTAGTACGGGCGGGTGGAAATCTGGAAATTGAATCCGATGTTCTTGCTATCTTATTGAAAATTAAAATTAAATTTAATGACTCTCAGGTGTTGCTGGATGGTGCAGACGTGGCTGAAGCGATCCGTGCAGAGACCATCAGCGCGGCAGCTTCCAAGGTCGGCGCGCACGCGCAGGTGCGCCACGCGCTATTACAGCGCCAGCAAAATTTTCGCCAGCCGCCCGGATTGGTGGCGGATGGACGTGATATGGGGTCGGTGGTTTTCCCCGATTCCGTGCTCAAAATTTACCTTACCGCGAGCGCGCAAGCGCGCGCCGAAAGACGCTATAAGCAGTTGATAGACAAGGGTTTCGATGCTAATATTACCGCCCTTTTACAGGATATTATGCTGCGCGATCAGAGAGATAGCGAACGTGCGGCGGCCCCCCTGCAAAAGTGTCCGGATGCGATCGAAGTGGACACCACGAATCTGTCGGTGGCGCAGTCTATAGCGCAGGTGTTGTCCTATTACCGGCAGATTCCGGGTGCTGGTTTGGGGGTAGGGGTAGATTAGGTAATCAGCAGTAAGCGTCAGAGTCTGATTAAAGTAGGCGCAGCGATAAATGTAGTGACGTAGCACAGGTGCCACAAGCTCCCAAAGTTTGTGGTTTTATGAACCAACCCCGTCAATGATATTTTTGTTGTTTTGATAGGCGGGCTTCCCAAGTGATGTTAACCAATGAAAACTGAAACCCAACCCGTCGCCGATACTGGCGCCGAAAGCTTTGCCGCGCTGTTTGAAGAAAGCCTGTCGCGCAAGGAAATGCGTATCGGCGAGGTGATTACCGCCGAAGTAGTACGGATCGACGACAATTTCGTGGTCGTCAATGCAGGCCTCAAGTCCGAAAGCTACATCCCCAAAGAAGAATTTTTGTCCGATGACGGCGTCTTTGATACCAAAATCGGTGATTTCATCAGCGTCGCCATTGAGTCGCTCGAAAACGGGTTTGGTGAAACGCGATTGTCGCGTGATAAAGCCAAGCGCCTCGCTTCGTGGCTGGACCTGGAAGACGCGCTGGAAAAAGGCCGCATCGTGCAGGGCATGGTGAACGGCAAAGTCAAAGGCGGCCTCACGGTGATGGTGAACGGCATTCGCGCCTTCCTGCCCGGTTCGCTGGTGGACATACGTCCGGTGAAAGACACCACGCCGTACGAAAACAAAGCGATGGATTTCAAAGTCATCAAGCTGGATCGCAAGCGCAACAACGTGGTGGTGTCGCGCCGCGCCGTGCTTGAAGTCACGCAAGGTGAAGAGCGTCAAAAGCTGCTGGAAAATCTGCAAGAAGGTTCGGTGGTCAAAGGTATCGTCAAGAACATCACCGACTACGGTGCGTTCGTGGACCTCGGCGGCATCGACGGCTTGCTGCACATCACCGATCTGGCCTGGCGCCGCGTCAAGCACCCGAGTGAGATTCTCACCGTGGGCGACGAAGTGCAGGCCAAAGTGCTCAAGTTCGATCAAGAGAAAAACCGCGTGTCGCTCGGCATGAAGCAGCTCGGCGAAGATCCGTGGGTGGGCCTCGGCCGCCGTTACCCGACGGGCACGCGTTTGTTCGGCAAGGTTTCGAATCTCACCGACTACGGCGCGTTTGTCGAAATCGAGACCGGCATCGAAGGCTTGGTGCATGTGTCCGAAATGGACTGGACCAACAAGAACGTGCATCCGTCGAAAGTGGTGCAGCTCGGTGACGAAGTCGAAGTCATGGTGCTGGAAATCGACGAAGAGCGCCGCCGTATTTCGCTCGGCATGAAGCAGTGCATGGCGAATCCGTGGGAAGAGTTCTCGATGAATCACAAGAAGGGCGAGAAAGTCCGCGGCCAGATCAAATCGATCACCGACTTCGGTATTTTCGTCGGCCTCACCGGTGCCATCGACGGCTTGGTGCATTTGTCCGATTTGTCGTGGTCGCTGCCCGGCGAAGAAGCCGTGCGCAACTACAAGAAGGGTGATGAGGTCGAGGCAGTGGTGCTGGCCATTGACGTTGAGAGAGAGCGTATTTCTCTCGGTGTCAAGCAGATGGACGGCGATCCGTTCACGAATTTTGTGTCCACCAACGACAAGAATTCCATCGTTCAAGGTACGGTAAAATCCATCGACGCCAAGGGAGCGGTTATCCAGTTGATGGGGGATATCGAAGGCTATCTGCGGGCGTCTGAGGTGGCACGAGATCGGGTGGAAGACATTCGTACGCATTTGAAAGAAGGCGATTCCGTGACGGCGATGATTATCAACGTCGATCGCAAGAATCGTTCGATCAATCTCTCAATCAAGGCGAAAGACCTTGCGGAGGAGTCCGAGGCGATGCAAAAAATCTCCACGGATACCAAGTCGGCGAGCACCGGGACCACCAATCTTGGCGCATTGCTGAAAGCAAAGATGGATACGGCGAATACTCAACAATAAGGGAGCATCATGACCAAGTCGGAGTTGATCGCAAAGCTTGCGGCGCGTTTCCCCCAATTGGTGGCGAAGGACGCAGAACTGGCAGTGAAGATGATTTTGGATGCGATGGGCAAGAGTCTTGCTCAGGGGCAGCGTATCGAGATTCGCGGCTTCGGCAGTTTTGGACTCAATTTCCGACCGCCGCGCACGGGCCGTAATCCCAAATCGGGTGACCGGGTTCAGGTGCCGGCGAAGCACGTGCCCCACTTCAAAGCTGGTAAGGAACTGCGCGAACGTGTGGATGTGCGGAAATAGCGCCGCATTGAGTTTTGTTTCAACTTCCGCTGAACGGCATGATCGCAAGATCATGCCGTTTTTTGCTGCAAATCGTTTATTCGTGCGCGCGCGATGAAAACCGTCATTTGGATCGTCAAGCTGCTGTTGTTTTTTGTCGCACTCACGTTCGCGGTCAAAAACACCGACAGCGTGACGGTGCGTTATTACCTTGGGGCGGAATGGCAGGCGCCGCTGATTTTTGTGATCTTGGTGGTGTTTTGTCTGGGAGCGGCTGCCGGGGCCATCGTGAGTTTGGCGCCGGTAATCCGGCTGCGGCGTGAAGTGTCGCGTTTGCGCAAGCAGGTGTCTTCGCCGTCCGCCGCCGTGGCGAAAACAGACGTTGACGCGCCTTCGCGCGCCGCCGCTTCCAATATGCCCGACGTGATATAGCGTCCAGAGGCACTGACCATGGAAATTGAATATTGGTGGCTGCTCGTGTTGCCGCTGTTTTTTGTGCTGGGCTGGATGGCCGCGCGCATCGACATCCGCCATTTGTTATCGGAATCGCGCGTGCTGCCGAGCTCCTACTTCAAGGGGCTGAATTTCTTGCTCAATGAGCAGACGGACAAGGCGATAGAGGCGTTCATTGAGGTTGTCAGAGTGGATCCGCAGACCATTGAGCTGCATTTCGCGCTCGGTAGTCTGTTTCGCCGGCGCGGCGAGGTGGAGCGTGCCATACGTATGCACCAGAATCTGGTGGAACGCCCCGATTTGGCCAAGGAGCAAAAGACGCTGGCGCTGTATGAGTTGGCGCAGGACTACTTGAAGGCTGGATTGCTCGACCGCGCCGAAGAATTGTTTCTCAAGCTCGAAAACACGCAGTACGCGGAAGCCTCGCTCAAGTTCCTGCTGGAAATTTACGAGCAGGAAAAAGACTGGCGCAAGGCCATTGTGATCGCCGGCAAACTGGAAGTTGTCACGGGTCGTTCGCACCAGAAAGAAATCGCCAATTTCTATTGCGAGCTGGCGAGTATCGAGATCATGCACACGCGTGCCGATGCCGCGCGGCCGCATCTGGAACAGGCGCTGGCGCATCATCGCCTGTGCGTGCGTGCCAACTTGTTGCAGGGTGATCTGGAAATCAATATGGGCAATCTCGATTCGGCGGTTGCGGCGTGGAAGCGTATCGAAACGCAGAACCCCGATTACCTCGCGCTGGTGGCGGAGCGCATCTTCCGCGCGTTCAAGACGCAGGACAGAACCGCAGAGGGCGTGACCCTGCTCGCAGGCTACCTCGCCAAATACCCGTCGCTGGATTTATTGAACACCGTGTTTGAAGGCACGCTGGAAGTGCAGGGCGCCGAGCGCGCCTATTCGCTGGTGCGCGATGAGTTGCGGCGCACGCCGACCTTGCTCGGTCTCGATAAATTGCTCGAAGCGCAATTGCTCGATGCACCTCCCGAACGGCGGCAGGATCTGGAATTGGCCAAGACACTGGTGCATCAGCACACGCGCGGCCTGGCGATGTACAAATGCGATAATTGCGGCTTCCGCGCCCGGCAGTTTTATTGGCACTGTCCGGCGTGTGCGGCGTGGGAAACCTATTCGCCGCGCCGTGCTGAAGAAAAGGGCTTGCCAGCATGACTGATTTGAATGATCCGAAAATAATTGTGGCGCTGGACTTTTCCGATGCGCGCGCCGCACAGGAGATGGTGGCGCGCCTTGACCCGGCATTGTGCCGGGTCAAGGTCGGCAAAGAGTTGTTTACCGCGGCAGGCCCGGCGCTGGTTGAAAATCTGGTGACGCGCGGGTTCGGTGTATTTCTGGATCTCAAATTTCATGACATACCCAACACGGTGGCCAGCGCGTGCAAGGCCGCGGCGCAATTGGGCGTGTGGATGATGAACGTGCATGCCTCGGGTGGGCGCGCGATGATGCAGGCGGCGTGTGAGGCGCTTAACAGCGCGCAGGCCGGCGGCACGCGACGTCCGAAGCTGATCGCGGTGACAGTGCTAACCAGCATGGGGCAGAGCGATCTGGCCGATATCGGCATGCAGGGCTCTCCGGCAGAGGCTGTCCTGCGTTTGGCCCAACTCGCGCAAGGCGCGGGGCTCGATGGTGTGGTGTGTTCGGCGCAGGAAGCGGCGCTGCTGCGTGGTGCATGTGGCGCGGGGTTCAACCTGGTGACGCCCGGTATACGTCCGGCCGACGGGGTGCAAGGGGATCAAAAGCGCGTGATGACGCCGCGCGCCGCCGTGGATGCGGGCGCGGACTACCTGGTTATCGGCCGGCCGATCACGCAGGCGGCGGATCCGGTGGCGATGTTGCAACGTATACAGCGCGAGATTGCCGTATGAAGCGGCGCGCTCCCCCTGCGAAGAAGGCGCGCGCGGTTTCGCCGTTCGCGCAGGCACGGGTGTTGGTGGTCGGCGATGTGATGCTCGACCGCTATTGGTTCGGCAGTGTGGCGCGCATTTCCCCCGAGGCGCCGGTGCCGGTGGTGCGCGTGGATCGTACCGAAGACCGGCCCGGTGGCGCGGCCAATGTCGCGCGCAACGCGGCGGCGCTGGGCGCGCGCGTGACCTTGTTATCGGTAGTCGGGCACGACGAGGCGGGCGGGCAACTGGCGAAGTTGCTCAAACGTGATGGCGTCATGGCGAGGCTGCATCGCGACCGCGGCATCTCCACCACGGTAAAGTTACGCGTGATCGGTCGCCAACAACAATTGCTGCGCGTGGATTTTGAAACCACGCCGAGTCATGAAGTGCTGTCCTCGAAGCTGCGTGAATACCGTCAACTGCTGCGCCAGCATGATCTGGTGATTCTGTCGGATTACGGCAAAGGCGGGCTGGCGCACATCGCGACGATGATTGCGGCGGCACGCAAGGCCGGCAAGCCGGTGCTGGTAGACCCGAAAGGCGAAGATTTCACGCGCTATCGCGGCGCTACCCTGCTGACGCCGAATCGCATGGAGTTTCGACAGGTGGCCGGCACCGCACGCAGCGAGGCCGACCTCACGGCACGAGCGCAGAAGCTGCGCCGCTCGTTGGGGCTGGACGCATTGCTGGTCACGCGCAGCGAAGAAGGCATGACCTTGTATCGCGCGCCCGGCCCGGATAAATCCGCCAGTCGCCTGCACGTGCCCGCACAGGCGCGCGAGGTGTACGATGTGTCGGGCGCGGGCGATACCGTCATCGCGACGCTGGGTGTGGCGATGGCCAGCGGTATGCCGATGGATCAGGCCGTGCTGATCGCCAACCGTGCCGCGAGTATCGTCGTGGGCAAGTTTGGCACGGCAGTGGTTGAGCCGCAGGAATTGCTTGCCGCCGAACAGATAAAATATTAAATAAAAACAATGACTTATATAGTTACAGGTGCAGCAGGTTTCGTCGGCGCCAATGTGGTGAAGGCGCTCAATGCGCGCGGTATCACGCAGATCATTGCGGTAGACGATCTGACGCAGGGCGATCGTTTCGCCAACCTGGTGGATTGCGTGATCGAGGATTATCTCGATAAGGACGAATTTCTCGCCGCGCTGGGCAAGGGCGCGTTTAACGGCGCGGTGACTGCTGTGCTGCATCAGGGCGCGTGTTCGGACACCACCGAATCGAATGGCCGCTACATGATGCAGAACAACTATCGCTATTCGCGCACCTTGCTGGATTTTTGTGCCGCGCAGAAGGCGCCGTTCATCTACGCATCTTCGGCGGCGGTATATGGCGACAGTACGGATTTTCGCGAATCGCCCGAATGCGAAAAGCCGCTGAATGTCTACGGCTACTCCAAGTATTTGTTCGATCAGCATGTGCGCCGGCACCGGCATGGCGCGCAGGTCGTGGGACTGCGCTACTTCAACGTCTACGGGCCGCGCGAGCAGCACAAGGGCCGCATGGCGTCCGTCGCCTATCATTTCTTCCATCAATATCAAAAGGCGGGCAAGGTGCGCCTGTTTGAAGGCAGCGGCGGCTATGGCAACGGCGAACAGCGCCGTGACTTCGTGTCAGTCGAAGACGTGGTAAAGGTCAATCTATATTTTTTAGATAATCATTTAAAAACAGGTATTTACAATTGCGGAACCGGTGCTGCGCAGAGCTTTAACGACGTCGCCGTGGCCGCAATCAACGCTTGCCGCAAGGCGCGAGGCGAAGGGCAATTGGCGTTGGGGGCCATGCAGGCTGAAGGATTGATTGAATACATCCCGTTTCCACAAGACCTCAAGGGCAAGTATCAAAGTTATACCCAGGCTGATTTGTCTGGTCTGCGCGCCGCCGGCTACACAGACAACTTTCTATCGGTAGAACAAGGGGTTACGCGCTATTGTGAGGCGTTGGCTGCGCCGGCGTGAATGCTGGCCTGATCGATGACACAGCCAGCGAATGCCAACCTTACGCGAACCTGTCAACTCAACACCGTCTGGGGCGTTTTTAGCTCAAGTCGGCAAGGCTGCACCAAAAAGCGGTCTCGATGCAGGCTAACTCAATCCATTAGGGGGGAACTATGAAGAAACTTTTGCTGATACTGGGCATGTGGCTGGCGATGATGGGCGTTGCGTTGGCGCAGATTAATATCAACACCGCGACCAAGGAACAGCTCGATGGCCTCAAAGGTATCGGCCCGGCCAAGGCGCAGGCGATTGTCGACTACCGCACCAAGAACGGCCCGTTCAAAACCGTGGACGATCTGGAAAAGGTCAACGGTATCGGCCCGGCGACGATGAAAGACATTCGCGGAGATATCACCGTAGCGGCCGGCAAGGGCGCCGACAAAGCCGATGCGAAGAAAGATGCAAAAGCTGAAAAAGCTGACGCGAAGAAAGACGTAAAAGGCGATAAAGCCGACGCGAAGAAAGATGCAAAAGCTGACAAGTCCGATGCGAAGAAAGACGTAAAAGCTGACAAGTCCGATGCGAAGAAAGACGTAAAAGCTGATAAGGCCGACGCGAAGAAGGATGCCAAAGCTGACAAAGCTGATGCGAAGAAAGACGCGAAAGCTGACAAGGCCGATGCGAAGAAAGACGCAAAAGCTGACAAGTCCGACGCGAAGAAAGATGCCAAAGGCGACAAAGCCGACGCGAAGAAAGATGCCAAAGGCGACAAAGCCGACGCGAAAAAAGATGCAAAAGCCGATAAAGCCGACGCGAAGAAAGATGCCAAAGGCGACAAAGCTGACGCGAAGAAAGACGCAAAAGGCGACAAAGCCGATGCGAAGAAAGATGCCAAGGCTGACGACAAGAAAGACGACGCTAAAGCCGACAAGAAGTAATCCGGCTGTTTTAGCAAAGGTAAT
>CANIID010000084.1 GCA_947467315.1 Betaproteobacteria bacterium | reverse complement strand
GCCCATGCAAGCGCCGAAGGCGCGTTTCCAACCGTCCATAGTCGTTTACTCCAGCCGCATGCCCGTATCGCGCGCAAGCTTGGCTTTTTTGTCGAATTCAGTCTTTATCGCAGCGGTAAATTCGTCAGGCGAGGCGCTCGCCACGAGCTCAATGCCGCGTTCTATGTAGCGCTTGCGCAGCTCGGGCAAACGCACAATGCGCGACACCTCGGCGTGCAATCGCGCCAACGCCTCGCGCGGCGCGCCCGCCGGGGCGATCAATCCGTTCAGCGTGATTTCTTCATAACCTTTGAGGCCCGATTCATCGATGGTCGGCACGTCCGGGAACAACGGCGAGCGTTTCAAGCTGGTGACGCCCAGCGCGCGCAGCCTGCCGGAATCGACATACGGTTTTGCGGTGCTCACCTGATCGAACATGATCTGCACGTTGCCGGCGATCACATCAATGATTGCCGCCGAATTGCCCTTGTACGGAATATGCAGCAGCTTGATGCCGGCCAGCTGGCCCAGCAGCTCCGCCGCGATATGCCCGGTGCTACCCGCGCCGGAGGTGCCGTAGGCAAGTTGTCCCGGCTGGGCCTTGCCGAGCGCGATCAAATCCTTGACCGTGCGCGCCGGCAGCGTGCGCGTGGCCACCAGCGCCATTGGCACCAGGCAGGTGAGCGAGACGCCGGTGAAATCTTTCAGTGCGTCGTAGCCGGGGTTTTTCATCAGCGACGGCACGGTGGCGAAGGTGTTGGCGATGGCGAGCAGCGTGTAGCCGTCGGCCGGTGCTTTGGCGACAAACTGCGTGCCCACCAGACTGCTGGCGCCGGGACGATTCTCGACAATGACTTGATGGCCAAACGCGTCGCCCATCGGCGCGGCAATCGCGCGCGCTACAATATCCAGATTGCCGCCGGGCGCCAGCGGCACCACGATGCGCACCTGTTTGGCAGGGAAATTTTGCGCCTGAACCATCGTGGTTGCCGAACCGATGGCCGCAAATGCCACCGCGAATAGATCTATTTTTTTCATTACTCCCCCTTTTGCCACGATTATCGCTTTTTTGTCCGTTGTACTGTGGCCTGACGCTCTCCATGACTTTGCCGGCACATGAAAATACATCATAAGTTATTGTTTTTATTATTAATTTAATGACGTAACAGCGCCGTTACGCCGGCAACACTTTGTTGCACTTGAGACGTCGGCGTCGCGCGCATCGACGCGTTTTAGGAAGTGGCAACCATTGAAAAAGGAGGATGCCATGAAAACCACTACGACACTGAGGCTTTTAGCCACTGCCACCTTAATTGCTGCCGCGTTCCCCGCGCACGCCGATCATCAAGGCACACGCGGTGCGCGCAACCACGGCCCGGCGAACACGCCAGCAATCGCGCGTCACGCGCCGTTGCCGCCCGCCGTAGCGCCGGTTGCGACGCAACGACCCGCGTTCAGAGGTGGCGCCGTACAAGCGGTGCATGGCCCGGTGGTGAACCATGGCCCTGCCTTCGTGCATCGTCCGACGGTCGTGACGCGCCCCGTATATGTGCCGCCGCCGGTGATCGTGCAACGCCCGATCTTCGTCGAACGCCCGGTGTATGTGGAACGGCCAGTCTACGTTGAACGTCCGGTTTATACCGCGCCGGTGGTTTACTCGGAAACGCCCGCGCCGGCGTATTACCCGGAACCCGCCTACACGCCGGAGCCGGCATACTACCCCGAGCCCACGGCAGCGCCGGTTGCTTACCCGGCATATCGCGAGCCGCGTGGCCCGAATGTGGCCGGCGCAGTCGGCGGCGCGGTAATCGGTGGTGCTATCGGTAACGCGGTTGGCGGTCAGATGGGGCACGGCGAAGGCCGCGGCATTGCTACCGCCATCGGCGCAATCCTCGGCGGGTTACTCGGCGGCGGATTGTAAAAGCCACGGCGTAACAGGTAACGAAAAAAGGGGCGGCCGAGGCCGCCCCTTTTTCATTGCCGCCTGCGATGATCTACCGCAAACTTTGCCGCACGCGCATTTTCCACAGTTCCCACGGCCTATCCATATTGGCGTAGTTGGCCGCATCGGCACCGGCGGCTTCTGCGTCGTTCAAAAAGTTGATGTCGCCCAAATGCAACGCCTGCGCCTGCAAGCGCGCGTTCTGCTCCGCGTAGACGGCGCGATACACCACCTGGCGGATGGAATCGCCGACCGCCACCGCGCCGTGGCCACGCATCAGTGCGAACGCCGCACTGCCCAGCGTGCGTGCAAAAGCCACGCCGAGTTGCGGCGTGCGAATCAGCATGTCCGTCGCAGGGCCACCCGCGTCACGTATTTCAAAATTGGGCACGTTGCCCGCTAAAAAACCGCTCATGTGCGAGATCGGGCGTAGTTTTGTGTTGGTCACACCAAACGGAATCACCGCCGGTGAATGGTTATGCACCACTGCCTGCACGTCGGCACGCACGCGGAACACTTCGCTGTGGATGAAGCGCTCCAAGTAAGGCTTGCGCCCGCGCGCGTCGATGGCATTGCCGTCGAGATCGAACTCCATGATGTCTTCGGCCTTGACGTTGCCGGGCGCGATGGAACGCGAGAGCAGAAAGCGGTCCGGCCGCGTGGGGTGACGCACACTGACATGGCCAAAACCATCCACCACGCCTTCGTTATAGAGAATGTGATTGGCGGTAACCAGGTCGTCGATGATGTCGTTTTCGGTCATGGCATCTCAATAATCAAAAAACACCGTCTCGTTCGTCCCCTGCAAATACACATTCCATTGCAGCGTGCCTTCTGCGGATCTCGTGGCGATCAGCGTCGCGCGCCGCGGTGCGGGAACAAGATTCAATACCGGATCAGCCGCGTTCGCCGCCTCATCCGGAAAATAAATTCGTGTCATCAACTGCTTCAACAGGCCGCGCATGAAAATCACCACCGTAATGTGCGGCGCCTGTTGCTTGCCAGCCGGTCCGGCGACTTTGCCGGGCTTGATGGTCGTCAAACGAAACCCGCCCTGCGCATCGGTCAGCACGCGCCCGAAACCCTTGAAATTGTCTTCGAGCAATTTCTCCTGCGCGTCGTCCGGGTGCGCGTACTTGCCGTAGGAATTCGCCTGCCAAGTTTCGATCACGGCATCGGTCACCGGCAAGCCGTCGCCATCGACGATTTTTCCTGTGATCACAACACGCTCGCCGGCCACGCCCACCGGAGCAACATCAGGCACAGAGGCTTTTTCAAAACCAATCGAAACAAACGGGCCGACGGTTTGTGCTGCGGTTAGTAACAAACTCATTTTTTGTTCTCTTTCGTTTCCATGGGCGTTGCATCACGCCCGCGCAGAATCATGTCGAAGCGGTAGGCAATTGCGTATTCGGGCATGGTGTTTTCCCAATCGAAACTCGACACCAGGCGCGAGCGTGCGCGCTCGTCAGACACACTGCGGTACATGGGATCGAACTCCAGCAGCGGATCGCCGGGAAAATACATTTGCGTCACCAACCGCTGCGCGAAGCCCTGCCCAAACAGCGAAAAATGCAGATGCGCGGGCCGCCACGCATTGAAATGATTGCGCCACGGATAAGCGCCGGGCTTGATGGTTTTAAATCGGTAGTTACCCTGCGCGTCGGTCACCACGCGACCAAAGCCGGTGAAGTTGGGATCCAGCGGCGCGTCATGGTTATCCACCGGATGACGATATCGCCCCGACGCATTCGCCTGCCACATTTCGATCAGCGCATTCGGCACCGGCCTGCCACCTTCGTCGAGCAAGCGTCCGGATACGATCATGCGTTCGCCCAGCGGCGCGCCTGCATGCTGCGCGGTGAGATCGTAATCCGACGCCGCCACATCGCGTGACGCAAACAGCGGACCGGTAATCTCGGACAGCGTTTGCGGCATCTGCACCAGCGGTTGCAGCGGCGCGCGTTTGACGGTGGAGCGATAAGCGGGGTAGAGGTAATCCGGCTGCGTATCGAAATACGATTTTCGGTAAGGATTGATATTGCTCATGCGGAGAGGATCCTTTGCAATTGACGGTGACGCCTCACGAATGATTATACTGGACGCCCAAACCAGTGCGGAGCGCCCAACAATGAATCGTCGATTTCAGGCATGGATAGCATGGCAGGCAGCGTTGATTCCGATGGCGCTTTTCACGCTAACCGCCACGGCGCAAACCTACCCCACCAAACCGGTGCGCATCGTCGTCCCCTACGCCGCGGGCGGCCTGCCCGACACCATGACGCGGCTGGTCGCCACGCGCCTGACCGAAACATTGAAACAGCAATTCGTCATCGACAACCGCCCCGGCGCGGGCGGCATCGGCGCCTGCGAACTGGTGGCGCGCGCCAACGCCGACGGCTACACGCTGCTGGTGGCCGATGTCGGCCAAACCGCGATCAACCCCGCGCTCTATGCCAAACTGCCGTACGATCCGGTGAAGGATTTCGCCGCGGTGAGCATCATGGGCACCTCGGCGCAATTCATCGCCGCGCACGCATCGGTGCCCGCCCACACGCTGAACGAATTGATTAACCTGGCGAAAGCCAAACCCGGCTCGCTGCGCTATGGCTCCGGCGGCATCGGCAGCCTGCATCACCTGTCGATGGAGGCGCTCAACGGGCCGTTGAAACTCGGCCTCGTACATGTGCCTTACAAAGGCACGGCGCAATCGGTGCCAGCGCTGATCAGCGGCGAAGTGTCACTCGCCATGTCCGCATTGCCGTCATTGGCGCCACACCGCGCCGGCGGACGCATCAGGTTGCTGGCGGTCAACACGCTCAAACGCGCGGCGCAAGCGCCCGACGTGCCGACAGTGGCGGAAGTTACCGGCATCAAGGATTTTGATTACCCGCCGGTGATCGGCATCCTCGCGCCCGCCGCCACGCCGCGCGCCATCGTCAATCTGGTGTCGAGTTCTATCGCACAAGCAGTGCGGCATCCGGAGGTGGTGCAGCGCTACACCACCCTCGGCATCGATCCCGTGGGCAGCACGCCGGAAGAATATGCGGCACAGAACCGCACGGATTTTGTGAAGTATGCGAAGGTGGTGAAGTTGGCGGGGGTAAAGGCGGAGTAATGATCCCGGCACACCGGCGGCGCAGCGCTGGTTAGGCTGTCACGCCACGTTCACCAGCCGCCTGCAATGGCTGGATGCGCGCAATCACCCGACCCGCCGCATCCTCCGCGCACTGCACGTCGTAGTTGCTTTGCAGATTCAGCCAAAACTGGTGCGAAGTATTAAAGAACCGCGCCAGTCGAAGCGCGGTATCGGCGGAGATGCCGCGCCGCTCGCGCACGATCTCGTTGATGCGCGCAGGCGTCACATTCAGCGCACGCGCCAGCGCATTGCTGGACAGCCCCAGCGGGATCATAAACTCCTCCCGCAGTTGTTCGCCGGGATGAATAGGGCGCAGTTTTTTGCTCATAGTCATATTCCTTCAGTGGTAATCCACAATTTCAACGTCCTTCGGGCCTTGTGGTGTCCATACAAAACACACGCGGAACTGATCGTTGACGCGGATACTATGCTGCCCTTTGCGGTTGCCGCTCAGGGCCTCCAGCCGGTTGCCGGGCGGCGCTGCCATATCACGCAACTCGCCCGCCGCATCCAAGTGATCCAGCTTGCGCCGCGCCACCGCCTCAATGTCCACCACACCGGCGGCTGCACCACGTGGGCGCGTAAACGCGCCCACCCTCCACTCGCTAATCCTGCCTCAACGAATTATTCATGTAGTCAACAATCGGGCTTTTCAAGAAAAAATACCGTGTCGGGAGTGGGCAGCTAATCATCCCATAATACGCTGCGCTCCTTACGGGCTACACGCATCATACCCACGGCATCAATGAGGCATGAATAACCCCCGGCACCCCCTGATTCCCAACCGACTTGATAGCCAGATCCACATCCTTCAAGCCAAACCGATGCGTAGTGATTTTCTCTAAAGGAAAACGCCGCGAGGCAATCTGCTGCAACGCCAGTTCGCACGATTGGTAGCTGTGCCCGCGCGCGCTGTGCATGGTGATGAATTTGACGGTAAATTTTTCCAGCGGGAAATTCGGAAACGTCGCCAGTTCACCCTGCGCGACCATGATGCCGCCCTTGCGCTTTAACGCGTCAATCGACAGTAGTATCGGTTTCGTGCCCGCGCCAGCTGTGCAATCGAGCGCGACATCTACGCCGCGGTCGTTAGTGATTTCCATGATGCGTCCGAGCACGTTTTCTTCATCGACATTGATGACGTAATCCGCACCCAGCGCCCTGGCGACTTCCAGACGCGCGGCATCTTTCGAGGTGCCGGTAACGATCACCAGCGCCGCGCCCGCCTGTTTGCAGATCACCGTCTGCGACAAGCCCTGTTGCCCCGGCCCCTGGATCAGCACGCTGGAGTTGTAGCCCACGCCGCCGTCAAACAGCGACCATTCAACGCCATTGGCCATGGGCGTCACCAGCCCCGCTAACTCGGGTGTTACACCTTTCGGCACGTGATGCACCACCGCGTTCCACGGCAGATACACATACTGCGCGAAGCCGCCCCACAGGTGCGGCGCTTTTTCCGCCGAGGTGTAGCCGTAGCGGATGGCATCCGGGTTGGTGCGCCAGTTGGTGTTTTCGCAATGGCGGTATTGCCCGGCATGACACCACTCGCATTGTCCGCACGACACATAGTGCTCAACGAACACCAGGTCGCCCTCCTTGAAGCCCTTGCGCCGCGTGAACTCGCGCCCGGCCTTGGCGATATAGCCGATGTTCTCGTGCCCCATGATGGTGGGCTTGTCGTTAGGCGGATGCGAGTAAAGTTTGACATCGGTGCCGCAGATGCCAGCGACCTCCACCTTCAGCAGCGCGCTGTCGGCGGGAATCTCCGGCATCGGGTACTCGCGGATTTCGGTCTGGCTGGGGCCGACTCTCACGGCGGCAAGAACTTTTTCCATGGTTTTCTTCCTTGAGGTAATCTTGAGACGGTCAGGCTGCCGACGGCGACCACGGATGTTAATATAGAAATGCAAATTAAAACATGTGCTTACGGTGATCCGTGCGTGTGCATGCATCGGGCGCCTCGCGTATCACCGAATTTCCAAATCACCTCTCGCGGATATTAAACCCATGAGCGTCGCGGAAAGCCAAGGCGTATGGATGTTGATCCTGATCGTGTTCGCGCTCGGCGCGAAGCACGGCATGGACCCCGATCATCTAGCCGCGATCGATGGTCTCGCGCGCTTTAATGCGGATCATCAGCCGCGCCTCGCGCGCTGGTCGGGATGCCTGTTCTCGCTCGGGCACGGTTTCGTGATCACGCTGGTTGCGGCGTTGGTGGCGTCGCTGTCGGGCGGGTTCGCAACGCCGGTTTGGCTGGAACATGCCGGCGCATGGATATCGATAGCCTTTCTCGCCGCGCTGGGCATCGGCAATATCGCGACGGTGTGGCGCACACCGCGTGACAAAGTGGTGCGCAGCGTCGGCCTGCGCGCACGATGGCTGCACCGTTTTGCGCGCACCGATCATCCGCTGGTGATCGCGTCGATAGGCGCATTGTTTGCGTTGTCGCTGGATACGTGGAGCCAGGCCGCGCTGTTTTCGCTGGCGGCGCAACAGATGGCGGGCTGGACGTTTTCAGTGCTGCTCGGCCTGGTATTCACCGCCGGCATGATGACCGCCGATGGCATCAACGGCCTGTGGGTGGCGCGCTTGTTGCGCAAGGCCGATCACCGCGCGCGGGTGGCATCGCGCGTGATGAGCCTGATGGTAGGCGTGTTGAGCCTTGCGATTGCCGGCCTGGGTGTGGCGCGCTATTTTGTACCGGGTGTTGGCGCGGCGATGGAAAACGCCAATATGTATGTCGGCCTCGCCATCCTGGCACTGCTCCTGGCGAGCTTCATCGTGGCGATGAACATCACTGCGCGCCCGCCGATATCCGCACCATCGCGAACGATCTAAAGCCCATGGCGCAACCACCACCGGCGGACAAACCAGTCGGCCATTCGATGGCCGATCACCAGTACGGCTCGGACTACGAACACAGTCACGACGGTCTGGACGCCGACCACGATCACGACAATTACACCAGCGACGGTTCGCTGGAAAACAACCCGATCTGGATCGCCGATCATGTGACGCTGGTGAGCGTGGGCATGGACATCGGCTCGTCGGGCACGCAGGTGGTGTTCTCCAAGATGCATCTGCGCCGCTTCGGCGAAGATTTATCCAGCCGCTATTACGTGGTGTCGCGCGAAACACTTTACCAATCGCCGGTGGCCCTGACCCCCTACCGCAGCGAAGAACTGATCGACGACGCGGCGCTGGGCGCGATTATCGACGATGCTTACGCGGCGGCAAAATTGCACCCGGACGATATCGACACTGGCGTGGTGATCCTCACCGGTGAAGCGTTACGGCGCGAAAACGCGGAGGCCATCAGCGGCATCCTCGCCGAGCAAGGCGGCGAGTTCGTCTGCGCCACCGCGGGCCACCACATGGAGGCCATGCTCGCCGCTTACGGCTCCGGCGCCGCCCGTGCCTCGCACGACAGCGGAAAACGCATCCTTAATATCGACATCGGCGGCGGCACCACCAAGCTTGCGCTGGTCGATGGTGGCAAGGTGCTCGCGACAGCGGCCATTCATATCGGCGGGCGTCTGCAAGTCGTGGATGCGGAGCATCGCATCACGCGGCTGGACCCGGCGGGCAAGTACCACGCGCGCCAGGCAGGTTTTACCTGGGAGCGCGGCGACATCGCATCCGACGCCGACATGGATATCGTCGCCGACGGCATGGCGGACACGCTGGTGACCGCGCTGACGGCACACCCCTTGCCGCATGACATTGAGCATTTGTATCTGACGGAACCAATGCGTAATTTTGGTGATTTCGGCGACATCGGCGGCGTCATGTTCTCCGGCGGTGTGGGCGAATACGTGTATCAGCGCGAGGAACGCGATTTCGGCGATATGGGACGGCGCCTGGGATCAGCGATGCGCCGCCGCGTGGACAGTAGCGCGCTGCCGTGGCCGCTGCTGCCCGCAGGCGAATGTATGCGCGCGACAGCACTGGGCGCATCCGAATACAGCGTGCAACTCAGCGGCAACACCACCTACATTTCGAGCCCCGGCGTGTTGCTGCCGCGGCGTAATTTGCAAGTGCTGCAACCGACGTTTGAGTTTCCGGAACACATCGACGCGGACGCGCTGGCGAAAGCCATCCGCGAGCATTTCACCGCGTTTGACCGCATCGAAGGCGAAGGCGAGGCCGCGCTGGCGTTTCGCTGGACGGGTGATCCGTCCTACCCGCGCATTGCCGCGTTTGCGCAAGGCATCGTGCGCGGCATGCCCAACACCATCGCCAGCGGCGCGCCGCTGTTCATCATGCTCGACGGCGATATCGCGCAAACGCTGGGCGCGATTCTGCGCGAAGAACTGGATATCACCAACGAGATACTGGTGATCGATTGCGTCACGTTACAGGATTTCGACTACATCGATCTCGGCCGCGTGCGCCTGCCCTCGCAAACCGTGCCGGTGACCATCAAGTCGCTGGTGTTCAGCGAAGACCCTCGCGCGCCGGATGGGCGCCAGCATCTCGATCAACCGCATGAACACATGCACGATCATGCGCACGATCACGGACACGGACATGACCACACACACGCCCATCACGCGCATTCTCATGCACACGGTCACGGACACACGCACGCGCACGCGCACGGCCACCACCACCATCATCACCCACACCACACGCACGACAGCGCCCCCGGCTTCTGGCAACGCTTCGATCCCAAGTGGCTGATCTTCGGCGCCTGCGTCGCGTTTGTGGCGTGGCTTGCGCTGGTACCGCTGGGGTTCCTCATCTGGCAGAGTTTCTTCTCGCCGGAAACAGCATCCGTGCCCGCCCGGTTCACGTTCGACAACTACAAGGCCGCGTATTCGAGCATTGAGACGCTGCATCTGTTTATCAACTCAGCTCAGTTCGCCGCCGGCGCGGCGCTGTTCGCGTTTGTGATCGGCACTTTTCTCGCGTGGGTGAACGAGCGCACCAACACACCCTTCAAGGCGCTGTTCTTCGGGCTATCGATAATCCCGCTGGTGATTCCGAGCATTTTGTTCACCGTGTCATGGATTTTTCTCGCCAGCCCCAAGATCGGCATTTTAAATCAACTGCTGCAAACATGGTTCAGCACCGACACAGTTTTTTTCAACATCTATTCCATGACCGGCATGATCTGGGTGGATGGCCTGCACTACTCGCCTGTCGCGTTTTTGCTGATGACCGCGGCGTTTCGCTCGATGGATCCGTCGCTGGAAGAATCCGCGCTAATGAGCGGCGCGTCGGTGTGGCAAATCGCGCGCCGCATTACGCTAAAGCTGGCATGGCCTGCGGCATTGGCGTCGCTGCTGATATTGTTCGTGCGCGCCATCGAATCGTTTGAAGTGCCCGCGCTGCTGGGGCTGCCGGTGGGCATCCACGTTTACACCTCGGCGATTTTCGAGGCGATACGCCAGTATCCGAGCAAGGTGGGCCTTGCCGCCGCTTACGGCATCACCCTGCTGATTATCGCCGGGCTGGGCTTGTATTTTCAGTCACGCCTGTCCTGTGAGAGCAGCCGCTACGCCACGGTGACGGGCAAGGGCTTTCGCCCGCGCCCAATGGATTTGGGGCGCTGGCGTTATGTGACGGCAGCGATTTTCATTGCCTACCTGATGCTGGTGGTGATCCTGCCATTTCTGGTGTTGGTGTGGTCGTCGCTGCACAAGTACTACAGCGTGCCGTCGATGGCGGCACTGAAAACGCTGACGCTCGATCCGTATCGTCGGGTGTTTGAGTTTCCAGCGATGGCGGGCGCGGTGTGGAACAGCCTGTTTCTGTCGCTGGGCGCGGCCACGGTCATCATGCTGGTGACCTCGGTGATCTGTTGGATAGTGGTCAAAAGCAAACTGCGTGGCCGCATCTGGCTCGATAATCTGGCGTCGCTGCCGCTGGTGTTTCCGGGACTGGTGCTGGGGCTGTCGATCATGATTTTTTATCTGTATGTCGATATCGGCGTCTACGGCACGTTCTGGATCATGTTCATTGCGTACGTCACGCGCTTCATGCCCTATGGCCTGCGTTACAACATGACCTCGATGCTGCAAATCCACAAAGAGCTGGAAGAATCCGCCGCCATGTCGGGTGCAAGCTGGGGCGCGACCTTTCGCCGTATTGTGATTCCGTTGTTGAAACCCGGCCTGATCGCGGGCTGGATTTACGTGGTGATTGTCTCGGTACGCGAGTTGTCGAGTTCCATCCTGCTCTACGGGCCGGGCCGCGAAGTGATCTCCATCGTGATCTGGGAGTTCTGGCAAAACGGCCAGTATGTTGAATTGTCGGCCCTGGGCGTGATGATGATCGTGGCGCTGTTTTGCTTTGTGATGCTGGCGCAGTACCTGGGCAAGAAAATGGGCGTTAAAGAAGCTTAGCCGTTAACGTGAGGGAGAATCCGATTGCTTAGCGTCAAAGGACTTTTCACCGAATACCCTAACGACCGCGGCCAAACCGTGAAGGCGGCTCAAGATGTCGCCTTCGAGGTGCCCGAAGGCAAGCTGTTCACGCTGCTGGGCCCCAGTGGCTGCGGCAAGACCACCACGCTACGTTCCATCGCCGGGCTGGAGCGCCCGGTGTCGGGCGAAATTACTGTCGACAACCGTGCGGTGTATTCGTCGTCGAACAACGTCTTTGTCGCGCCGAACAAACGCAATTTCGGCATGGTGTTTCAGTCGTATGCCATCTGGCCACACATGAATGTGTTTCAGAACGCCGCGTTTCCGCTCGAAGTGCGCGCCGGCCGGCCCAGCGAAAGAGAAATCCGCGACAAGGTGATGCGCGTGCTCGCCGCCGTCGGCCTCGAAGAACTCGCGGAGCGCGATGCGACGCGCCTGTCGGGTGGCCAGCAGCAACGCCTGGCACTCGCGCGCGCCATCGCCATGGAACCCAAACTGCTGTTGCTCGACGAGCCGCTGTCGAATCTGGACGCCAAGCTGCGCGAAAAAATGCGATTTGAACTGAAACGCCTGCAAAGCGAATTCAAGTTGACCACCGTCTACGTCACGCACGATCAAAGCGAAGCACTCGCGCTGTCGCACCAAATCGCGGTGATGAATGAAGGACGCATCGTGCAAATCGGCAGCCCGCGCGATATCTACGAGCGACCACGCAATGCATTCGTCGCCGATTTTGTCGGCGCCAGCAACTTCATCGACGCCACTGTGCTGGGCCCGCTGACCGAAGCGGGCGCCTATCGCGTCACTACTGCGCTGGGCGATCTTGAAGTCCGCTCAGTGGATACGCTCGCAGCACAAGACAAGGCCGTGATCGCGATCCGCCCCGAAGATGTGGCGCTATCCGAGCAGCCGCCTGCCGGGGGCCAAAACGCCTGTCAGGGCAAAGTGGAGGCGCAGGTGTTTCTCGGCGAGTGCATGGATTTTCAGGTACGGGTGGGCGAAACGCTGCTGCTGGCGCGTGCGCATCCGTCGATGCGCGCACCCGTCGGCGGCACGTTGCACATCACCATGAACCCGGAAAAATGCATTGCCATTCCGAACAGCGAAAGCGGCGCCACGACATAAAAATACATTTATAAACATATACTTACAAAAACTCGGAGATCAAGCATGGCCAAGGACGCACTGGTATCGGACGAAATGGCGAAAAAGTTCGCCACGGAAAAAGAAACGCCCTACACCCGCTGGGTGAAAAGCGAGGGGCTGGACATCATTCCCGCGCACTACGTGCCGAATCTGCACACGGTCGAATTGAAGCCGTGGGCGCGGCGCGAGGCGCGCGGCGTGTATCTGAATCACGAAGCCTCGCGCACCTCCAACGATTGCTACGTGTGCGAGATTCCGTCGGGCGGCAAGCTGCCGCCACACCGCCAGTTGTTCGAAGAAATGATTTTGATCCTCGACGGACGCGGCTCGACTACCGTGTGGAACGACGCCGGCAAGCGCATCACCTTCGAATGGAAGGCCGGCGCGCTGTTTGCGATTCCGCTCAACACCTGGCATCAGCACTTTAACGGATCGGGTAAGGAACCGGCGCGCTACGTGGCGGTGACCAACGGCCCTGCCATCATCAACATGTATGAGGAGCCGGAGTTCTTGTTCAACACCCAGCACGATTTCAAAAACCGTTTCGCCGGCGAGCCGGATTATTTCAGCAATAAAGGCGAGCAAAAAGGCCTGCTGCTGGAAACCAATTTCGTTGCCGATGCGCCGAATCTGCCGCTGATCAGCGCCAAGGAGCGCGGCGCGGGCGGCGGGCACATTCGCTTCAACATGGCGAAAGGCTCGATGAACAGCCACATCTCGCAGTTTCCCATCGGCACCTACAAAAAAGCGCATGCCCACGGCCCCGGCGCGCATGTGATTATTCTCACCGGCGAAGGCTATTCGCTGATGTGGCCCGAAGGCGAGGAACCGCGCCGTTACGAGTGGCACATCGGCTCGATGATCGTGCCGCCTGCCGGCTGGCAGCACCAGCATTTCAATACCGGTACCACACCGTCACGGTACCTGGCGTTCAAGCACGAAGGCGTGGCGGTGCGTAACACGCAGGGCGTGCCCAAGGCCTGGATCAGCAAGCGCGTGGGCGGCGACCAGATCGATTACGCGGATGAAAAACCGATCATCCGGCAACTTTTTGCCGAGGCCCTGGCCAAACACGGCATGCAGCCGCGCATGGACGAGGCCTACCAGGCCGAGCTGGCCGATTTGCCGCCGCTTGCAGCCTGATACGGCAGCAAGGCTATACTTCGCGTTGGAGAAAATCATGGTGATAACAGCACGGCATGTATCCATCTGGCAGCGCCTTGCGATCGGGCTGACCGGAATGCTATTGCTTGCGATGGGCAACGCAACGGCCCAGCCCAAACCGGCGCTCGCCTCGACGTCCGCGGCCATCGCCAGCTACACCGGCCCCGACCGACTGCAACGCCTGATCGAGGGCGCGAAAAAAGAAGGCGAAGTCAGCATCTACAATTCGGCGCCGGTAGACGACATGCGCGTTTTCGCCGCCGCCTTCGAGAAAAAATACGGCATCAAGGTCAAGGTATGGCGCGCCAGTTCCGAGAACATCGTGCAGCGCGCCGTGACCGAGGCTCGCGCCGGGCGCTATGATGTCGATGTGGCAGAAACCAACTCGCCCGAAATGGAAGCGTTGTCGCGCGAGAAACTGCTACAGGAAGTCACCTCGCCGCATATCGCGGATTTGATCCCGCAGGCCGTGCCGCCGCACCGCGAATGGATCGGCACGCGGTTGAATATGTTCACCGCCGCCTACAACACCAAGCTGGTTAAAAAAGAAGACCTGCCGAAAAGCTACGAAGACCTGCTGCATCCGCGCTGGAAGGGCAAGCTCGGCATCGAAGCCAGCGATCTCGATTGGTTCGCTGGCGTGATCGCCGATCTGGGCGAAGCCAAAGGGTTGAAACTGTTTCGCGATATCGTCGCCGCCAACGGCATGTCGGTGCGTACCGGCCACACGCTGCTCACCAACCTGGTGGTGTCCGGCGAAATTCCGCTGGCGCTCACCGTTTACAACTACAAGGCCGAACAACTGAAAAACGACGGCGCGCCGATAGACTGGTTTGTGCTGCAACCGGGCTTGGCCCGCCCGCAGGGCGTGGGGGTGATGCGCCGCGCGCCGCATCCGCATGCGGCGTTATTGTTCCACGACTTCATGCTCACCGACGCGCAGGCGCTTTTCATCAAGCGTGATTTCATCCCCACCAGCAAGAAATTCCCCACCCCGCTGAACAAGTTTCCGTTCCGCTTTGTTGACCCGAAGGTGGCGCTCGACGAACACGACAAGTGGTCGAAACTGTACCGCGAAATCATCACCGGCTCGGCCAAGTAATCGCATTTATAACTATACAGGTTCGAGAGAAAACATTAGCGAAAATACCTACGGCTCAGTTCCTTCCCCCTGAAGGGGAAGGAGTTTCTTTGAAGTGCCTTTTCATTGGAACCTGAATCGTTGGTAACATTTAACAGATTCACCCTTCAACCGGAGTCATCATGAGCGAAAACGAATCGCACTACCACAGCAAGAAAGACCGCATTTTTCTGCGCTCCATCCAGGGCCACTACAACCTGGGCGCCGAACTCGCGCGGCTGCGGGCCCTGCCGCGCGTGCGCAAGGGCAAGGAGATCAAGTTCGTCGACGGCCCGCAGGCCTACAGCCGTCACTACGTCGAGCCCAAGGACGGCATCACGCAAACGCTGCATCTGCACCTTGAAGAATACGGCCCCGGCGGCAAGTCGCAAAAACACGGGCATGTGAACGAGGCGGCGTTTTATATCCTCGACGGCACGGGTTATGAAATTCACGACGGCGTGCGTTACGACTGGCAGGCGGGCGATGTGGCGATCGTGCATAACAACTGCGTGCATCAGCATTTCAATGCCGATTCCACCAAACCGGCACGCGCGCTGGTTTTCAAAACCAAGCCCATGTACTTGTTTATGAACATGTTATTTCAGAAAATGGTCGAAACGCGCTCATCCGAGCCTGCGCCCGGCGGCGAGAATTTCACCGCCCGCGAAGGCGAAGACGACCTCAACCACGCGAAATAATATTCAACCGAATTCAAGGAGAACCCTCATGGCCTGGAGCGAAGCAAAAGCGTGGACCCGCGGCAAAGCCACCGGAAAAATTTATCAGGATTTGCTCGACGACGCGACCAACGCGCCCGCGCGCAACGCACGCCGCAAAAAAGTCGTGCGCCCCGAAGACATGCAGTGGGAAATGTCGCGGCAAGGGTTGTTGAAGCACCTCATCAACGAGCAGATGAACACGCGCATGGACACGGTGGATGCCTACATGCAGATCATCCCGCCCGGCAGCCGCTCCGGCAAGCACCGCCATCTGGCCGAAGAATGCCTGTATGTGCTCGAAGGCAAAGGCTACGATCTGCATCAGGACTGCGACGTGGAAATCACCGACACCTACCACTGGAAAGCGCAAGACGAAGTGAAACGCTACGAGTGGGAAGCCGGCGACGTAATCTACATCCCGCCCAACACCATTCACCAACACTTCAACGCCGACCCGGATCGCCCCGCGCGGCTGATCTCCGCCATCAATCGCATTTTCAAAAACAGCGGCTTGAACGATCTGGAGCAAATGGAAGACGCGCCGGAATACGATGCGTCGGTGGTGCTGACGGGTGAAGTGGTGCAGCGGTATTTGATGCGGAAGGTTAAGGAGACGGCGTAGCATCCACGCATCATTCTCGGATCCCCGCCGCACGAATAAACTTGCGGTAGTGCGCGAGCTCCAACCGAATATGCTCCGCAAACGCCTGCGGCGTGCTGGCCCGCGGCATCAGGCCCTGCGCGATCAGCTTGTCGCGCATATCGCTTTGCTTAACGATGATCGCCACCTCGGTGCTCAGGCGCGAAATAATTGCTTGCGGCGTGCCGCGTGGGGCAACGATGCCACCCCAGGAATAGGTGTCGTAGCCCGGCACGCCGGATTCGGCAATAGTCGGAATCTCGGGCATCGCCGGTGAGCGCGCGATGGTAGATATGCCCAGCGCGCGCAATCTGCCCCCAACTACAAACTGCCGCACCGACGCGGCGGACGCAAACATCACGCTGATCTGCCCGCCCAACAGATCCACCACTGCCGGACCGGTGCCCTTGTACGGCACGTGCGTGAGATCGGCGCCCGCCATTGACTTGAACAATTCGGCGGCGAGGTGATTGCTGGTGCCGTGACCCGGTGACGCATAGTTAAGGTTGCCGGGTTTGCTTTTTGCGAGCGCGACCAGCTCCTTCACCGATTTGGCAGCCACGTTGGGATGCACCACCAGCAGGTAGGGCGAAATCGAAATCAGCGACACCGGCTCGAAATCCCTGATCGGGTCATACGGCAGGTTGGCCCGCAAATTGGGCAACGCCGCCAGCGTGGCGCTGGGCGCGAGCAGCAGGGTGTAGCCGTCGGCGGGCGCGCGCGCCACGAGTTCGGCGGCGATCACCGTCGATGCGCCGCCGCGGTTGTCAACGATAAAGGTATGCCCGAAACGCTCGCCCAGGCGCTCCGCGTAAGCGCGTCCCAGTAAATCGTTGCCACCGCCCGGTGGAAACGGGATCACGAAGCGCACGGGCTTGATGGGATACGGGGTGGCGGCTTGCGCAAACGCCATGCCCGCATTCAGCAGCCCGGCCAGCGCACCCGCGAGGGCGCAAGCCTGCCGCCACGTCAGGCAGGTTAGGCCTGATCGCCACCTTTGCCGCTGTCCGGTATTGCCAACTTTCGCACTTATGAGGGCCATTTCACGGTGTCTCGCAGAACGAAGAAAGGACGATTGTATCCCAGCGAAAAGCGACCGGAGATCACTGCTGGCTGCCAATTTACATCAGTTAAAATGCCGCATCTGCCACACGACTGACACGAGGCTCGACTATGCTTACCCAGGCACAAAACGACACTCTGACCAAGACGGGCCCCGGCACCCCGATGGGCGATCTGTTTCGCCGCTACTGGATGCCTGCGCTGCACGATTACGAGTTGCCTGAGCCTGACTGCCCGCCGGTGCGCGTGAAACTCCTGGGTGAACGGCTGATTGCATTTCGCGATACGCAAAACCGCATCGGCTTGATGGATGAATTCTGCGCCCATCGCGGCGTGTCGCTGTGGTTCGGGCGCAACGAGCAAAACGGTTTGCGCTGCCCGTATCATGGCTGGAAATACGATGTCACCGGCCAATGCACCGAGCTGCCCTCCGAGGGCGCCGACGCGGATGGTGGCCAGGGCCCGATGTGCAAGCGCATCAAGCTGAAATCGTATCCGTGCATCGAGTTGGGCGGCGTGATCTGGACGTATATGGGCCCGTCGGAATTGCAACCCGCACCGCCCGCGCTGGAGTGGACGCAGGTATCGCCGCGCCAGCGTTACGCCTCCAAGCGCCTGCAGGAATGCAATTACCTGCAGGCGATCGAAGGCGGCATTGATTCGTCGCATGTGAGTTTTTTGCATGGCGGCGCACTGAAAACCGACCCGCTGTTCGTCGGCAGCAAGGGCAACGAATACAACGATCACGACCGCATGCCGTTTTTCGAGGTGGCGGATTTCCCCGGCGGCCTGTTGATCGGCGCGCGACGCAACGTCACCGATAACCCGGAGCAATACTACTGGCGCATCACGCCGTTCATCATGCCGTCGCACTCGATTATTCCGCCACGCGCGGGGCATCCGCTGGGCGGGCATGTATGGGTGCCGATCGACGATGAAAACTGCTGGGCTTGGAGCATCAACTACCACCCTGGACGCGATCTGAAAGAATCCGAACTCGCCGCGATGAAGGACGGCAAGGGCATACACGTCAAATACACGCCGGGCACGTTCATCCCGTTACAAAATAAAACCAACGATTACTTGATGGATCGCGCCGCGCAAAAAGCGGGTGTGCATTACTCCGGCGTTGAAGGCATCGCGATGCAGGATGCGTCGCTGCAGGAATCCATGGGTGCCGTGCAGGATCGCACCAAAGAGAATCTGTGCCCCACCGACCGCGGCATCGTGATGATGCGGCGCTTGCTGCAACAAAGCGCCGACGCCAACCACGCGGGCAAGCCGCTGCCCGGCCTTGACCCGAAAGAACAGCACGTGCGCTCGTGCTCGCTGCTGCTGCCGAAGGAGCAGGCGTTTAAGGATCACGCCAGGCATGGGCTGTTTCCGCCTTTGGGAACCGACCCCGTAACGGTTTAAAAAATACTTTAAAAACATATACTTACAATAAACCGCTATCCCAATGAGCAAACTCCGCCTC
>CANIID010000083.1 GCA_947467315.1 Betaproteobacteria bacterium | reverse complement strand
GCGAGGTATTCATCTCTACTGTGCCGTAGCAGGCCAGGCGCTCGCGCACTTCATCATGAATGCGATTACTGGAAATAATTGTAACCATTTGTTTATTCGGATTATTTTAATGTTTTGCGTAGACGCGCACCGATGCCGTCCACCACCACCACGCACGCCAGTATGGTGAGCAGAATCGCCGCCACTTCGTCGTACTTTATTAATCGCAGCGCCGCCATCAGCTCAAAGCCGATGCCGCCCGCGCCGACGATGCCCAGCACGGCGGAGGCGCGAAAGTGATATTCCCAGCGGTAAATAGTGATGTCCGCCAGTTGCGGCAACACTTGCGGCAACACCGCATGGGTAATGACTTGAAATCCGCTCGCGCCCGCCGCTCGCGCGGCCTCCAGCGGCTTGGGATCGACATGCTCGATGGCCTCGGCGTAAAACTTGCCGACCATGCCCACGGAATGCAGCGCCAGCGCCAGCACGCCCGGTAATGCGCCAAAGCCAACGGCGGCGACAAACAAGATACCGAGAATAATTTCGGGCACCGAACGCAACGCGGCGAGCAGGGTGCGCACCGCCCGATACACCATGGCGTTGGGCGAGATATTGGGCGCGGCGAGCAAACTCAGCGGCAGCGACATCAGCACCGCCAGCGCCGTGCCCGCGATCGACATCGCCAGCGTATCGAGCAGCGGACGCATCCAGTGTTGCCAACGCGCGAAGTTAGGCGGCACCATTTCGGAAGCCAGTTGCGCGATGGCCGGGCCGCCCTCGATAAAACGTCGGGCGTCGAAAAATCCGGTGATGGCCAGCGCGATCACACATACCGCCATGACGACAGCCACCAGAATGCCCTGCCGCTTGCTCTCGCGGCGCGCGGACGCGAGTATCGTGTCGTAGCGGGTGGCGCCCGAAGCGACCTCCATTATTTCATTTTCGCGATGTCGAGCTTGAGCACTTTCGCCGTATCGCGCAGCACGTCGTAAGCCTTGTCATTGGTGGCGGCAAAACCCTCGACACGGAAGGACTTCAACACTTCTTTGTCCTTCACGTTAATGAAGGCATCGCGGATCGCCTGCTTGAGCGCTGGCGCGAGATTGCCCTGCATCACAATCGGATAATTCGGAATCGGGTCCGACAGATCGAGTTGCACCAGCTTGGCCGGATCGATGGTGTTGCGGCTGACCAAATTGTCGTAGATCGCCTTCGACAGCGCGCCCGCGGGCACTTGCCCCGCCTGCACCGCGCGCGCCACGGCGTCGTGCGTGCCCAGATGCACCGGCCTGTAATCCTTCTCGCCATCGAGCCCGGCTTTTTTCAGCAGATGCGCGCGCGGTGCGAGGTGGCTGGACGTGGACGCCTGATCGCCGAAGCCAAACGGTTTGCCGCGGATGTCAGCGAGCGTCTTCACCGGCCCGCCGGCGGTGGCGATGAGTATCGAGTTATAGGTGGGCGATCCGCGCTCTACACCCACCGCGAACGGCTCGATCTCCGGCGCGCGCGATTTCGCCAGCACATACGAGAACGGGCCGAAGTAGGCGACCTCGATGCGGCCAAAACGCATGGCCTCGATCATCGACGAATAATCGGTGGTGACGATGATCTCGATGTTTTTCTTCAGCGTTTGCTCAAGATAGGTTTTCAGCGGCTGCGCGTTCTGGATCAGCGTGGCGGCGTTTTCGTCGGGCAGCAGCGCGACGCGCAGCGTGGCCGGGTCGCGGCCTTGTGCAACGGCGAAACCGGGAAATACCGTGCCCAATACGCCGGCAGCGGCGGCGGCAAGTAGTGTTCTGCGATGCGTGTTCATACTCATTTTCATAGAGCGATTCCTGCGGGTTGCAAGTGGGATGGTGAAAGTGAGGGTAAATCTGCGGATGGCAAGCCCGCGTTGGGCGAGCCGCCATACAGCGCGGTGGCCTGATCAAAGGTCAGTTCAGCGGGCGTGCCGTCGAACACGATGGCCCCGCCCTTCAAACCGATAATGCGGTCGGCAAAGCGGCGCGCGAATTCCACCTGATGCAGACTCACCACGGCGGTTAGCCCATCGGTCTTGCAGATATCGTGCATCAGGTTTAACAGACGCTCGGCGGTGGCGGGGTCAAGGCTCGCCACCGGCTCGTCCGCCAGCAGCGTGCGCGGCTTTTGCACCAGCGCGCGCGCCACGCCGACGCGCTGCTGCTGGCCGCCGGACAACTGATCCGCGCGCTGCAAGGCGCGATCCAGCAAACCCACGCGCTCGATGGCGGCCAGCGCCAGTTCTTTTTCGTCACGCAACCACGGCATCAGCGTCGCCCAACTGCCGTGATAACCCAGCCGCCCCATCAGCACATTGTGCAGCACACTCAGCCGTCCGATCAGATGATGCTGCTGAAACACCATGCCGGTCTGGCGGCGATGACGCCGCAGCGCGGCGTGCCCGGTAATGTCACCGATACCTTCGGCAATGACGTTGCCCGAGGTGGGGCGCACGAGACCGTTCAGCGTGCGCAACAAGGTGGATTTGCCCGCGCCGGAGGCGCCCAGCAACACCACAAAAGTGCCTTGTTCTATGGTCAGTGAATTGCGCTGCAACGCTTTGATAGGACTGCCGCCCACCTCATAAGTCACTTCAAGGTTGCGGGTGTGCAGCGCGGCGGGTCGGATGCGGATGTAGTCTGTTTGGTCCATACGTGACGTCGTCCTGGCGCGGCACCAACAACACCAGCGGTGCCACGGAAAACCGGCAGTGTGAGGGCCGCATGTGACAGCCGCGTGACATCGCCGCATGTCACCAATCCGTAATACATCATCGCTAGCATCGGCTGCTCTATTTACCGAGTTACCCGGAGCCACCATGAGCCACAGCTACAGCGATCAGAAAGTCATCAACCCCGCCACGAACCCCTCGTTTGACGAAGTGCTGACGGCCCGGCTGTCGCGCCGCGGTTTGCTGAAAGGCGCGGCATCGTTGGCGATGCTCGGCAGCCTGCCCCTGTCACTTGCGGGTTGCGCCACGGGCGGCCTGAAACGCGAAGGCATCATCGGGTTTAGCAGCGTTCCGCTGTCGATGGGCGATTCGGTGCGCGTACCCAATGGCTATACCGCAAACGTGCTGCTGGCGTGGGGCGACCCCATCGGGCATGCATCCGGTTCGCCCGCCTTCAAGCAGGACGCCAGCAACACTGCCGACGAGCAGGCCCTGCAAACCGGCATGCATCACGACGGCATTCATTATTTTCCGTTGCCGTATAGCAGCGACGGCAGCGGCAGTTCAACGAGCGCGCTGCTGGCGATCAATAACGAGTACATTGACGAAGGCCTGTTGCACGGCGACGGCTTCGCCAACTGGAGCGCGGCCAAGGTGCGCAAATCGCAAAATGCGATGGGCGTCACCGTGGTGGAGGTGCGTGCCGGTGCCAGCGGAAGCTGGGATATCGTCCGACCCTCGCGCTACGCGCGGCGCATTACCGGCAACACGCCGATGGGCCTGTCCGGGCCTGCCGCCGGCTCGGCGCGAATGATGACGGCCGCCAATCCAGGCGGCAACGAGTGTCTCGGCACGCTCAACAACTGCGCGCACGGTTACACGCCGTGGGGCACGTATCTCACGTGCGAAGAAAACTGGGATAACTTTTTCATGAACTCGGGCGCCATGACGCCCGACCACACCCGCAACGGCATCACCGCCAAGGGCCGCGGTTACCGCTGGCACGAATTCGACGAGCGTTTTGACGCAGGCAAGCACCCCAACGAACCCAATCGCTTTGGCTGGGTGGTCGAGATCGATCCCTACGAACCCCAATCCAAACCCGTCAAGCGCACGGCGCTAGGCCGCTTCAGTCACGAAGGCGCATGGCCTTCCTTTGGCGATGATGGCCGCTTGACGATTTATATGGGCGACGACCGGCAGTTCGAGTACATCTACAAATTCGTCTCGCGCGATGCGTGGAACCGCAATGACCGCAAGGCCAACAACACGCTGCTGGATAATGGCACGCTGTATGTCGCCAAGTTTAACGACGGCAGCGGCGAGTGGCTGGCGCTGGAGCATGGCAAGAACGGCTTGACCGCAGCAGCCGGTTTCAGGGATCAGGCCGATGTGCTGATCCGCACCCGCGCCGCCGCCGATGCCGTCAAGGCCACGCCGATGGATCGCCCGGAATGGATCGCGGTGCATCCGGCGACGCGCGAGGTGTATTGCACCCTGACTAACAATTCCCGGCGCGGCGTGGATAAATCACCCGGCACGAATCCCAGCAATCCGCGCGCCGCCAACACCTTCGGCCATATCATTCGCTGGCGCGAGATGGGGGGCGACCCGGCCGCGCTGAAATTTCAGTGGGACATTTTTGTGATGGCGGGCGTCCCCGATCATCCCGATCCGGCCAAACGTGGCAACATCAAGGGCGACGCGTTCGGCAGTCCCGATGGCCTGTGGTTCGACGACGGCGGCATTCTGTGGATACAAACCGATGTCTCCACCAGTGTTTTGCACACCGGCGATTACGAGCGCATGGGCAACAACCAGATGCTCGCCGCCGACATCAACACCGGCGAAGTGCGGCGCTTTTTGACCGGCCCCAACGGCTGCGAAATCACCGGCGTGATCAACACCCCGGATGGACGCACTATGTTCGTCAACATCCAGCACCCGGGCGAGACCTCCAGCGAACGCAACGACCCCGCCAAGCCGAAGGCCGTGAGCTCGTGGCCCGATGGCGTGAGCGGCGGCCGGCCACGCTCGGCCACCATCGTTATTCGCAAGAACGATGGCGGGGTGATCGGCACGTAGCTTGTACGGCCAAGAACGCCGCGCGTGTCGGGAACAACCTGCTCGTGAAATAGACGTAACCCAACCATGGGTTACGCCACATACAAAATGGCGTGATGGTGGTGGAAATCTTTACGGCTGAATGTCCCAGGTATCAATCACCCGCGTCGGGCCAAAGTTTTCGTCAAAGCCAAGCACTTTGATGCGCACGGTGTTGTCGGCCAGCACGGAAACATCCGCCCACGAGAAGTAATAATCGTACGCGTTGTCACTCGCACCTTTCTTGATGGAAAAGTTCGAGCCGCCACTGCCGACAATGATCTGCCAGGCCTTGCCGCCGCTGTCTTTGCGCGGTTGTTCGGCGTGAAACACATGCTGGTGGCCGGTAAAAAATATCGCCTGATACGTTTCGATCACGTTCCAGAACGCATCGCGAAGCTCTGGCCGCAGGTCGAGCCCATCGGCACGCACGGTGTTGAGTTTCTTTTGTTTTTCCGGCACGTAGGTAAACGCCATCTTGTGCCCGAAGACAAAGAAGCGGTTCGCGCCACGCGCTTTCGCCGCCGCGAAATCGGCTTCCAGCCACTTGACCGGCGCTGAATCATCGAAGCCCACCGGATCGGTGTTGATGATCGCAAAATGTATCTTGCCCACGTCGAACGAGTAGCTTAATTGCCGCTGGTCGGTGGTTATGCCGTCCACGCCGATCTGCGGCGCGTTGTCAATGTTCCATGCCGATGAGGGCAGTTTGGTCATCGCCTGCCAGCGCGTCTGATTGAAAATCAGGTCGCCCATATTGGCACGCCAGGCATTTTCGCTTTCCACCACGGCGGTTTTGATTTCCTTGCCCTGTGCGTTCTTCACTTTGATCTGCACTTCATGATTGCCGGGTACAGGCACCACGTAAGTTCCCGTCTCCATAAGATTGGCCACCATGCCGCGCCAGTAGGCGTAGTGCCGGTCCAACACCGCGCGATCTTGCGTGTAGCCATAGATCATGTCGCCATTAAAGAACAACGCCTGCGGTTTGTCGGCCTGCATTTCGCGGATCATACGTGCCAGCACTTTGGTGTTTTGTATCCACAGCATGTCCTGGTCCGACAACTTCACCAGCGCGGGCTCTTCGCGGCTGTCGCCGACAGTTGTGAAGTGAAACAGCACGGCTTTTTCCGGTGCTTGAGCCTGAGCCAACAGCGCGATCAGCAGCAGACTGATGAACGATAAATAGTGGGCCACTTTTTTCATGATAATGATGGTTTCCTTTAAATAAAATGAAGTTTTGTGGGAAGAAAATCAGGCGGGTTGCCGCTGCAAGCGCGGCAACATGCGTTGCAACGTGGTGTCGCGCATTACGTAGTGGTGCAGCAGCGCCGCAGCGACGTGCAAACCCATCAGGCCATAGCCGACGTTGGCGAAAAACTGGTGCCACTGCTTGAACAGCTTGGCCCAGGATGCGTCTTTGCCCATGGCCATCGGCAGATCAAGCCCAAAAAACGACAGCACCTGTCCTTTGGCGCTCAACCACAGCCAACCCAGTACGGGCATGCCGAGCATCAGCGCATACAGCGTGAGGTGCGTTGCTTTGGAGAGCACCCGTTGCCAGCGCGGGCCCGGTTGTGCGAGCGGGGCCGGGTTCGACAGCCGTATCAACGCGCGCAACCACACCGCGGCAAAAATGGCGACGCCAACCGCGTAATGCGCAATCGTCAGCGCCTCACGCAGTGCGCCGCCTTTGGCCGCATACGGCTTGAGTTCCATCGTGGCGTAGACGGCGACTATCAGCGCCAGCATCAGCCAGTGCATGAATATCGACAGTGAACTGTAATGCGGGGTGCGAATGTCAGATGCCATTGTTCGTCACCGGCTCATCGAGAGGAATTTAAATCGAAGGTAACGGTGACCTGATAGGGCCGGTCTTTGCCCTTGAGCGAATCGGGCGCTGTGGGGTAGACGGCATTCGCCACGGCCGCCATGGCGGCACGGTCGAGCATACTGATGCCACTGCTCTGAATGACGCTAATCTGGCTGGTCGCCCCATCGCGCAGATGAAAGGCGACGCGCACCCGGCCACCGTTCCCCATGCTGCGTGCCGCCGCTGGGTAAATCACGGCCGCCTGTATGGCCGCGCGGGCACGGGCGGCAAAATCCGCTTCTCGCGCGGCTTCCTCATTGTTTCTCGACTGCGGCGGTGGCGGTGGTGCTGGCGCAGGGGGCGCCTGCACGATGGGCGAGGCAACCGGCGATGCGGGCTCGGGTGTGGGCGGCGGGGTTACCGGTGCTGGTGGCGTCGGCGCCTGAGCCACAGTCGGCGCTACCGGCTTGACCTTGATGACGACCTTAGGTTCAACCTTCGGCTCTACTTTCGCCTCAACTTTCGGCACCGGCTTTAGCAGTTCCGGCTGCGCTTCCTTGATGGCCGGCTCTTCAATCACGATCTCCACGGGCTGCACCTGCGGCGTTTCTACCTTTGCCGACGCGCTGAGTATCAAAGCGCTTGATCCTGCGAGCAGCGCCGCTTCAACGACAAACGCCACCAGCACACTGCGCATCATCGACATCGATCGTGCGTCGTCCGCGGGCGCTCCAAGAACCAGCGCGCCTAACACGATGCGCCTCGCGCGAGTGGGTGTAAGCCTTTCACGCCGGCACGAATGCCAACGCTAACCGGCATGGCGCGTCGCCAATCCGATTTGACTGATGCCGCTTTGACGGCAAGCATCCATCACATCCGCAAGCTGCTGCATCGACACCGTGGCAGCGCCTGCAATCGTCACCACGGTTTTACCCTTGGACATTTCTTTCAGCTTCGCGCGCAGGGCGGCGAGCGTCATGGCCTGCTGATCCACCATCAGCGTGCCGTCGTGATGAATTTCAACCGTCACCTTAGTGGGCGGCAGACTCTCGGTCACGGTGCTGGTGGGCAGGTGCCCGATAAGCCCGCTGGAGGGAATCATCTTCAGCGCAATCATCACAAAAAATACCAATAAAAACAACATGATATCGATCATCGGGATGATTTCGATGCGCGGCTTTCGCACTTCAAAATAACGCATCGCTTAGGTCCCCGTTCGCGCCAGCGCCACCGGCGAACGTACGGCGCGATGGGCATCCGCGCCGCCCGCGTGCCCGCTATGACCAAAACGGTTGATCAGCATTTGCTTTAATGTTTCAAGCTGATGCACCAGCAGCTTGACGCGGGTATTCAGGCTGTTCAAAAACGTCACGCCCAGCATGGCGATAAACAATCCGCCCGCCGTGGCGATCAACGCCTCCGCGACGCCGCTGGTGACTTGCGTGGCGGCAGCGCCGTTTTGACCCAATCCCGAAAACGCATTGAACATGCCGACGATGGTGCCGAACAGACCGAGCAGCGGCGCCAGCGTGACCGCGGTATCGAGTATCCACAACGAGCGATCCAACTTCGGAATCTCATGCAGGATCGATTCTTCCAAGCGGTCCGCCAATACCTGACGATCATTGATATCCGGATGACTCAGCGCCACCTTCATCAACTCGGCATGCGGCAGGCCCCCGGCTTGTCTAATCGCGCTTTCCAGCAGATCGGCACGCGATTTGGGCATGCCGGCCACGCTGTCGTTGATCGCTCGACCGCCGGCCATCAGGCGATAAAGATACCAGGCGCGCTCGACAATCACCGTCAACGCGACCAGCAGCAACGCCACCATCAGGTACAACGTGCCTCCCGAAGATGCCGCGAGATCTAAAAGATATTGCAGGCTCATAATCGTCGCCCTCCCTTAGAATTCAGCTCGCAGCGACGCCATCATGCTGCGCGGCGTCTGCCATTGAAACTGATCGCCCGCGTTCGGCGTGCCGTAGGCGGCAGTGCCCGCCACTTTGTTTCTGACCGATGCCGCGATGATGCTTTGCTTGTTCAGCAGGTTGAAGATGCCTAATTGCATCTTGACGGTTTTGAACCCCATGCCCGGATTCTTCATCAGATACGACACATTCAGGTCCGTGGTTGAATACGGATCGAGCGCGTAGCCGTTGTTATCCAGTGCGTAAACCCTGCCCACCTGTTTGTGGAACAGTGTTGCGCCCCAGCCACCCGAACGGAACAACAGGCCGAGCGCCGTGGTGTACTTCGGCACACCCGCAATCTCCAACCCCGTGGCGTCAGTGGTCGCGCGGTTTATAGAACCGTTCGCGTACAGCGAAAAACCCGCCGGCAAGACATAGGTTGCTTGTGCTTCGACACCCTTATAAGTCACCGCGCCCTGATTGAAGAATATCGGTGCATTAGCCGGCTGGCCCGGGAGACTGGCGATCTTGTTATTGAACGCAATGTAGTAAACGTCGGCGTCAAAGGTGAGCGTGTCCGACTGATGCACAACACCCACTTGATAGTTCGTCGATGTTTGCGGGCTGAGGTTCGTCAACAACGCGCCTTGGCTCTGGAAGCTGCCGATGTTAGGCACCAGCATGCCCTGCGCGTACTGGGCGTAAGTCGACAAGCCCGGCGCGATCGTATAGTTGGCGGTAAGGAACGGCAGGGTTTTGGTGAAGGTCTTTTCAAGGTTTATCTGGGTACGCCCGGTCTGGTTTACCAAAGCGTCGATGGTCAGATCCGTGTGCATGTACTTGATGCCGGGCGTCACCTTCAGCGCGGGCGTCACGTTCCATTCAAACTCGGCAAACGGCTGGTATTGCTTCCAACCCGATTTCTGCTCGTACAGCACATTGTTGATGCCATCAATCGCACCGGGAACAGCCGCCTGATCGTAGTTAGGCGTAATGCCGCCCAACAGATTCAAATCATAAAAACTGCGGTGCGTATCGGCTTTTTCCAGCCACAAACCGACGCGCGCCAAGCCCGCACCGGTCTGCTTGGTCATTTTGAAAATATCGCCGTAGACGCCGTACTCGTTGGTCTTTTGCCCGCCGGGGATCTGGCCGACCGTTACCGCACCCGTTGCGCTGACCACGCGGCTGGTAGCCGTTGCCGCCGGCGCTATCGTCAGCGGCAGGGTCATATCCGTGGCGGTGGTGGTAGAGCCGATGTTGGTGTAGTTGTAGTAGTAGAGCGTGTTGTCCGTGGCCCAGCCGCTGCCCCAATCCGTTTGCAGACGGAGATAGTCCATGGTCGTCGATTTATGCACCAGGTTATAGCCCTTGTAATTGGGCTTGGTGGGGTCGTTTCCCAGATTGAAGTTTTTGCCGAATTGCGCGGCCTCGGTCAGTGTCAGTCCCCGTTCGTTGTCGTTCAGGTGGTACCAATTTCTCTGGTAGTTGACGTTAATGGTCATCAACGTGCTGTCGCCCAGCGGCTTCAGGTATTTCATCATGATGTTGTCGCCGTTCACGCCGCTTTCGGTGCGTTAGCCGTCACTCGACATGTGCTGAACATTGATACCGAATAGTGCATCGCCGCCCTTGCTGAAACCCGAGTCGTAGCTGACACCCACCAGCTTGGTGTTCCAGGAGCCATATGAAAATATCGTGCCGACGGTTTGCTCTTTCAGCAAATCCCGTGAAAACAAATTCAGCGAGCCGCCGAAGGTCGCCTGTCCCAGATTGCTGGCATTGCCAGGGCCACGCTCGATTTCGACGCGACCGATAACCGCAGCGGGAAAATAAGCCGTGGAGTGGTGCGTCGGCCCGTTAGTGTCGCCAAACGGAATGCCATCCCAGGTGATGTTGAATTGGCCATCGGGAAAACCACGCATGGTGTTCTTGGTTTCGCCCAGGCCGGGGCCGTTGGCCGAGATGCCCAGACTCATGCTGGGTGCAATCGCGGCAATCCCTGAGAAATCGGTAACGGGCGACTTGGCGTCTTCGATAAACGAACGCGGAATAATCGATTGCGGCTGCGTTGCCTTGAGCGACGACTGCGTGGGCGCCACTTGTGCCGCGCGCGAAGCGGGCGCCGTGGATGACGCCCGGCCATCTGCCGTTCCAGTCGAACCTACGGTGCCGAGATCGGTGGCCTGCTGCGCCCATCCGGATAGCGGTGCTGTGAAACCGATCGCGGCGATCATTCCCGCAATCGTTGAATTTATTTGTTTGAGTTTGTGCTGCTTCCTGAACATTACGCGCGCTCCTTTGAAAGAAGCTCGCAATGTTAGCGATGCAATACTACAGAATGACGGCGGGTTTATGACGTAGCTTGCGCGAACCTTACGTCATCGGCCGCAGGAGTAACGCGGCGGCAATAACAGTAACGCAATCAGGCGATGCGTTTTCCGCCGCGTAGCAACGCGCACACGACCGCGACGGCGATAATCTGCGCCACGATAAAGCCCGCCACATCGGCGGGCTGGATGCCGGCAAAGGTGTTGCTGAAAGCGCGTGCTATCGTCACTGCCGGGTTGGCGAAAAAGGTGCTCGCGGTAAACCAGTAACCGGCGGTGACGATCAACGCCACCAGCAGCGGCACTTTTTCTGCTGCGTTGCGCAGCCCGAGATGGATGGTCGCGAGCAGCACACCGGTGGCGAGGCATTCGGATAGCCATTGCGGCATGCCACTGCGAACCTTGCTTGAGAATTGCACTACCGGCAGATCGAACATCGCGTGCGTGAGCCATACGCCGATCACGCCGCCGCAGATTTGCGCGGCCACATAAGCCGCGAACAAGCCGAACGAGAGCTCACCGGTACGCCAGAACGTCAGCGACACCGCCGGATTAAAGTGCGCGCCGGAGATCGGGCCGAGCACGGTGATCAACACATACAGACCCGCGCCGGTGGCGATGGAATTCCCGAGCAGCGCGATGGCGGCATTACCCCCCGCCAGAGTTTCGCCCATGATGCCGGAGCCGACGACGATGGCGAGCAGTAGTGCGGTGCCTGTAAATTCGGCAGCGATGCATTGGGGAGTTGAGGCGGTCATTTTAACTTTTTGCACATTTTACGGGCGAAAAACTACCACCCGTCGTTCCCGCGCAGGCGGGAACCCATAACACCGTCTCATTTACACATGCGTTATGGATTCCCGCCTGCGCGGGAACGACGATGGTTTGTTGTTTGGTATTTTCTGGGTTTAGCGTGCGGGAAACAATTTTTCCGTCGCGGCATCCAGCACCGCTGTCTCGCCGATGCGACGCATGGCCGCCCGTTGTTCATCGATCGTCATGATTTCAAACGGCAGCGCCAGCAGCATCTCAATGCGCTTAGCCATCGCATCACGTATTGCGCTAAACGCGGCACGCTTATCGGCGTCACTGCCCGTCACCGCCGCCGGATCGGGCAAACCCCAATGCGCCATCGACGGGTGGCCTAGCCACACCGGGCACGCCTCACCGGCCGCGTTGTCGCACACGGTGACAATCAAATCCATCACCGGCGCTCCGGCGGCGGCAAATTCGTCCCACGATTTCGAGCGCAGGTTATGCGCCGGGTAGTTCATTTCGGCGCACAGCTCAGCGGCGAATGGATTCACTTTGCCGCCGGGATGCGAGCCGGCGGAGTAGCCGCGCAAGCGACCGCTGGACAACGTCGTCGCCAGCGCTTCACCGAGAATGGAGCGTGCGCTGTTGCCGGTGCATAAAAAAAGAAAGTTCAGGGGATGGCTCATGAATCAGCGTTAAATGTTGTTTAAAAACAAATGCTTATGAATTGACGCTATTTACGCCGCATCCGCTGCGACAGGTGCCGACACATCGGTCACGCTGCGCCACGGCGGAAAAACAATTCGAAATTCACAGCCGGCACCGGGCTCGGATTGTATTTCCAATGTCGCCTGATGCCGCAGCAACACATGCTTGACGATGGCCAGGCCCAGCCCGGTGCCGCCGGTTTCGCGCGAGCGTCCGCGATCCACGCGATAAAAACGCTCTGTGAGCCGCGGAATATGTTCGGCGGCGATGCCGATGCCGGTGTCGGTGACGCTGAACAGAGCGCCGCCCTTTTCGTTGGTGCGCCACGCCAGCGTGATACGTCCGGGTGGCAAGGTGGTCGGTGTGTAGCGCACGGCGTTGCTCACCAGATTGCCGAAGGCACTGCGCAGTTCTTCGGCGCTGCCGGTGATGCAGGCATCGGGGGCCACCGCCATCTCGATGGTATGCCGGCCAGCGCTCAACGCGCGCGCGTCTTCCACCAGCATGTGCGCCATCGCGTACACATCGACACGCTCCTCGCGCTGCGGCGCATCGCCGCCTTCCAGCCGCGACAGCATCAGCAGATCATCCACCAGCTTTAACATGCGGTTCGACTGCTGCACCATCATGCCAATGTGCCGGCGCGCCTGCTCGGCGGGTTGCACTGGCGCGTCAGTCATGTGTTCGAGAAACCCGTGGATCACCGTCAGCGGTGTGCGCAGTTCGTGCGATACATTGGCAATAAAATCACGGCGCGTGGTGTCCGCGCGCTCGATCAGCGTGATATCAAAACTCACCAGCAGTTTGCGGCCATCGCTGAACGGAATGACTTCGAGCGACAATGTCTGGCCGGGGTTGTGTGCCGGACGATAATCGAGAATGTCGTCACGCTTCGCGCTCTGTAAAAACGCCGCCAGCCGCGCCACGCGCACGATGTTGGTGATGCGCAGGCCGTAGTCTGTTGAAGGATTCAAACCGAGGTGCTTGGCCGCCGTTTCATTGCACCACAACAGTTGATCGCCGCTGTCGAGCATGACGATGCCGTCGGGTAGTGCCTGGGCCGCCTGCGTGAACAACTCGAGTTCCCTATCAACGGCATCACGCTTTCTGGCTTCCAACCGCAGGGCGCGGTAGACACCCGCGAACACCAGGCCCCAGGTTCCCGACGGGTCCGGCAACGTATCCGCGCTGGGGTTTATCAACCAGCGTTCCATGCGCGAGAGGTGATTGACGTGTACCGCGTGCAGCAAACCCAGCCCGGCGCACGCCGCCGCCCAGCCTGCAGCCGCGCCCTGCCATAGCCCCACGCACACCGCCACCACGGCGATGCTCATGAACTTGAGCGTGAGAGAAAACCAGACCGGTATCATGGCGCGGGGGTGATCAGTGCGTTTAGCGTGCTTCGGTATGCTTCTGCGGCTTTGCCGCCGATAATTTGTAGCCCGATCCACGCACGGTCTTGATCACGTCTTCGGCCTCATCGCCGTCGCCACCCAAGGCCACGCGCAGCCGGCGGATATGCACATCCACCGTGCGTTCTTCGATGAACACATGGTCGCCCCACACCTGATCGAGCAGTTGGGTGCGGCTGTAAACCCGCTCGGGATGTGCAATAAAAAAATGCAGCAAGCGGAATTCCGTCGGACCCAGTTCAACGGTCGCGCCGTTCAACCGGACTTCATGACTTACCGGGTTGAGGGTCAGCCCACCGGCCGATAATTCGGCATCCGACGTGTGCGGCGCGCGCCGGCGCAATACGGCCTGTATGCGCGCGATCAGCTCGCGCGGGCTAAACGGTTTAACCACGTAATCATCGGCGCCCTGATCCAGCCCCTTCACGCGGTCGGCCTCTTCGCCGCGCGCGGTAACGATAATCAACGGCAAGTCGGCAGTGCGCTCGGATTCGCGCAACTCGCGCGCGAGGGCCAGTCCCGATTTATTCGGCAGCATCCAGTCGATCAGCACCGCATCCGGCAACTCGTCGCGCAACGACACCAGCGCCTCTTCGGCACTGTCCGCGGTGACCGCCTGCATGCCCGCCTGCTCGAGTGTGTAGCGTATCAACTCCTGCACCGCAGGTTCGTCCTCAACCACCAGGATGCGCGCGGCCATCAGGCGTTCCCTTGCAGCGCCGCAGGCGGTGCTGCGGTATGCCGCACATCGGTGCCGTGAACAATATAGATCACCTGCTCAGCGATATTCTTGGCGTGGTCGCCGACACGTTCAATCGCCTTGGCAATCCACACGATGTCGAGCGCGGTGGTGATGGTGCGCGGGTCCTCCATCATGTAGGTAATCAACTGCCGCATGATGCCGCGAAATTCGGTGTCGATCAGTTTGTCTTCCGCGATGATTTTTTCCGCTTCGCCCGCATCGAGGCGCGCCATCGCATCCAGCACACGGCGCAGCATCATCGCGGCCTTGTTGCCGGTTTGTCGCACATCAATGGAGCGCGGGATGGTCAACGCGCCGCGCGCGTAAATCTGCCGCGCCATGCGTGCGATTTTTTCGGCTTCGTCGCCTATACGCTCCAGGTCAGTGACGATCTTCGACACGCCCATGATCAAGCGCAAATCACTCGCCGCGGGTTGGCGCCGCGCGACCACATGCACGATGGCGTCGTCGATTTCCTTCTCATAACTATTGACACGGGGCTCGGCAGTGAGCACCTGGTCAATCACGGCCTCGCCGCCGGAGGAAAACCCCTCGATCGCGGCCATGAGCTGCGCCTCGACCAGCCCGCCCATCTGCAGCACGCGCGAGCGGATGTCTTCAAGATCGGCGTCAAATTGTTTGGAAGTGTGTTCGCTGTTGGACATGTGGATTCCCGTGGTGTTGGCTTCGCGCGCTTCGTACTTTTAGCCAAATCGGCCGGTAATGTAGTCTTCGGTTTCTTTTCGGCCGGGCTTGATAAAGATCGTGTCCGTCTGATCGAATTCGATCAACTCACCCAGATACATATAAGCGGTGTAGTCGGACACGCGCGCCGCCTGCTGCATGTTATGGGTGACAATCACGATGGTGAAATCTTTTTTCAGGTCGTGGATCAATTCCTCGATACGCAGGGTGGATATCGGATCCAGCGCGGACGTCGGTTCATCCAGCAGCAGAATTTCCGGCTTGACCGCGATGCCGCGCGCGATACACAGCCGTTGCTGCTGTCCGCCCGACAGGCTCATGCCGCTTTGTCCGAGTTTGTCTTTAACTTCATCCCACAACGCCGCGCGTTGCAGCGCCCATTCCACGCGCTCATCCATCTGCCCGCGCGACATGCGCTCATGCAGACGCACGCCGAACGCGATGTTGTCGTAGATGGACATCGGAAACGGCGTGGGCTTCTGAAACACCATGCCGATGCGCGCACGCAGTTCGTTAACGTCAAGATCGCGATCCAGCAGGTTTTTGCCGTCGAGCAGCAATTCGCCCTCGGCGCGCTGTTCGGGATATAGCGAGTACATGCGGTTCAGCGTGCGCAGCAGTGTCGATTTGCCGCAGCCGGACGGGCCGATGAATGCGGTCACGCAGTTTTTGTAAACATCCAGGTTGATGTTTTTCAGCGCTTGAAACTTGCCGTAGTAAAAATTGAAATTACGGATTGAAAGCTGCGTAACCGGCGGCGGCGTTTTCTCGGACGTTTCTTGCAAGGTGAAGTTGGCCATGGGTGTTCTGCAATCAGGGGGGTTATCAGGCAGTGAGTTTTTCTTTGAACAGGATGCGCGCAACAATATTCAGCGCCAGCACACCCGCCGTAATCAGCAATACGCCGGCCCACGCCAGATCCTGCCAGTCCTTGAACGGACTCATGGCAAAGCGGAAGATGGTCATCGGCAGATTGGCCATGGGCTGACTCAGATCCGTGCTCCAGAATTGGTTGGACAAGGCCGTGAACATGAGCGGCGCGGTCTCGCCGGCAATACGCGCGACCGCCAGCAGAATGCCGGTCATGATGCCCGCTTGCGACGCGCGCACAGTGACCTGCATGATCATGATCCACTTGGGCGCGCCGAGCGCGGAAGCCGCTTCGCGCAGCGTATCGGGCACCAGACGCAGGATGTTTTCCGTCGTGCGAATCACCACCGGGATAACCAGCAGCGCCAGCGCAATCACACCGGCGGCGGCGGAGAAATGCCCCATCGGCTTGACCACCGCCGCATAGACGAACAAGCCGATCACGATGGACGGCGCAGACAATAAAATGTCGTTGATAAAGCGGGTGGCGTGACCGAGCACGGTACCGCGCCCGTATTCGGCGAGATACACACCGGCAAGAATGCCGATCGGCGTGCCGATGAGGGTGGCCAGCCCCACCATAACGACGCTGCCGAATATCGCGTTGGCCAATCCACCGGCGCTGCCCGGCGGCGGGGTCATTTGGGTAAACACCGCCACGGATAGCCCGGCGACGCCCAACTGCAATATGGTCACTAAAATCCACGCCAGCCAGAACAAGCCGAAAGACATCGCGCCCAGTGAGAGCGCGAGCGCTACATTATTGATTAATTTACGTTTTTTTATGAGAGTCATGGCAGTAGGCCGCTGCGGTCGTTTAAGTCTTGCCGCCTTCCTGACGCGCCAGCCGCATCAGGAGCACTTTGGAGAAAGCCAGAACAACAAAGGTGATCAGAAACAATATCAGGCCCAACTCGATCAGCGAGGCCGTATGCAGGCCCGGCTCCGCCTCGGCGAATTCGTTGGCCAGCGCCGACGTAATGCTGTTGCCGGGCGAGAACAGCGAAATATTGGATAGAAAGTTGGTGTTGCCGATGACGAAGGTCACGGCCATGGTCTCGCCCAAGGCACGACCGAGCCCGAGGACAATGCCGCCAATGACTCCCGTCTTGGTGTACGGCAGCACCACATTCCACACCACCTCCCAGGTCGTGGCGCCGACACCGTAGGCAGATTCTTTGAGCATCTTCGGCGTGATTTCAAATACATCGCGCATCACCGACGCGATGAACGGAATAATCATAATCGACAGGATGATACCTGCCGACAGCAAACCCACGCCCAGGGTCGGGCCGCTGAACAGTTTGCCGATCAGCGGCACCTGCCCGATCGTTGCCATCAATGCGGGTTGAATATATTGACCAAATATAGGCGCAAACACCAGCAGCCCCCACATGCCATAGACGATACTGGGAATAGCCGCCAGCAGCTCAATCGCCGTACCCAGCGGACGGCGCAGCCAGGGCGGCGACAGCTCGGTGAGGAAAATGGCAATACCAAAAGAAACGGGTACCGCAATCACCAGCGCGATGACGGAGGTGACCAGCGTGCCGTAAATCGGGATCAGCGCGCCAAACTTCGCCATCGGCGGATTCCAGTCGGACGTCCACAGAAAGGGCAGTCCGAATTTCGTGATCGACGGCCACGCACCGTAAACCAAGGACACGATAATGCCGGCCAGCGAGGCGAGTGCCAAAAACGCGAACGAACGCGTCAAATTGGCAAAAATGATTTCGCCCAGTTGGGATGGCTTTTTACGCACGACGGGTTCCCTATTTAGCGCACGCGATGAATGCGACAGTGGCACCTCAGCCGTCATGGTAGCGCCCGGATCCGGAGTTGTCATGGTTGTTGCCTGAATAGACAGGGGGACCGGGCGGTTGAGCGAACCGACCGGCCCCGCAGGGCGGTTTTGTTCCGCGCCGGTCCCGTTGCCGGGCGGTTTGCCCGAATTACTTCGCCATCCAAAGTGCTTTGCCGCCGCTGTCTTTGATCTGGCTGATCCACGCGCCGCGAATCTGTTTGGTCAACGCATCGGGCAACGGCACATAGTCCAGGTCGGCCGCCAGTTTGGCGCCGTTGGCATACGACCAGTCAAAGAACTTCATGACTTCCACCGCCTGTTGCGGCTTGGCCTGCGCCTTGTGCATCAGTATGAACGTGGCGCCGGTAATCGGCCAGCTGTCCTTGCCGCGCTGCTCGGTCAGGATGGCGCCAAACGCGGCCTTGCCCCAATCCGCACCGGCTGCGGCCGCCTTGAAGGTATCGTCATCCGGCCCGACAAACTGGCCGTCGAGGTTTTTCAGCAACGTGTGGGTCAGCTTGTTCTGCTTAGCGTACGCGTATTCCACGTAGCCGATCGCGCCCGGCAAGCGCTGCACGAACGCGGCGACACCTTCGTTACCCTTGCCACCCATGCCCGACGGCCATTGCACGGCTTGACCTTCGCCGACCTTGGCTTTCCATTCGGCATTCACCTTGGTCAGATAGTTGGTGAAAATAAACGTCGTGCCCGAACCATCGGCGCGGCGCACCACCGCGATATCCTGCGCCGGCAGTTTGATGCCGGGATTCAGATCGGCAATCGCCTTGTCGTTCCATTTGCTGATTTTGCCGAGGAAAATGTCGCCCAGCACCTGACCGGTCAGGCGCATTTCGCCGGGTTTCACCCCCGCGATGTTGACCACCGGCACCACGCCGCCGATCACCGCCGGGAATTGCGTGAGGCCGTCTTTTTCTAGTTGTTCCGGTGACAACGGCGCATCGGACGCGCCGAAATCGACCGTCTTGGCGGTAATTTGCCGGATGCCGCCGCT
>CANIID010000082.1 GCA_947467315.1 Betaproteobacteria bacterium | reverse complement strand
GCCGCATGGTGCTCAATATCCTGCGACTGGATAAATCCCGCAAGGGAGGAATCAAGACGCGGCGCTTGGTCGCATCTACCAGTGATTCTTATCGCGAGCAGTTACTTGGGCTGGTGGCTATTTGATGCAATTGCCCTGTGTGAAGGATACCGGCCCGGGCATGCCGGAAACGGTGTTGCAACGTTTGTTCGGCGCGTTTCAGCAGGCGGATGCCAAGGTGGCATCCACGCATGGCGGCACCGGCTTGGGGCTGACCATCAGCCGCAATCTGGCGCGACTGATGGGCGGCGATATCGAGGTGCGCAGCCGCGTGGGAGAGGGAACGGTGTTCAAGGTCACGTTGGAGGCGCCGCTCGCGGCGCCCGAAATCGCCTTGGCACCGGGGACGGCATCCGCCGCAGGCGATGTTGCGGTACCCGCAACGACCAAGGCACCGGGGCAAGCGACGCCTGCGGCCCTGCAGGGCACCGTGCTGGTGGCCGAAGACATGCCGGACATCCGGGCGCTGGTTACCATGCATCTTAAACGCCTCGGCTTATCAGTACTGGAATGTGAAAATGGCGAGCAGGCCATTGAAATAGCTTTGTCCCAACGTCCGGACGCAGTGCTAATGGATATGGATATGCCGCTGATCGGCGGGGCGGAGGCCACGCGCACGTTGCGCATGTGCGGGTATAGCGCGCCGATCCTGGCATTGACTGCGCATAAAGGCGATGAGGAACGGCGGCTTGCTCTGGCGGCGGGGTGTAATGCCGTGCTGGATAAACCGCTGACGCGCGGTAGCTTGCAGGTTGCCCTGGCATCCGCGTTAGCGACACGATTGACCGTTGAGGAGATGCAACATGCCTGATCCTATCCCTATCGTTCCCATCGTCGTTGAAGTCGATAGCGACCTCGAGGAGTTGATGCCGCTTTTTCTGGAACAGCGGCGGAAGGACCGTGCGACTATCGCGCGCGCATTGGATGCTGGTGACTTTGAGACGTTGCGCATGGTTGGACACGGCATGGCGGGATCGGGCGCCAGCTATGGATTTCCCATGATTACGGCGATGGGTGAAATTCTGGAGCGTGCCGCGATTGCCCGTGATAACGCAGAGACTAAGCGGCAATCCGCGATATTGGCCGACTACCTGGATCGGGTTATTGTAAAATTTGTGTGAAACATCGGTAATATGTCTCAACGCTTTGTATTTTAATGCGTTGTTCTGACGGTGATCGCTACAGAATAGTAATAGCGTCTGCTGACCCTCGCACCTTGGCGGTCGTTTTCAACAGTTTTGTTTTTTTGCTTTCTTCTATGACTGGAAATGCAATGGTCGCGATGAATCTGCGTCGGTGTGCCATCTCGGTTGCCGTCGCCATGGCGGTGTGTCCTTGGGGTGCTGGTAGCGTCTTGGCGGCGAGTCCCGTCGATGATTACGTATACGCCGTACGTCCGGGTGATACAGTGATCGGGGTGGGTCAACGACTGTTAAAAGTACCTGCTGCGTGGCGCGACGTGGCGAAATACAACAGTATGGTGAATCCCAATCGGATATACCCGGCGCAGCAGGTGCGTATACCACTCGACTTGTTACGCGCTACGGGCGCCTCGGCGACGTTCTCCAGTATAGACGGTGATGTCAAGGTTTCTTCCGGGAGTAGCGCATCGGCGCCGGCGTCGCCTTCGGTGGCAGCATTGGGGGCATCCCTGGCGGAGGGCGCGCAGGTCACCACCGGCAAGAACGGCTATGCGACGCTCAAGCTCTCGGACGGGTCTACCGTGCGTGTGCAGGCGGGCAGTCAGGTGGAGGTCAGCCGTCTGCGCAGCTATGCCGACGTGGGCATCCTCGAATCGGTGGTCAACGTGATTAGCGGGCGCGTGGAGTCCCTGGTCACCAAGGCCGCGAAGGATTCGCCGGCGCAGCCGCGCCATAGCGTGAGTACGCGTCTTGCGAACCTGGGGGTTCGCGGCACTCAGTTTCGTGTGGCCATGGATGCGCAGACCAACGAAACCCGCAGTGAAGTGCTGGAGGGGGCGGTTGCGGCGAGTGCAGATGGCGCAGCAGGTGCCGAAGCCGCAAGCAAACGCATCGGCGCTGGCTTCGGTACTGTCGTCGACGCATCCAAGACTGTTTCCGATCCCATCGCGTTGTTGGCTGCGCCGGAGACGGCAAAACTGGCGGCTTTGATGGAGCGTCCCTTGCTGCGTTTCCCGTTGCCGCCGGTGACGGGCGCCAAAGCCTATCGCGCGCAGATCGCACGCGATAAGGATTTTAATGCGATGGTTCAGGATACGGTGTCGCCGTCGGCGGAATTGCGTTTCGTCGATGTGCCGGATGGTAATTATGTGTTGCGCGTGCGCGCGATCGACCCGCGCGGACTGGAAGGCAAGGACGCCACGCATGAGTTTCGCCTGAAAGCGCGGCCCGAGCCGCCCCTGGTATCGACGCCCGCACCCAAAGGCAAGGTACGCAGCGCGGAGGTCGAGCTCAAGTGGTCGGACAACCCGGAGGCGGCGACCTACCATGTGCAGGTGGCGCGTGACGCGGGCTTCAAGTCCGTGGTGCACGAAAACAAGGCCGCCAAGGCCACCACTACCGTGGTGCCCAACCTGACATTAGGGGATTATTTCTGGCGCGTGGCGAGCTTGCGCAAGGATGGCGACCGCGGTCCCTACGGCGACGTGGCGTCGTTTACGCTGCTGGCGCCCCCCGCGCAGCCTGAGCCACCAGCGGTGGGCGACGACGGCATTGCGTTTCGCTGGGCGGGCGAACCTGGGCAAAAATTCGAGTTTCAATTGGCTGACAATGCGAAGTTCGCGCAGCCCTTGCTGACGCGCAGTCTGGACAAACCGGAGTTCACGGTGCCCCGTCCCGGCCCAGGTACGTACTACATGCGTGTGCGGGCAACCGACCCGGATGGGTTTGTCGGGCCTTATTCTTCCGCACAGCGATTCTCGCTGCCGGCCTGCATCACGGATTCCAACGGTCGCTGCCTTTCCACGGTTTTTGGCATCGTCGGCCCGGCGCAGTAGTATTTTCGGACATTTCTGCCCGCCGGGTGATCGACACTGCGGCGCTTTTGCTGCATTGCGGCACCTACCCGAAGTGTCTTTATTTCAAGACCTTATCGTGCTATCCTTGCTAGTTAATTAAATTCTAGCCAAGGGGCAGTGAATCATGGGTGTTGAGCGTACTTTATCGATTATTAAACCGGATGCCGTGGCCAAAAATGTCATCGGCCAAATCTATTCGCGTTTTGAACAAGCCGGGTTGAAAGTTATCGCTGCACGCATGGCGCAGTTATCGCGCGCCGATGCCGAAGGCTTTTATGCCGTGCATAAAAGCCGCCCTTTTTTCAAGGACTTGGTGGACTTTATGATTTCGGGCCCGGTGATGATTCAGGTGCTCGAAGGTGACAGTGCGATTCAGAAAAATCGCGACCTGATGGGCGCCACGGATCCTAAAAAGGCCGAAAAAGGCACCATCCGCGCCGATTTTGCGGACAGCATCGACGCCAATGCTGCGCATGGCTCGGATTCGGCCGAGAATGCGGCCAACGAAATCAGCTATTTTTTCGCCCGTCTGGATATTTGCCCGCGCTAGGCGGTCAATCCCGGTGCCATGACGATTAATTTGCTCGGACTCGGTCGCCAGGAACTCACCGCGTACTGCGCGACGTTGGGTGAAAAACCGTTTCGGGCAAAGCAGTTGTTGCACTGGATGCATCAGTCGGGCGCCGCAGATTTTGGCGTGATGACGGATATTTCCAAGGTGTTGCGTGAGCGGCTGTGCGTGGAGGCAGCGATTGCCGGACCTACTGTTGTGCAGGATACCGTTGCCGGAGATGGCACCCGCAAGTGGTTGATGGACGTGGGCACCGGCAACGCCATCGAAACCGTGTTCATTCCGGAAACCCATCGCGGCACCTTGTGCATATCCTCTCAAGCCGGCTGCGCGCTGGAATGCTCGTTCTGTGCCACCGGTCGGCAGGGCTTTAATCGCAATCTCAGTGTTGGCGAAATAATCGGGCAACTCTGGTGGGCGAACAAATGTCTCGGCGCCTACGCCAGCATCAACAAAGGCGACGCCCGCATTATCAGCAATGTGGTGATGATGGGCATGGGCGAGCCGCTGGCGAATTTTGATAATGTCGTCGGTGCGATGCAGCTCATGCTGGACGACGACGCTTACGGGCTGTCGCGCCGCCGCGTCACCTTATCCACCTCCGGTCTGGTGCCGGCGATGGATCGCTTGCGCGATACCTGCCCGGTGGCGCTGGCGGTCTCGTTGCACGCGCCCAACGATGCCTTGCGCAACGAACTGGTGCCGATCAACAAGAAATATCCTATCCGCGAACTGCTGGCGGCCTGCGTGCGCTACATCGAAAAAGCGCCGCGCGATTTCGTCACCTTCGAATACGTGCTGCTCGATGGGGTGAACGACAGTGTGGCGCAGGCGCGCGAGCTGGTCGAAACGGTCAAGTCCGTGTCGTGCAAAATCAACCTGATTCCGTTTAATCCGTTCCCGGATTCGGGTTACGCACGTTCGAAGCCGGATGCGGTATCCCGTTTTCGCGATGTGCTGGTGCGCGCCGAGCTGGTGGCGACCACGCGCAAGACACGCGGCGACGACATCGCGGCGGCGTGCGGGCAACTCGCGGGACAGGTGCAGGATAAAACGCGCCGCGCCGAGCGTCGCAACCAGCGTCACGCAACCGACGCAGGTATTCAGGAATCCGACGTTGAGGTGTTGCCATGAAAATCAGACATCTTTTTGTTTTCATGAGCGCTTTGTTGGTTGCCGGATGCGGCACACAACCCATCGAACCCGCCAGTCAGCGCACCCAATCAACGACGTCCGACACCGATGACGATGCCCGTGGGCGCGCGCGCATACACACGGATCTCGCGGTCAATTACCTGGAGATTCGCAATCTCGGTGTTGCGCTCGAAGAAGCGGGTATCGCGCAGCGCAGCGATCCGACCTACGGCCCGGCGTTTAACGTCGCGGGTCTTATCTATAGCGAGTTGAGAGACGACCGCATGGCCGAGGAGAACTTTCGCCAGGCGGTGCGTATCAATGCGCGTGATTCCGACGCGAATAATAATTACGGCACTTTTTTATGCCAACGTAAGCGCGAGGCCGAAGGCATCAAGTATTTTATGGCGGCGGTCAGCGATCCGCTGTACCAGACTCCGGATCGTTCCTACGTGAATGCCGGCGTATGCGCACGGCGGCTGGGCGATTTCGCGGAAGCGGAAAACCATTTCAGAAATGCGCTGCGGTTTCAGCCGAATCAAATTCAGGCGCTCTATCAATTGGCCGACATGGCCTATGCGCGCGCAAACTACGCCGAGGCACGCGTACAGTTGCAGCGCCTGATCCCGGTTTCCGCGGGCAGCCCGGAAATTCTCTGGCTCATGATCCGCACGGAACGCCGGCTGGGCGGGGGAAATTCCCTGGATAGCTTGTCGCACCAATTGCGCTCCAACTTTCCCAATTCGCAGGAAGCACAGGCGCTGTCCGCCGGGCGATTCGAATAAGCTTATGGTGCATATTGTGATTATGGCCGATGACATTCAGTCCGGCAGGGCGCACGGCGTAGCATCGCCGGGTGCCGCGCTGGCTGCCGCGCGCACGGCGCACGGGCTGACGGTGGCGCAGGTGGCTGGGCAGTTGCGGCTTACGCCGGTGCAAATCAGGGCCATCGAAGCCGACAATTTCAGCGTGTTGTCGGGGGCAGTGTTCGCGCGAGGTTATGTGCGCAACTATGCGCGCCTGCTCAAGCTGGATGCCGCGCCCTTGCTGGACGCGATGTCGCAACAGGCGCCCGTGGTTGACGCATCGCCGAATGCACGACTGTTGCATGATGTGAAGGGCGTGGCCATCGATCCCGTGCGCATTCGCGGTTTGCCGATTGCCGCCGTGGTGATCGTTGCTGTTGTGGGTGTGCTGGCATTCTATGAATTTGTGTTGAGTGAGGTGCTGTCCTCGAAGCCGGCAGTGCAGGTGCGTTCTGTGCCTTCAGAGCGCGCGGCGGTCAACCCAGCTGCGCCATTGGTACCCGTGCCAGCGGCGTCACCCACCACGCTGGACGAGGAAAAAAAGGCTGTCGTAGAAACCGCCGCGCACCGGGGCCTGCATTTTCTGTTCAGTCGGGAATCTTGGGTGGAGGTACGGGATGGCGTCGGTAAGATATTGTTTTCTCAAGTAAATTTACCTGGAACCGAGCAGATGGTGCAGGGCGATCCGCCGTTTAAAATTGTCGTTGGCAGTGTGCGTGGCGTGCAACTCGCCTACAAGGGGCGGCCAGTGGATCTCGTGGCCCACGCAACGGAGGATGTTGCGCGTTTGCAGTTGGAGTGATGCGCGCGACGAACCTCAGATGAACTGTTTACCTCATTACGGACCTGCGTTACGCCGCACCAGCGCGCGTGTGCGAGTGGGGCACGTGGATATCGGCGGCGATGCGCCAGTCCTCGTGCAATCGATGACCAATACCGATACCGCGGATATTGCCGGCACGGTCGCGCAGGTGGCGGCGCTGGCGCGCGCCGGTTCCGAGATCGTGCGCGTTACCGTCAACACCGCAGAAGCTGCGGCAGCCGTGCCGCACATCCGCGACCAGCTCGCGGCGATGGGTGTGAACGCGCCGCTGGTGGGCGATTTTCATTTCAATGGGCATCGTTTGCTGACACAGCATCCGGCGTGCGCCGAGGCGTTGGCCAAGCTGCGTATCAATCCGGGCAACGTCGGCCGTGGTTCCAAACGCGACGAACAGTTTGCCACCATGATCGAATTCGCCTGCCGCTACGATAAGCCGGTGCGCATCGGCGTGAACTGGGGCAGTCTCGATCCCGAACTCATCGCGCGCATGATGGATGACAACGCAAAACAGGCCGTGCCCGAAGAGGCTGCCGTGATTACGCGCCGCGCGCTGGTGGCATCCGCCATCGACAGTGCGGTGCTCGCGGAAAAGCTCGGCCTGGCGCACGGCAAAATCGTGCTCTCATGCAAGGTCAGCGGGGTGCAGGATTTGATTGCGGTGTATCGCGATCTCGCGGCACGTTGCAACTACGCGTTGCATCTCGGTTTGACCGAGGCCGGCATGGGCTCCAAGGGTATCGTGGCGTCCACCGCAGCGATGGGCGTGCTGCTGCAAGAGGGCATCGGCGACACCATCCGTGTATCGCTAACGCCGGAACCCGGCGGTGACAGGACGCGGGAAGTGATCGTTGCGCAAGAGATTCTGCAGACCATGGGGCTGCGTTCGTTTACCCCGATGGTGATCGCGTGCCCCGGCTGCGGTCGCACCACCAGCACGTTTTTCCAGGTGCTCGCCGAACGTATTCAAAGTTATTTGCGCGAGCAAATGCCGCAGTGGCGCGGCAAACATCCCGGCGTCGAAACCATGAACGTGGCGGTGATGGGTTGCGTGGTCAACGGCCCCGGCGAAAGCAAGCATGCCAATATCGGCATCAGCCTGCCGGGTTCGGGCGAAAATCCGGTTGCGCCGGTGTTTGTGGACGGCGTGAAAACGGTGACGCTGAAAGGCGACAAAATCGCCGAAGAATTTCAGGACATCGTGGAAAAATACGTACACGACAAATATCCAGCCGTTGTAGAACGAGCCGTCGCATGAGTGATCAAATTCGAGCGATCCGCGGCATGAACGACATGCTGCCGGACGAGGCTTACCTTTGGCAATATCTCGAAGACACCGTGCGCGACGTGCTGCGGCAGTATGGCTATCGCAATATCCGCACGCCGATAGTCGAATACACCAGCCTGTTCGTGCGCGGCGTGGGTGAGGTCACCGACATCGTCGAAAAGGAAATGTATTCCTTCGAAGATTCAATGAACGGCGACAAGCTGTCGCTGCGCCCCGAGGGCACGGCGCCGACGGTGCGCGCAGCGTTGCAGCACAACCTGCTTTACAACGGCCCGCAGCGGTTGTGGTACAGCGGGCCGCTGTTTCGTCACGAGCGTCCGCAAAAAGGCCGCTATCGCCAATACCACAGCTTCGGTGTCGAAGCGCTGGGATTCCCCGGCCCGGATATCGACATCGAATTGCTGGTGATGGCGCGCCGCTTGTGGCAACGCTTGGGCATCGATAACGTCGAGCTGCAAATCAACACCATCGGCAGCAACGACGAACGCCGCGCGTTTCGCGGCAAGCTGATCGAATACTTCGAGCAGCATCGCGAGGTGCTGGATGAAGACGCGCAGCGCCGGCTGCTGACCAATCCGCTGCGCATTCTCGATTCTAAAAACCCCGCGATGCAGGCCGTGATCGAAGCCGCGCCCAAGTTGATGGATCGTCTGGGCGAGGCCTCGCGCGCGAATTTTGACGCCGTGCTCGCGGGGCTGACGGCGGCGAACATACCCTATGTGATTAACCCGCGGTTGGTGCGCGGTCTCGATTATTACAATCTCACCGTGTTCGAATGGGTGAGCGGCGCCAATGGTGGATTAGGCGCGCAAAGCGCGGTGTGTTCCGGCGGGCGTTACGACGGCTTGTTTGAACAGCTCGGCGGCAAAGCCACGCCCGGCTGCGGATTCGGCATCGGCGTGGAGCGCCTGTTACTGCTGCTGGAAAGCAAGGCCGCTGCCTTGCCCAAACTGGAGCCCGACGTGTGGCTGGTGCATCAGGGTGAGGCGGCTGACAAAATGGCGCCAGTTGTGGCGGAGCAATTGCGCGATGCCGGGCTCCATGTAGTGCTACATTGCGGCGGCGGCGGTTTCAAGGCGCAGATGAAAAAAGCGGACGCCAGCGGCGCGCGCTTCGCGGTTATCATCGGTGATAACGAAGCGGCAGCAGGCCAGCTCACGATCAAGCCGCTGCGGCAGGCGCTGGAACAAAAAACGGTGACCTTGCAGGAAGCCGTCTCGATAGTAAAAAATGGATTATAAACAATGGCTTATGATTTAGAAGAGCAGGAACAGATTGCGGTTATAAAGGATTGGTGGCGCAAGTACGGCAATCTCGTCACCACGGTTTCGCTGGCGGTGCTGGTGGGTATCGCGGGCTTACAGGCGTGGCGTTACTACCAGAATCAGCAATCCACGGCGGCGGGCACGCTCTACAGCCAGCTCGATACTGCTGACCAGTCGAACGAGCCCAAAAAAGTGCAGGATATTGCTGCCGCGATTGCCGCCAGCCACGGCTCCAGTGCCTATGCCGCGATGGCGCAATTGCGCGCAGCTAAAACGTTGGCCGCTGCCAATGATCTAGCGGGTGCCAAGCAACGGTTGCAATGGGTGATAGACAAGGCCAAGGAAGACGAGATGCGCGACGTGGCGCGTCTGCGCCTGGCGGGCGTGTTGCTCGACGAAAAAAATCCTGATGAGGCTTTGAAACTGGTCGACGCCAAGCACACGGCTAGCTTCGACGGCCTGTATGCTGACATGAAGGGCGACATCCTCGCCTTGCAGGGCAAGCGCGCGGAAGCGCGCGCGGCTTATCAGACGGCGCTGGAAAAACTCGATCCGCGCAGTTCGTACCGGCAGTTGTTACAAGTCAAACTCGATGCGGTGGGCGAGACGAAGTGATGCGGCCTTACGTAAGTTACCTACTTGCGCTGCTACTGCCGCTGGCGTTGACGTTGGGGTTGAGCGGGTGCGACACCATCAAAGGTACGTACAACAGTTGGTTCGGCGCGTCCGTGCCTGCCGTCAAGCCAGCGGAACTGGTGCAGATACGTCCGGTGGTAACGCCCGCCGTGGTTTGGCGCAGCACCATCGGCGCAGCGGACAGGACGGTGTTTTTTCCCGGCACGTCAGGCAATACCGTTTGGGTGAGCGGCGCGAACGGACAAATCGCCGGGTTTACCGCCAATTCCGGCGCGGTCACCGCACGATTTGAAGCGGGGCAGCGCATTGCTGCCGGCGTCGGTGCGGGGGGCGCGGTAGTCGCGGTCGGCACGGCACGGGGTGAAGTGCTGGCGTTTGATGCGAGCGGAAAAGCGCTGTGGAAAGCACAACTGTCCGGAGAAATTCTTGCGCCACCGGCCGTAGAAGGCGATCTCGTGGTGGTGCGTTCAGGCGACGGCACCATTTACGGACTTGACGCCGCCAGCGGCAAGCGCCGCTGGGTGTATCAACGTGCCGCGCCGGCGCTGTCGGTGCGCAGCCATGCGGGCGTGGTGATCAGCCGTGGCTTGGTGCTTGCGGGTTTCCCCGGCGGGCGCCTGGTAGCGGTTTCAACCGCCAACGGCGGTGCGGCGTGGGACGGCATCGTGGCGTTGCCCAAGGGCGCGACGGAACTTGAGCGCGTGGCCGATGTGACCAGCGCGCCGGTAGTGGACGACGTGCGCGCCTGCGCGGTGGCGTATCAGGGACGCGTGGTGTGTTTTGATGCCACCCGCGGCACCGCGATTTGGGGGCGTGATATTTCCAGCTTCAGCGGCATGGGGGCGGACAATCGCAACCTCTATGTCACCGACGATAAAAATGCAGTGGTGGCACTCGACAAATCCAACGGCAGCAGCGTGTGGAAGCAGGATAAGTTGTTCGGGCGCGGCGTCAGTCGTCCGCTGGCCATGGGGCGCTACGTGATCGTGGGCGATTATCAGGGCTATGTGCATTTATTGTCGCGCGAGGACGGCTCTTTCGCGGGCCGCATCGCAACGGACGGCAGTCAGATCGCCGCTGCGCCGGTCGCACTGGATATCTCGACCTTCCTGGTACAAACGCGTAATGGCGGCGTATTCGCCATTTCGGCACAGTAGTGAAAGGCGCTTCGTAGCCGGGACACTGTGATTGAGCCTGCGATAATCGTCGCACGCTCCCGCGCAGATGTCCGGTTGACCGCACCATGAAACCCACCATCGTTATTGTTGGCCGCCCGAACGTCGGGAAATCAACGCTGTTCAATCGCCTGACGCGCACGCGCGACGCCATCGTGGCGGACGTGCCCGGCCTCACGCGCGACCGTCACTACGGCGAGGGCAAGGTGGGCTTGAAGCCCTATCTGGTGGTCGATACCGGCGGTCTGGAGCCCACCGACGCGGAAGGTGTGTACCGCCAAATGGCGCTGCAGACGCGACAGGCTGTGGACGAGGCCGACACCGTATTGTTCGTGGTGGATGGCCGTAACGGCGTCGCGCCGCAGGATATTTCTATTGCCAGCGAACTGCGTAAACGCGGACGCCGCATCTGGCTGGTGGTGAATAAATCGGAAGGCCGCGCGCACAGCGCGGCGACCGCTGAGTTTCACGAACTTGGTCTCGGCGATCCGCTGCCTATTTCCGCAGCGCACGGCGAAAACGTTTCGGACTTGATGGACATCGTGCTGGCGGATTACCCGCACGCCACGAAGGACGCCGAGGACGATGAAAAGGTGCCGCGCATCGCCATAGTCGGCCGGCCGAACGTGGGGAAATCCACGCTGGTGAACTCGATCCTGGGTGAGCAGCGCGTCGTGGTGTTCGATGAACCCGGCACCACGCGTGATTCGGTGTATATCGATTTCGAGCGCGAGGGCAAACGCTATACGTTGATCGATACCGCCGGCGTGCGGCGCAAGGGTCGCGTCACCGAGGCTATAGAAAAATTTAGTGTAATCAAGACGTTACAATCAATATCCGACGCCAACGTGGTGGTTCTGGTACTGGATGCGCAGCAGGAAATCTCCGATCAGGACGCGCACATCGCCGGCTTTATCCTCGAAGCCGGACGTGCGTTGGTAGTGGCGGTCAACAAGTGGGATGGGCTGCCGGAATATGAGCGCGGCAGGATCAAGGTGGACTTGCTGCGCAAGCTGGATTTTTTAAGTTTCGCCAAGTTGCACTTTATCTCAGCGCTCAAAGGTCAAGGCGTCGGCGGTGTACTGAAATCGGTGGACCGGGCATTTGAATCGGCGATGGCCAAGTTGTCGACACCGCGCCTCTCCCGCGCGCTGATTGCCGCCGTGGCACGCCAGCAACCGCCGCGTGTGGGCATGAATCGCCCCAAACTGCGCTACGCGCACCAAGGGGGCTCCAATCCGCCGCGTATCGTCATCCATGGCAACGCGCTGGAGAAAGTACCCGACAGTTACCGGCGCTTTCTCGAGCACTTCTTTCGCGATATTTTCAAACTGGAAGGCACGCCGCTCAAGGTCGAGTTCAAGTCCGCCAGCAGCAACCCCTTCGAGCGCAAGCGGCGTCCGAATGCCAATTGGGCGGGTGGCGGCATGAACGATAGATAATAACTATTTGAATTTAAACAAATTTTTTTAATTTGATGGCGAGGCTTGTTTTCCGGGGATCGAATCGCAAGCTAGAGTGTCTTAACAGGGCAGCGAGACCGGAAGCGGCGAGTGCAAGGTCTTTTTTCTTGCATTGAATAGGGTTCCGACATCGCCCGCCATTTAGTCCCATCAAGCGTAACTTACTGGCGCTAAATGGGCTTTTGCAGTACAGTAACGTCGCATAAAACTACAAAAAGCGAGGGCATCATGAGCAACAAGGGCCAGTTGTTACAAGACCCGTTCCTGAATACGCTGCGCAAGGAACATATCCCCGTGTCCATTTACCTCGTCAACGGGATCAAGTTGCAAGGGCAAGTGGAATCGTTCGATCAGTACGTGGTGCTGCTCAAAAATACCGTGACTCAGATGGTCTACAAGCACGCCATATCCACCGTGGTGCCTGCGCGTGCGGTGACCATTCCGACGGAAGAGGGCGAATAGTCGCTTGATGTGGTTCCCGGTTTTACTAGCGGATGTTTGATCGTCCCGGCGATGGCGCCAGTCGTGGCAATGGTGCTCGTGGTAACCACGGCACCGGCCAAACCCATGCGGTGCTGGTCGCGCTCGATTTCGGCGACGACGATTACGCGGAAAGCCTCGCTGAAATTCAATTGCTGGCGTCCAGCGCGGGCGTCACCGCTAAGGAGGTCGTGCGCGGCAAGCGCGACCGGCCCGATTCGGCGTTTTACGCGGGCAAAGGCAAGGTCGATCAAATCGCCGAAACCGTGGCTGCCACGCAGTCGCAACTGGTAATTTTCAATCATGAATTATCGCCGGTGCAGGAGCGCAATCTCGAAAAGCGTCTCAACTGCCGGGTGGTCGATCGCACCAGTCTGATTCTCGATATTTTTGCGCAACGTGCGCACAGTCACGAAGGCAAGTTGCAGGTGGAACTGGCGCAACTGGAGCATCTGGCGACACGGCTGGTGCGCGGCTGGACTCACCTGGAGCGGCAAAAAGGCGGTTTCGGCATGCGCGGTCCGGGCGAAACGCAGTTGGAAACCGACCGGCGCCTGCTCGGTAAACGCGTCAAGGTGCTGAAGGACAAGCTGGTTAAAGTCGAGGCGCAGCGTGCCGTGCAACGCCGTTCGCGCAATCGCGCACATGTGCTGTCGGTGTCGCTGGTGGGCTATACCAATGCCGGTAAATCCACGCTGTTTAATACGCTGACCCGCGCTGGCGTCTACGCCGCCGATCAGTTGTTTGCGACGCTGGATACCACCACGCGCAAATTGCATACAGGTTCCGCGGCCGGCGTGGTGTTGTCGGACACAGTGGGTTTTATCCGGCGCTTGCCGCATACGCTGGTGGCTGCATTTCGGGCGACTTTGGAGGAGACGGTGCATGCGGATTTGCTGCTGCACGTGGTCGATGCCAGCAGCGCGGATCGCGATGCGCAGATCGAGGCGGTGAACGTGGTGCTCAAAGAGATCGGAGCGCACACGATTCCGCAGGTTTTGGTCTATAACAAGATTGATTTAACGGCGTTTTCGCCACGGGTTGAAAGTGACGAATGTGGTAAGATTATGCGTGCATGGATCAGCGCTCAAAACGGGCAAGGTCTTGATTTATTGAGGACTGCGCTGGGGCAAGTGGCGGAGACCGCCGTTGAATCCAGTCGCAGTGATGCAAGCACCGAGGCGATGGTCTGATCGCGAAGATCCGTTGCGCGCGTGCTTGAGTTGATACCAACTATCCGGAAAAATTTTCCATGGCAGGTTTAGTGCAATCCTTGGGTTATTCGTTACGACGTTCGGTACGTGATGGTGCGGCGCGCGCGCTGAACGCCGTGATGTCGCTCAACGATCCGCAGTGGGGCAAGCGTCCCGGTGGCAGCAATCAGGGGCCGCCCGATCTCGATGAGGTTTGGCGCAATTTTCAGAAGAAATTTGGCGGCATTTTCGGCAAAGGCGGCGGACGTCCCGGCAGCGAGTCGGGCGCTCCGATGGGGCCCAAGCATCTGGGCGGCGGCGCCATCATACTCGGCGCGTTGATACTGGGTATCTGGATCGCCAGCGGCTGGTATATCGTGAATGAAGGCCAGAACGGCGTGGTGATACGTTTCGGCAAGTTCGCCGAAATCACCACTCCAGGCTTGCGCTGGCACATTCCGTACCCTATCGAGTCGAAGCAAGTGGTTAATGTCTCCCAGGTGCGTAGCGTGGAAGTGGGTTATCGCAACAACGTCAAGAGCAAAGTGTTGAAAGAATCACTGATGCTGACCGACGACGAGAACATCGTCGATGTGCAGTTCGCGGTGCAATGGGTGGTGAAAAACCCCAGGGACTACGTATTCGAAAATCGCTCGCCCGACGATACCGTGCTGCAGGCAGCGGAAACCGCGATTCGAGAAGTCGTCGGCAAGAGCACCATGGACTACGTGGTGCAGCAGGGCCGCGCCGATGTGCAGGCCAAGGTTCACAAAGTGATGCAAACGATACTGGATCGTTACAAGACCGGCATCGAAGTGCAAAAGCTCAATATGCAAAACGCGCAGCCGCCGGAAAAAGTGCAGGCGGCGTTTGAGGACGCGGTCAAGGCCGGGCAGGATCGCGAGCGGCAGAAAAACGAAGGTCAAGCCTACGCCAACGATATTCTGCCTAAAGCCAAGGGTATGGCGGCGCGCCTGATGCAGGAAGCCGAGGGGCACCGTCAGCGCGTCGAGCAGGAAGCGGTGGGTGATGCCGAACGTTTTAATCAGGTGGTTGCCGAGTACAAGAAAGCGCCGCAAGTCACGCGCGATCGCCTGTATCTCGACGCCATGCAGCAGATCATGAGCAATACCACCAAGGTGGTGGTGGAGAAGGGCGGCAACAACCTGCTCTATCTGCCGCTGGACAAAATCATGCAGATGGGAGCGGAACCGGCCGCAACGCCGTCTGCGGCGCCACCCGCTGCCGCAACGGATCCCGCAGCCGCGCGCGCCCGTGATGCCGTCCGCTCGCGTGAACGGGAGCAACGGCCATGAGCAAACAAATCTCCGCGCTGCTGTATTGCCTGGCAGGCGTATTGATCGTTGTTTTGATGTCGATGTTTATTGTCGACCAGCGCAAGAACGCCATTGTGTTCCGGCTGGGCGAAGTGGTGAGCATCAAGAAAGAACCGGGCTTGTATTTCAAAGTGCCGTTCCTCGATAACGTGCGCGAATTCGACGTGCGCATCCTGACCATCGACACGCCGGAGCCGCAGCTTTTCCTCACCTCCGAAAAGAAAAACGTGCAGGTGGATTTGTTTATCAAGTGGCGTATCGCCGATGTGCGGCAGTACTACGGCAGTATCGTCAGCGGCAGTGGCGGCACCGGCGAATCGCAGGCGCAAACGCGCTTATTGCAGACCGTCAACGAGGGGCTGCGGGCGGAGTTTGGCCGCCGCACCGTGCATGACGTGGTGTCGGGCGAGCGCGACAAGATCATGGATTTGATGCGCAAAAAAGCCAGCGAGGACGCCAGTAAAATCGGCATCGAAGTCCTTGACGTGCGCTTGAAGCGTGTAGACTTGCCCGAGGGCGTCACCGAGTCGGTGTATCAGCGGATGGTGGCCGAGCGTACCCGCGTGGCCAATGAGCTGCGTTCCACGGGTTCCGCCGAATCCGAAAAACTGCGCGCTGAAGCCGACAAGCAGAAGGCCGTACTCCTCGCCGAAGCCTATCGCGACGCGCAAAAAATCAAGGGTGAAGGCGACGCCAAGGCGACAGCGATTTATGCCAAGGCCTATGAGCAAAGCCCGGAGTTTTACAATTTTTACCGCAGCCTTGACGCCTATAAGGCTGGCTTCAAGAGCAAAAGCGATGTGCTGGTGCTGGACCCGAATTCCGAGTTCTTCAAGTACTTCAAGTCTGGCGGACGGGCGGGCAAGTAGCGCACGAGGCTCTCCCGCGCCACGACGTTCGATTCCGACATGAGCCAACAACTGCTGCTCACCGCGGTTGCCCTGATGCTGGTATTCGAGGGCATACTGCCGTTTCTTGCGCCGGGCGTGTGGCGTGAAACCTTCCGCCGCTTAACTGAAATGAGCGACGGACAGATCCGCTTTATCGGCCTAACCTCAATGCTGGTTGGTCTACTGATTCTTTATTTCGCACGAAATTGAACGATCCCATGCGCACCTGGTTATTACCCGAATACGTCGAAGACATCCTGCCCGCCGAAGCCGCGCGCATCGAGCGGCTGCGTCGCACGATCCTGGATTTGTTCGCGGTGCATGGTTATCAACTGGTGATGCCGCCGCTGCTGGAATACGTGGATTCGCTGTTGACCGGCACTGGGCACGATCTGGATTTGCGCACCTTCAAGCTGGTCGATCAGTTGTCGGGGCGCATGCTGGGCGTGCGCGCCGACATCACGCCGCAGGTCGCGCGCATCGACGCGCATCTGCTGAACCGTAGTGGCGTCACGCGCCTATGTTATGCGGGCAGCGTGCTGCATACCGTGCCTTCGGAGTTGAACCGCACGCGCGAGCCGCTGCAAATCGGTGCCGAGGTTTACGGCCACAAGGGCGTGGAGAGCGACATCGAAGTGCAGCGCCTGATGATGCAGGCGATGGCGGCATCGGGCATCTCTGAGGCGCATCTGGATTTGGGGCATGTGGCGATTTTTCGCACGCTGGTGCGGCGGGCGAAAATTGGCGGGGCGCAGGAATCCGAACTGTTCCGCGCCATGCAGTTGAAAGACGTGCCGGCCCTGCGTGCGCTGACGAAAAAGCTGGATAACACCACGCGCGAAGCGCTGGCGGCGTTACCGGATTTGTATGGCGGGCGCGAGGTGTTGTCGGCTGCGGCGAAACGTCTTCCGGGCTATCCTGAAATTCGCGATGCGTTAAAGGATTTAAAGCGTCTTTCCGATGCGCTGTGCGATGTCGCGAAAATCCGTTTTGATCTGGCGGAGCTGCGCGGTTATCACTATCACAGTGGCGTGGTGTTCGCGGCGTACGCCCAAGGCTGGAGCAACGCACTGGCACGTGGCGGACGTTACGACGAAGTGGGCAAAGCCTTTGGTCGTGCGCGCGCGGCCACTGGCTTCAGCATGGATTTGCGCGAGCTGGCTTCGGCGCGTCCTAACGGCGGCGCAAAGCCCGGTGTGCTGGCGCCTTATAAGCCTAACGATGCGACGCTGCAAAAGCGTATCGCGGCGTTGCGCGCGCGCGGCGAAATCGTCATTGTGGATTTGCCGGGACATGCGGGTACACGCCGCGAGCTGGGATGCAATCGCGCGCTGGTGCGTCGTGCAGGCACTTGGACGATTGCCAAGGGTGTTGTGTAAGTATATGTTTTTAAACAATAGTTTGTGATTGCGATAAGGCGTTAAGCATGTCGAAGAACGTGGTGGTAGTCGGCGCTCAGTGGGGCGATGAGGGTAAGGGCAAGATCGTGGATTGGCTCACCGATCACGCGCAGGGCGTGGTGCGCTTTCAGGGCGGCCACAACGCAGGGCACACGCTGGTGATTGGCGGTAAAAAAACCGTGCTGCACCTGATCCCGTCGGGCATTCTGCGTGACAAAGTCGCGGTCTACATCGGCAACGGTGTGGTGTTGTCGCCACAAGCGCTGTTTGAAGAAATCGATGCGCTGGAAAAAATGGGCGTGCATGTCGCCTCGCGCCTCGCCATCAGCGAAGCGTGTCCCGTCATCATGCCGCATCACGTCGCGCTGGATCGTGCGCGCGAGGCCGCCAAGGGCGCGGGCAAAATCGGCACCACCGGCCGCGGCATCGGCCCGGCCTATGAAGATAAAGTCGCGCGTCGCGGCATCCGTGTGCAGGACTTGCTGCACCCTGAGCGCTTTGCCAATAAGCTGCGCGAGGTCCTCGACTTTCATAATTTTGTGCTAAAAAACTATCTCAAGGCCGATACCGTCGATTATCAAAAATCATTAGACGAAGCGCTGAGCTACGCCGACCGTATCAAACCGATGGTGGCCGACGTGCCGCGTCTGCTGTTTGAGGCGAGCAAAGCCGGCAAAAGCCTGCTGTTTGAAGGCGCGCAGGGCACGCTGCTCGACATCGATCACGGCACTTATCCGTATGTCACGTCGAGCAACTGCGTCGCCGGTGCGGCGGCGGCGGGCGCGGGCATCGGCCCGCAAAATTTGCACTACGTGCTGGGTATTACCAAGGCGTATACCACGCGCGTGGGCTCCGGCCCGTTCCCGACCGAGTTGAGCGATGATCGCGGCGCCTATCTGGCGAAGCGTGGCAACGAATTTGGTGCTACTACTGGACGTGCGCGCCGTTGTGGCTGGTTTGATGGCGCAGCGCTCAAGCGCGCGATCCAGATCAACGGCGTGTCGGGCTTGTGCATGATGAAGCTCGACGTGATGGACGGCATGGAGCGCGTGCAATTGGGCGTGGGCTACAAAATGAACGGCGTGGCCTGCGACATCCTGCCGTTTGGCGCGGAGTTGCTGGCGCAATGCGAGCCGGTGTATGAGGACATGCCTGGCTGGTCCGAGAGCACCTTGGGCGTCACGCAGTTTGAAAAGCTGCCCAAGGCGGCGCAGAACTATTTAAACCGTATGCAGGACGTGTGCGGCGTGCCGATTGACATCGTGTCCACCGGGCCGGATCGCGAGCAAACCATCGTGCGGCGGCATCCGTTTGTGGATTAGCCGTATCGGCGCCACGCATTGCAGTACATTAAATGAAAAATGCGGAGCGATTTT
>CANIID010000081.1 GCA_947467315.1 Betaproteobacteria bacterium | reverse complement strand
TAAAACGCGTGGGCATTTCCCCAGCGACGACGCGGCCACCAAACTGATCTGGCTGGCGCTGCGTAACATCACCGCTGAATGGGGTCGCGCAGCCAATCACTGGAAAACGGCAATGAACCAGTTTGCGATCCTCTACGAGGGCCGATTCACAAAGGGGATCGTGTAAGATAAGAACTGACTTTTCCACTGCGTCTGACGGTACGTCGTAAACATCTTCAGCCGTCGTGAAAAAGTCTCACCGCGCCTCACACACAGAATTTCGGACACGCCCCGCTCCTCCGCGCAACTCGTCGCCACAACCTCAAAGGCAAGATCAGCACCCCCCCCCAGCACCAACCCCAGCCCCAATAACCACCGATTCCGCATTCGCGCCCGCCCGCGTACCTCGCGCTGCACGAATTCTTCACCTTTGCGCATTACGTTGTAGGACTTGAGAAACGACGAGATGCGGCGCACTTCGTTGTCGCTCAGTGCCGCGCCCTGCCAGCGGCTGGCGGCTTCGCGCTCGTTCAGTTGTTCGGCCTGCTTGCGGTAGCGTTCGGCGTAGGTTGCCGCTTCGTCGTGGATGGTGCGTTCCTGCGCGGTAAGATACAGCGCGCGCGCCTCGGGTATTACGCACTCCACCACGTCCAGCAGCGGCTGCTCGGCGCGCGGTAGTGCAACCCGTCAGTAGTGTATGCCCGGCGTCGAGCCGCCATCGACGGCGATGCTCTGTCCAGTGATCGCCGAGGCCAGCGGCGATGCGAGGAACAGCACCAGCGGCGCGATGTCCTTCGGCTCGATGAGGCGGCCAATCGGGAACTGTTTAATAAAGCTCGCTTCGGCTTTGTCCTCGCTCACGCCGAGTTCCTTTGCCCGCGCGGCGAGGCGCTTCGGATAGCGGTCGGTCTTGGTGAAGGGCGGATGCACGACGTTCGCGGTGATGCCTTGTGGCGCCACCGTCTTGCTGAACTGATTGACGAAGGCGATGATCGACGAATTGCCAAGCGCGCTGGGCAGCGCGGTGGCGCCGGCGTGGCGCGCGGCGCTGCCGCCGATGCAGATGACGCGGCCGCGCCCTGATTTGCGCAGGTGCGGCAGGGCCGCGCGGCAGCAACGCATGTAGGCGAGCGTCTTGCCCTGCAGCCGCTCCATCAGTCCTTCGTCGTCGAGGGTCTCGATGTTGCCGCTGATGGTTGTCGACGCGTTGTTGACCAGCACATCCAGTCCGCCGAAAGCGTCCACCGCCGCCTGCACCGCGCCCTTGCATCCTTCGGCGGTGAACAAATCGACCGCGACGGCCTTGGCCTTGACGCCTTTCGCCGCGATCTTCGCTTCGGCTTCCGCCAATGCCGCCTTGTCGCGGCCGCAGATGGCGACGTTGGCGCCTTCTTCCGCGAATGCCAGTGCAATGCCGAGGCCCACGCCGCGGTTCCCGCCGGTGACCAGCACCGATTTACCTTTCAGATCGAGGTTCATGCTTTGGTTTCTCCAATGGATGCTGCGTAATTTCAGACGGTGAATTATCACATGCCACGTAACAGGGGGCGGCGGGCCACGTGCGGGCCTTCGTGGTTGAACGGAAGGCGGCGCTGCCACTGATGTGCGTTCGTGGCCTTCGGCGGCGTGAAGGATCGACTCGCTTACAATGGCCGAGCCAACGTTGTGCCATTGATGACGTGCCCTATGCTGCATGCCAACGAGCCACCCGCCGGCAGCAAGGCTACAGCAAACCGGGGTCAGCGGAAATGTATAAGTATTTGTTTTTATTCATTATTTTGTGTTTTTCATGGATGGGCGTTCAGGCGCAGCCTTATCCCGTGAAACCGATACGCCTGGTGGTGCCGGTGCCGCCGGGCGGCAGCAACGACGTGCTGTCGCGCATCACCGCGCAGGCGATGAGTCCCGGGCTGGGCCAGCAGATGGTGATCGATAATCGCTCGGGCGCCGCCGGGATGATCGGCGCGGACAATGTTGCCAAGTCAGCGCCCGACGGCTACAGCCTGTTGAACATACAGGCGTCGTTTGTCGCCAACCCGGCGCTGCGGTCCAAGATGCCCTACGACACGCTCAACGATTTTGTTTTTGTCGGCCTGATGGCGCGCGCGCCGCTGCTGGCGGTGGTGCATCCCTCGCTGCCGGTGAAAAACATCAAGGAACTGGTGGCGCTTGCGAAGGCGCATCCGGGGCAGATCAATTACGGCACGCCCGGCATCGGCAGCTACACACAGTTGGCCACGGAACTGTTTCGCCGCATGGCCGGCATCAACATTGTGCATGTGCCGTACAAGGGCATCGCGCCCGCGCTCACTGATTTAATGGGCGGGCACCTGCAACTGGCGATGACGAGCCCGCCGTCGGTGATGTCGCAGGTGCAGGCCGGGCGCCTGAAAGCGCTCGCCGTGGGCAGCGAAAAACGCAGTTCGTTTCTGCCCGACATTCCCACCATCGCCGAAGCTGGCTACACAGGCTATCGGGCCGATTACTGGTGGGGCATCGCCGCGCCGGCAAAAACCCCGATTGAAATCGTCAACCGCCTTGCGACAGAACTTAACAAGGCGCTGCAAACGGCGGAGCTCAAGCAGCGTTACGCGGCGGAGGGCGCCGAGCCCAGCGTGATGACGCGCGAGCAATTGACGCAATTTATCGCTACCGACATCGCCCGCTGGCGGCAGGTCGCGCGTGACGCCAATGTCAGGGCAGAGTAGGCATCCGGTATTACAGGCCTGCCACCGCCTCGTGGTAAACGCTGTAATCGAGCAACGTTGACAATGCCTCGCGCGAGCGCGGCGCGCGGCCTTGCTCCCGTGCTATCCATTGATCCTGATCGACCAGCACGTCGAGCTGATCTGGCGCGATGCTGGCGCAATAATCATGCTGATGGAAAGCGCGTTCGATCAGCTCGCGCTCATATTCGGTGGTCTTGACCAGCCAATCGTGCGCCATCCGCGGTTGCTCCTTCACGAGTGTTGACGCCCTGATCAGGTGGCGTGTCAGCTCCACCATCTGTTTACGTTTGTGGGGATCGGCCAGTTTCTCGGCGGTGGTATTCAGATTGAAATAATGCGATTGGACGCCGGGCGTTTTCAGTTCGATGGCGTCCGCACCGAGACCATCCTTGGCCGCCTGCAATGCCGGCTCCCAGATGGTGACCGCATCCACGCGCTTTTCGATGATGGCTTTGGATATCTCGAAAATCGGCGCCAGCCCGACGATCTCGACATCCGACTCGCGCAGGCCGTTGGCTTCGAGCGCCTTGAAAAGATGGTAGGCCGACGAGGTGCGCGGCAGCGTGGCCACGCGCTTGCCGCGCAGATCCTTGACTGACGCAATGCCGGCGGAACGGCGGGCGACGATGTGATAGAGGCCGCGCGTCACGCAAAAAAGAATACGCATGTCCGGCCGCTTCACCGAATAACGCAAGAACTGTGTGTCGTAATTCGTCGCGACATCGGCCAGTGGCAGCGCCGCATGCGCCGAAATGGCTTTCGCTTCGTGAGTGTTGATCGACGCCGCCGCGTTCATCGAAGCATCGCCGCCGACCAGATGGGCGACGTTGCCATGCTGCACCGTCGCCTTGCCGCCGGAGAGGGTGTCCACCGCGATGAGTGTCGTGGCCAACTCCATCACATTGCGCATGCCGTAGACCTGCAAATCCATTGTGATCTCCTTTGCGCTCGACGCCGGGCGGCCAGGCGATTCCGCCCCCGAACTCCGGATGGCATTTTTTACGCCATTGCCAATCCCCTCGATTCGCTAATCGTCATCCTTGGCGAATTGCATGACCAGCGCTTCAAGCCCGACGCGGCCTGCCTTGATTTCGTAGGCGTCTTCGGTGGGCTCAACGTACACCATCGATCCGGCAGGCAAGCTTTGTCCGTTGCCGGCCAGACTGCCGTTGGCGACAAAAATATAATAGCCGCCGCCGACCGTAGGGTCCGGCCCCATCGCCGACATGCCCGCGCCAAGGCGCAGCAACTGCGCGGACAATTCGTCCGTGATTACTTTTTCCGGTTCGAACACCGGCTCCCACGAGACTTCCTTGCGGAACTGCAATACCGGTCGGGTCGATAACGAAATATGCGGCGAGATCCAGTTGCGCCGCTTGCTGGGTTTTAACTTTTCCTTGTAGCCGGGTTTGCTGAGATACACCGGCGCGGAATCGCCGATGCGGTTGCGCAGCGCGATAAACGTCAACCCGTGCGGTCCGGCGATAAGCGGCCCGTAGGCGCTGTGGTGGTCCTTGTATTGCAGCATCAGCGGGCGCACTTCGGTTTTGCCCATCACGCCCGCGCCCGACGGAAAAATCTGGAACTGCGCGACGCCGTGAAAGTGCGGCAGTATCGTTTCGTTCGCCGCCATCTGCGTCATCAGCGCTTGCGGGCCCGAGGAAATTTCCGCCGTGCTGTAACGCGGGCCGAAGTAGGAGGATCCCCAATGCTCGATGCCTGAGCCGGGGGAGATCACCGCTTGCAGGTTTTCGATGACTTCCGTTCCGTCTTTTGCGTGAATCATGGTGACGATCTCTTGGAATATGTGCTGAAAGTGAATGTATCGGGCGGCGGCGCGGCGGTCAATTGCGTGAGTGAAAGGCGCGGTTCCAATCTGGCGTGCGGGAGCTTGCTCCCGCTATAGCGTGGCGGTCCGGGATTCGTCGCCGTGCCGAAAGCGGGAGCAAGCGCCCGCACGCCACAGGTTCACGCGGCGTTATCGCCCCTTGAACACAGCTTTACGTTTTTCCTTGAAGGCGGCGACGGCCTCGGCGTGATCTTCGGTCTGCGAGCAGCGCGCCTGGTTGTAGGCTTCGACATCGAGCACGGTCGCGAAATTTTCGGTTTCGGCGGCGAACAGGTTACGTTTGACGGCAGCCACCGCGACCGGCGGCATTTCGGCGATACGGCGTGCGACTTCCATCGTGGCGGCGCGCAAGTCGGCGTCTTCCGCCACGCGGTTGACGATGCCAAGCTTCAAGGCTTCGTCGGCGCTGATCATGTCGGGCATCAAAAAGAGTTCGCGCGCCTTGGCGGTGCCGACCAGACGCGTGAGCGTCCAGGTGCCGCCCCAGTCGCCGGAAAGACCGATCTTCAGGAAGGCGGTGGTGAAGCGCGCCGATTTGCCGGCAATGCGCAGATCGCAGGCCATCGACAGGCTCATGCCCGCGCCGGCGGCCACGCCATTGACCATGCCGATGATGACCTTGGGGTGCTTGCGGATCGCCATCGGTATGGTGGCGGAGAACTGCAAGCCGCGCGCCCGCGTTTCATACCCTTGCGCGGCGCGGTCGCCCATGCCCTTCACGTCGCCGCCCGAACTAAACGCGCGCCCGGCGCCGGTGATGACGATGCAGCGTACGGCGCTGTCGTCGGCGTAACGTTCCATGGCGTTCAGCAGGCCGTGGCGTATGTCCATCGACAAGGCGTTCAGCGCTTCGGGACGGTTCAGCGTGAGGACGGCCACGCCGTCTTCGATGGATTCCAGCAGGTCAGGCATCGGTAACTCCGTAAATTTGATGGGTATTTGTTCAGGGGCAGTGCGGTAGCCGCAATGTAACGGCGCTCACGCACGCCGTCAAACCGGCCAGCCCGACGCGCGTGCCTGTTCCTCGATTTCCGGCAGGCCCAGCTTGATCAGGCCTTCGATAAACGTCTTAATTTCCGCATCCGGCGGCATGCGATAGGGCTCGCGCACGCCGCCTTCGCCGCCGGGCAGCTTGAAGGCTTTCATCGCCATTTTGACCCAGCGTGTCGGGCCGGGATTCCAGCGCGAGGTGTAGTCGAGGTAACGCTTGATGTCCGCATACACAAACCCCAGCTCATCGAATTTCTTTTGTTCATACAGATCGAGATAGCGCCGGTAGGTTTTGGGAATGATGTTGGCCTCGGTGGCGAGGAGGCCCGTGGCGCCGAACCCGAGCGTGTGCATCGACGCCGTGATCGGCACGTAATAAGCTACATCGCGGTTGATCAAGGCCTTGAGTTGCAGAAAGTAGAGATCGGTAACGCCGGTCAGATTGACCGCGACAACCTGATGATAACGGTGGCACAGGTCGGCAATCATTTCGGGTTTGACCGAATAGCCGACCAGCGGTTGCGCGGCCAGCGCCACCGGATGCTTGATCGCGGATAACACGTCGTTGTAGTAAGCGACGAGTTCCATGTCCGTGGGCCGCATCGAATGCAGGCCGGCCAGCGCGTAGATGTTCACCACCTCCACGCCGCAATCCAAGGCGAGCTGGTTATGCTCGCGTGTCGCGCGTGCGGTGTATTGCTCGGGCGGGTTGGCGTAGACGGGCACCTTGCCCTTGCAGACTTCGACGCCGATCTGGTACACGCGCCGCAATTCGTCGATGGAGAGCGTGTGCCCTTCGCCGGTGCCGCCACTGCCGAGGTAAACGCCCAGCTTGGCGTCGATAAAACGTTGCAGAAATTGTCGCAAGGCGTCTTCATCCAGTGCGCCCGATTTTGAGAACGGGGTCGCGGTGCGGCAGAGCAGGGGGATGGTCATTTTTTCTCCGAATACATTTGTGGCTATGTTATTGCGCTGCGTTAAAAATGAAATGCGTCCTTGCAAAGAATGCTCCTTCCCCTTCAGGGGGAAGGCTGGGATGGGGGTGGGGTTACAACCATTGACCCCATCCCCACCCTAACCCTCCCCTTGAAGGGGAGGGAATAAATTAGTTACACACTAATCCACGGGCGGAATATTCGCGCGCTTCACGATGTCTTTCCACGTCTGTATTTCGCTGCGATACCAGCGCGTCAGGTCTTCCGCGCTCGCGGGCGCGGGGTTGCCGCCTAATTTTTGTATCTGTGCGCTCACATCCGGCAGAACCACAATCTGGTTGATCGCGGCGTTCAGCTTCTGCACGATGGCCATCGGGGTTCGTGCCGTCGTATACAGCGCCGCGGTGGTGCCGGCCTTGTAATAGCCTATGCCGGCTTCGGTGGTGGTGGGCACACCGGGCAGCGAGGGCAACCGCTTGTCGCCGGCCACCGCAATAATACGCACGCGCCCCGTCGGGATGAACGCGGTAAAACCGGAGATGTCCGCGATGGCGAAATCGGCTTCGCCGGTGGATACCGCCAGCGCGGCAGGGCCGGTGCCGTTGTACGGAATCACTTCGATCGCGGTGTTGGTCTTGATTTTGAACAGTTCTATCGACAGGCGCGTGCCGATGCCGCCCGCGGCCGCGCTGAGTTTGCCGGGATTTTTTCGCGCCAGATTCGCCAGATCCATCGCGGTTTTGACAGGCAAGTGTCTGTTCACGGTGATCGCATACGGAAAATCCGCGATGGCGGCCACCGGTTGTATGTCGTTGATCGGGTCGAATCGCATGTTGCGGAACAAGGCCGGATTCTGCGTGGAGGCCGTTGCGCTGTAGATAATGGTGTAACCATCCGGCGCGGCCTTGGCGACAATTTCGATGCCGACGTTGCCTGCCGCGCCGGGGCGATTTTCAACAATGACTGATTGCCCCACGCTCTTGCCCAGATGCGGCGATATCAATCGCGCCATCAGATCGTTGGTGCCGCCGGGGGCGAACGGCACGATGGCGCGGATCACACGCTCGGGGTATTCGCAGTAAGCAGGTTGTGCGACGAACGCAAGCAACACCACGCACAGAGCGATCGCTGGTCGGCGCCGTAGCTGAAAATGCCGTGAGGGAAAATTCTGAGTCATGATTCCGCGATTATAGGAGCGCTGTCAAACCACGCCTTCCTGCTTCATACGCTGCACGTCGGCAGGCGCGACACCACACAGCTCGGCCAACACGATTTCGGTATGCTCGCCGAGCATCGGCGGACGGGTGAGGTGGGCAGGCGAATCGGATAACTTCAGCGGGCAACCCACCGTCTTGAATTTGCCGCGCGGCGGATAGTCCATCTCGACGATCATGTCGCGCGCCTTCAGATGCGGATCGGCGAGCACCTCGCCGGTGTCCTGACACGCGCCGGCGGGCACGCCCGCGTCGCCCATCAGTTTCATTACCTCGTACTTGCCGCGGGTAGAGGTCCACTCGGTGACGATGGCGTCGAGCGCGGCGCGGTTGGCCCAGCGGTCGTTCGCGGTTTTGAACAGCGGGTTGTTTTCAAGTTCGGGGCGTCCCATCACCTTGCACACCGCGCTCCACATCTGTGGCGGCGCGTAGATATACGCCCAGTCGTTGGGGCCGCCGGGCGCGCAGGGGTAAGCGGTGCCGGGCACGGTTTTGCCGAGTTGATTGCCGCCGCGCACGGGTACGCCGCTGCGCTGGTGTTCACGCAGGCTGATGCGGATCAGGTTCAGCACGGACTCCTGCATCGACACTTCAACATGTTGCCCGCGACCGGTGGTGTGGCGCTGGTTGACCGCGGCGAGGATGGCGATGGCCATATGCATGCCGGTGGCGCTGTCGCCGATGGAGGGCCAGGTGAAGGTGGGCGGCCCGTCCGCGAAGCCGGTCACGCACATCGCGCCGCCCATCGCCTGTGCTATCGGCTCGAAGCTTTTCATGTGTGCGTGCGGGCCGTAAGTGCCGAAGCCCTTGATGGTGGCGTAGATCAGGCGCGGATTGATTTTCTGCAACTCGGTCCAGCCGAGGCCCATGCGGTCGAGCGCGCCGGGACCGAAGTTTTCGATCAGCACGTCGGATTGTGCGATGATTTTTTTAAAATGCCTCTTGGCCTCTTCGGTTTTGAGATTCAGCGTGAGGCTGCGCTTGTTGGCATTGAACGCAAGGAAAAACAGTTCGTCGTTGTTCTGCGCGCGTGCAATATCGCCGCCTTTCGGTTCTTCGAGCTTGATCACGTCGGCGCCGAGGAACCCCATCAACTGTGCGCAGGCGGGCCCCGCCTGATTGTGCGTCATGTCGATGATTCGCAGACCGGCGAGAGCTTGGCTCATGAAAGTCTCCAGTGTTGCAGTGCTAGTCGGATGGTGGACGGCATCCATTGTACTGTTTCGCGTAAACCGCGCTGGAATGCAATAATCAATGCCACCCATGTTTATCCCCTCCTACCGAACGCCGTCGGCAATGCGGACTCTTCACGAATATCATGAGCGCTAACGACGTTAAACCAGCGGCTGTGCGGATTCCGGCGCTGGCGCCCTTCGGCGTGCGCAGCTTCCGTTTTCAGTGGAGCGCTGACATGCTGACTTCGTGGGCGCTGGAGATGGAGACCATTCTGCTGGCGTGGTACATCCTCGTCGAAACCAAGTCGGTGGTGATGCTGACGATGTTCGGCGCGTTGCAGTATCTGGGCACGCTGATGGCCCCGGTGCTGGGGGTGACGGCGCAGCGCGTCGGCGTCAAAAAAACCTATTGCGCGTTGCGGTTGGCTTATACCCTCCTCGCGGCCGTCACCATGACGCTGGCGCTGACTGGCGTGCTGATGCCGTGGCAGGTGTTCGTGATCGGCGCGTGTATTAGCGTGATACGACCCGCCGATCTGGTGCTGCGTTACACGCTGCTGGGCGAATCGATGCCTTCCAATAACATCATCGGCGCGACCAGCGTGTCGCGCACCACGCAGGATTCCGCGCGCGTGTTCGGCGCGTTGACGGGCGCGGCGCTGGCGGCGTGGCTGGGCATGGCCAACGCCTATATCGCCATCGCCGGCTTTTACGGCTGCGCGCTGATGTTGAGCTTGCAAGTGGCGGGCAAGCCCGGTTCGCGCGAAAGCCGTGCGGCGTCCACGCTGGGGGACTTGAGCAATGGCTTGGTCTACGTGTGGCAGACGCCGCATTTGCGCGCGGCCATGACCGTGGCGTTTCTGGTAAACCTGTGCGCGTTCCCGCTCACCAACAGCCTGTTGCCGGCGGTGGCCAAGGATGTCTATCACACCGACCAACGCGGCTTGAGTTACCTCGCCGCGAGTTTTGCGTTTGGTGCGCTGATGGGTTCGATCCTGCTCACGCGCATCGGCTACCGGCTGCCGTCGGCGCGCACCATGATTGTTTTTTGCGGCGTGTGGTACATGATGACGCTGCTGTTCGCGCAAATGCCGGGCTTTACCGGCGGCATTCCGATGATCATGCTGGCGGGCTGCGCGCAGAGCATGAGCATGGTGCCGCTCTCGGCCATGCTGTTGCGTACTACGAAAGAGGGTTTTCGCGGGCACGTGATGGGCACACGCACATTGATGATTTACGGCGTGCCCATCGGCCTGCTGGTTGCCGGGCCGCTGATCGCGGACTATGGGTATCGTGTTACCGCCACCGCGTATTGTGTGTTCGGGCTGGCGTGCACGGCGTTGATCGCGTGGCACTGGCGCGACCACATCTGGCGCGTGGATGCGCCAGGGAATCGACGCTGACGGCAGACGCCGAGGGCGGGTATGATGACGTGTCAATCTTTAAGGAGAGCAACATGAGTTTTGTCGAAGTCGAACGTAACGATGGCGTAATGACCGTGCGGTTGAACCGCCCCGAGCGCATGAACTCGCTGGGCACGGAGATGCGCAATTTGCTCTCCGATGCGTGGTGCGAGTTTCGCGACAGCAAGGATCTGGAGGTCGCGATATTCACTGGTACCGGCCGCGCGTTTTGCGCGGGCGAGGATATGAAGGAGTCCGTGGAAAAAGGCCACGTTGGCGCGTCAGCCGAATCCGCCAAGCGCGAGAACCCCTACAACGACGGCACGCTCGACAAACCCGTGATCGTGGCGATCAACGGCTTTGCCATGGGCGGCGGCTTCATGCTTACCGAGCGCGCGGATTTTCGTGTGGCAGCGCGCGGCGTGACGTTTGAATCGTCCGAAGCCAAGCGTTGGTTGCTCGGCGGCCACAGCCACGGCGTGGTGAACAATCTGCCGCACGCCATCGCTACGGAAATCGCCTTCGCCTTCAGATTCACCGCCGAACGTTTGTATGAGTTGGGCTACCTGAACCGTCTCGTCGATGCAGACAAGCTGATGGCCGAGGCGCGCGCCATGGCCGATCACTTGTTGAGCCTGCCGCCGGCGTCACGCGTGAACACGCTGCACATGACGCGCGCCATGCGCGGGCGTGTGTCCGATGAACTCGAAGCCTACGCCAAGCTGCTGCATCAACACGGCGCGCTGTCGGATCGCGTGGAGTCACGCAAAGCGTTCGCGGAAAAACGCAAACCGAACTGGAAAGGTTGGGACAATCCGGGGGATCGGGAGCGCACGCCGAAGTTTCGGCTCGCCGGGAAGTGAATATTAAGTATTTGTTTATAAAGGGTTTTTAAACGACTATGTACACCACCATTCTATGGGAAGTCCGCGAACACACCGGCATCCTCACGCTCAACCGGCCCGACCGCCTCAACGCGCTCGACACCGAAATGCGCGAGGAAATCGCGGATGCGGTTCACAAAGCCGAGTACGACCCGGAAGTGTGGACGCTCATCGTTACCGGCGCCGGGCGCGGTTTCTGTTCGGGCGCGGATCTCAAAGCGCGCGCGCAAGCGGAAAGCGCCGGCGGCGGCAACAGCATCACCACGCAGCCGATGTTCGATGTGCAGTATTACTACCCGATTGCATTCGGCGAGTTGTCCAAGCCGGTGATCGCGGCGGTGAACGGCGTCACGCGCGGCGCGGGCAACAACATGGCGTTCTCGGCGGATTTTCGTATTGCCAGCGAGCAGGCGAATTTTGGTTGCAACTTTGTCGAGCGTGGGCTTATGGCGGAGGCCTCCGCGTACTATCTGCCCCGCTTGGTGGGCATGGCCATCGCCACCGAGATTTGCCTGCTGGGGGAGCCATTCGACGCGGCCCAGGCCAAAGCGTGGGGCATTGTCAACAAAGTGGTGCCGCACGACAAGTTGATGGACGAAGCGATGGCGCTGGCGCGCAAAATCAACAGCAAGGCACCGATCGCGGTGCGCATGACCAAACAGGCCCTGCACCGCGCACATGATCAAAGCGCGGAACAGTTTCTCGATATGCAAAACACCATGAACACCAAGCTGCGTTACACCGCCGATGCGAAAGAAGCGCTGGCGGCGTTTATCGAAAAGCGGCCGGCGAAGTTTCAGAATAAATAGGGCGTTAAGTGCCTTCGCTGCCGCCGGGCACAAATTTTAGTGCGACAGCGGCGCTGTTTGACCGCCTATAGGCACCGTGCTATGGTGCCCTTGGGGAAAATAAGTTTGTAAAATTCCATCCTACCGGTAACGGTAATTCCTCGACTGACACATGCGGCGCCGAGGTGGTTTCAACATCGCGCACATTCATGGAAAGTCTGCTTGCTGATGTAACGTGGATAGTGGATCCGGACGCCGTTGGAACTGTGCAGATTGCGGTTCCCGCGTAATTCCTGACCGGAATCGTTTCGTTTATTGCTGGAGGGAGTATGACAATGCGTAAAACTCTATTAAACGGTATTGCTGTAATCGGTATTGCAGTCTTGGGTTTGGTTGCTCCGATTTCGGTGCAGGCGCAACAGGCCGCCGTAGTCACCATAGACAACGACGACATCGGCGGCGTGGTTACCGGGCCGAAGGGGCCGGAGGCCGGCGTCTGGGTGATCGCGGAAACGCGCGATCTGCCGGTGCGATTCATCCGTATCGTCGTCACCGACGATCAGGGCCGCTATGTCGTGCCCGATCTGCCGAAAGCCAATTACGACGTGTGGGTGCGCGGCTACGGCCTCGTTGATTCACCCAAGGTAAAGAGCTTGCCCGGCAAGCAGCTTAACCTGACGGCCGTGCCCGCACCGAACGAAGCGGCTGCCGCGCAGTATTACCCGGCGGCCTATTGGTACTCGATGATGAATATCCCCGAGGCCAGCGTGTTCGGCAGCAAGGAAGCGCCGCAGAATGTCAAGATCACCGACTATCTTAATGTGATGAAGAACAACGGCTGTGTCGGCTGTCATCAGCTTGGCCAGTTGTCGACGCGCACGATTCCGAAGATGTTCCTCGACGGCAAGACCCACCAGGACGCGTGGGTGCGCCGCATTCAGTCGGGGCAGGCAGGAGAGAATATGGTGCTCCTCGCCGCAGGCCAGTTGGGCGGCATGCCGTTCAAGTACTTAGGCGACTGGACCGAGCGTGTCGCCAAGGGCGAGCTGCCACATACCAAGCCGACGCGACCGCAAGGCGTCGAACGCAACATCGTGGTCACGTTGCGCGACTGGCACAATCCCAAGCAATATCTGCATGACCTGATCGCCAGCGACCGGCGTAATCCGACGGTCAACGCTTACGGGCCGCTCTATGGCCAGTGCGAGCATGCCTGCAATGACATGCCGATTCTTGATCCGGTAAAGAATGTCGCGAGCAATTTTGTGTTGCCGACAACACCCGATATGCCGCTGGCGCTTGGCCCGGGCAACGCCGGCTCGGTCAACATTCTGCAACCCTCGGCCTATTGGGGCGAAGAAAATATCTGGAACAGCCGGGCCAACAACCATAACTCGATGTTTGACAGCAAGGGCCGCGTCTGGCTGGCGGCAACAGGCCACAAGCCGGACAACCCCGACTTCTGCAAAAAGGGATCGAAACATCCTTCAGCTGTCGAGTTTCCGCTCACCGGCACTAACCGCCGCGTGACCATGTACGATCCGAAGACCGGCAAATACACTGCGTATCAAACCTGCTTCGGCTCGCATCATCTGCAGTTCGGCTATGACGCCAACGAGACGGTATGGGCAAGCACGGGCGGCGGCGGCGGCAATGTTGGCTGGATCAACACCAAGATGCTCGACGAAACCGGCGATATCGAGAAGTCGCAGGGCTGGACCGCGCTGGTGCTCGACACCAACGGCAACGGCCAGCGCGACGAGTACACCGAGCCGGGCAAGCCGCAGGAACCGGGCAAGGATATGCGCATTGGTGCCACGTTCTACGCGGTGATGCCCAGCCCAACCGACGGATCGGTGTGGGGCACGCTGCGCGGCAACCCCGGCGCGGTGGTGCGCATTGATCCGACCAAGAATCCGCACAAATCACTGGCCGAGATTTACAACGTGCCGTTGCCCGGCTTCGGCCCGCGCGGCGGCGACATCGATAAGCAGGGCCGCGTGTGGGTTTCGCTGGCGAGCGGTCACATGGGTGTGTTTGATCGTCGTCTCTGTAAAGGGCCGCTCAATGGCCCGAAGGCCACCGGCAACCATTGCCCTGAAGGCTGGGCGTTCCATCAGTATCCCGGCCCCGGCTTCAAGGGTATCGGCGAAAACAGTGTCGAGGCGAGCTACTACTCGTGGGTTGACCAGCACAACACCTTCGGACTGGGCGACGACATTCCGATGTCCACCGCCAACCTGATGGACGGCCTCGTCGCGCTCAACAAGGACGGCAAGATGGTGTCGATTCGCGTGCCGTACCCGCTGGGCTTCTACGCCAAAGGCTTTGACGGCCGCATTGATGATCCGAAGGCCGGCTGGAAGGGTCGCGGGTTGTGGGCCGCCAATGGGGACCGCACGCCATGGCTGATCGAAGGTGGCAAAGGCACCAAGCCGCTGGCGGCGCATTTCCAAATCAGGCCCGATCCGCTCGCGCATTGATATTGAAAACCCGGCGGCGCCTGTAACACTATCGCGCCGCCGCTTCCATTCGGGGAGGATCGATGGATTTCATTCTCGATTACATTTCTGTCAACACGTTCTGGACCATTCTGTTCATGGTGCATGCGTTGCTGGCGGTCGCGCTGCTCGGCGCGCTCACGCATCAGGCTGCCGCCGTACTTTCGCGACCACGCACCAGCGCCGCCGGTGGATTCATCACACGCTTTCGCTCGGTGTCGGGGCCCAGCTACGCTGCGGCCGTGTGTGTATTGTGGGTACTCACGTTCATCTTCGGTGGCTGGATTTACGCCAAGTACCGCATCTACGTGCGCATCCCTATCGAACAGGAAGGTTTCTATAAAACGCTCGGCGCATTCGAATTAAAAGAGCACTTCACCACCATCGGGCTCGGGTTCCTGCCGTTCTACTGGCATCTGTGGAAGAACGCGCGCAACGCGGCTTTTGATAGTGCGCGCAAGTGGCTGACGGTGGTACTGGCGGGAATATGCTGGTACGCGTTCCTGACCGGCCACATCCTCAACAACGTGCGGGGCTTCGGACTATGAACGCGGCTACGGAAACCCCGGCATCGTCACGATTCGGCGCATTCGCGTTGGTGTTCGGCATATGTTTTGCCATTCTGTACGTGATCTGCGATATGGCGGCGTTACCCTTGTTTACCTATCATCCCGGCACCGACCGCATCGATTTCGGCTACGCGCCGGCGCGCCGCGACGAAGGGCCGGCGATGTACTGGTATGGCTGGCTCGCCAGTTCCGCGCTGGGCGCGTCGCTTTTTGGCATACTCGCCGCCCTTCTGCCCGAGAAAGTCCGCGGCAAAATTCCGTCGGCGCTGGCGTGGATCGTGCCCGTCGTGCTGTTGCCGGTGCTGATTTATTCCTTGAAGTTCTACTGGCGGTGGTAGTAACGCCGTTTTCATGCGTTCGGAGGTCAATATGCTGATTCGTGCAACGGTAATGGCAATGTGCGTCGCGATGGGCGTGGTGGTGGCACAGGCCTTCGCCGGCGGCGATGACTACGATGCGGCCAACGACGTCAAGGGCGCGGGGCCCGCTTACTTCGGTTTCGTGCGCGACAATCGCGGCTCGCCGGTGGTCGATGCGCAGGTGATGTTGCAGCCCAAAAAAGGCAAACCGGTGTCGCTGAAGTCAAACGTGCTCGGCCTCTACCGCGGCCACATCAGCAAAGAGGTTCTGCCGAACGATGTGCAAATCTCCTGCGTGAAGACCGGCTACAAGCAGTCCAAGATCAATCGCCGCACGCCGCCTGGGAATAACGTGATGTTCGTCGAGACTGAATGCACGATGCAGCGCCAGTAGGGCGCGGCCAGATATCGCGAGTCGGTCTCGCCGCGGTTTGTGCGCTGATCGGACTCAATGCCGCGCACGCGCAGACACAAGCGCGGGCGCCGGACACCCTCTTTATCAACGGCAATTTCATCGTCTATGACGGCCCGCCCGCGCGGGCCTTGGCGGTGCGCGACGGCAAAATCGCGGCTGTCGGCGATGTACCGGACATTCGCGCGCTGGCCGGTGCTTCGACCCGGGTGATTGATCTCGATGGCCGCACCGTCATTCCCGGTCTGATCGATTCGCATATCCACGCGATACGCGCGGGCCTCAGCTACACCACCGAGGTGCATTGGTTCGGCGTGCGCACGCTGAAAGAAGCGCTCGGCCGCATACGCGTGGCAGCGAAGACCGCGCCTAGAGGCTCATGGTTGGTGGTGGCCGGCGGCTGGACCGACCGGCAGTTCAGCGAAGGCCGCCGGCCGACGCAGGCTGAAATTGCCGCTGCCGCGCCCCATCACCGCGTCTACATCCAGTTGCTCTACACCCACGTACTGCTCGACCCCGGCGGCGCTGCCGCGCTGGGCATCGCCGGCAGCGCGGCATGGGCCGCACGCCTCGCCATTGAGCGCGATCCGGAGCAAAAGCCGACCGGCTGGCTCGCCGGCGACAATCGCGCCATCAGCGACCTGTTTAACCTGCTGCCGCGCCCCACGGTCGCGCAGAAACTCGAAGGCACGCGCGCGTTCTTTCGATCGCTGAACGCCATGGGCATCACCGGCGTGAGCGATCCGGGCGGCTACAACATTGAGATCGCGGATTACGCGCCGCTGTTCCAGTTGTGGCGCGAACGCGGGCTCACCGTGCGCGTGCGCTACAGCCTGAGCGCGCCGCGCCGCGACCACGAACTCGAAGACTTCAAAAGACTGACGCAGACGAGGCCGATGGGCTCCGGCGATGAGTGGTTGCGCTTTAACGGCATTGGTGAAAACGTCACCTGGGGCCTCTACAACAACGACCAGCCCAGCGATGCGCAGAAACAGCAGCTCTACGAAGTGCTGCGCTGGGCTGTCTCGCGCGGCATGACCGCCACTTTCCACTGGCACAACGACCGTCCCGTGCATCACCTGCTGGATGTGCTGGCGCGCGTCAACGCCGAGACGCCCATCGCGAAACTGCGCTGGTCCATTGCGCATCTGAACGATGCCGCGCCGGAAACGCTCCAGCGCTTGAAGGCCTTGGGGATGGGTTGGCTGGTGCAGAATGCGTTCTATTTCCGTGGCGAAGCCTTTCTCGGCCAGCGCGGCGCGGAAGCCGCGCGCCTCGTGCCGCCGCTCGTCAGCGCGCTGCGTATGAAGTTGCCAGTCGGTGGCGGCACCGACGCACACCGTGTGATGGCGCCAAACCCCTTTGTCTCATTGCAGTGGATGCTCGACGGTAAAACCATCTCCGGCGTCGCCATGCGCGCGCCGGAAGAACTGCCGGCGCGCATCGAAGCCTTGCGCCTCTACACGCAAGGCAGTGCGTGGTTCAGTTTTGAAGAGCACACGCGCGGCGCGCTCGCGGTGGGTCAGCATGCCGATCTCGCGGTGTTGATCCGCGACTACCTCAGTGTGCCGGTCGAGCAGATTGGCGGCATTGTCTCGCTGCTGACCATGGTGAGTGGGCGTATCGTTTACGCCGACGGTCCGTTCGCGGCGCTGGAAGAAAAACCGCACTGAGCTTCGGCGTGTTTTTGCTTCACCTCATTGGGGTTTGATGCCCGCGAGCTGAGCAACTTTCCCCCAGCGCATGATTTCGCTTTTGAGAAAAGTTGAAAATGCTTCAGGCGAGGCCATTGTCATCGGTATCAGGCCCAAGGCATCGAAGCGTTCCTTGACGTCGGCTTGTGCGGGAATTTTCACCAGCACGCCATGCATCTTGTCGGCAATCGCGCGCGGCACGCGCGCCGGCGCGACGATGCCGAACCAGTTGACCGCCACCAAATCCCGCAGCCCTTGCTCGGCGGCCGACGCTACATCGGGCAGCAGCGCGTTGCGTTTTTCGCTGGTGACCGCGATGCCGCGCAGCCGCCCTTGCTTGACCATGGGATACAACACCGGGAACGCCTCGGCCATGCCCTGCACGTGGCCCGCCAGTGTGTCGGTCAGTGCCGGTGTGGCGCCCTTGTAAGGCACGGTTTGCAACTGTGCGCCCGAGGTGCTTTTGAATAACTCAAACACCATGTGCGTCATGCCGCCCGTTCCGGAAATGGCGAAATCCAGTTTGCCCGGCTGTGCTTTTGCCAGTGCAATCAGCGCCTTCGTGGAGCGCGCCGGCACGGAGGGATGCACCGCAATCAGCATGGGCGTCATGGCCAGGGTGGTGAGCGGCGTGAAATCGGTGAGGCTGTCGTACGGCAGCTTGGCGTACGCAATACGGCTGAATACCAGTGGGCTCAGGCTGACAACGCCCAGCGTATGGCCGTCAGGCGCGGCGCGCGCGACCTGCTCCGCGCCGATAATGCCGATGGCGCCGGGCCGGTTATCGACGATAGCCTGCTGTCCCCAGGCTTCGGACAGTTTTTGCGCGGCCAAGCGCGCGATGATGTCGTTGGCGCCGCCGGGCGGATAGCCCACCACGATACGCAACGGTTTGGAGGGATAGTCCTGGGCGTGGCCGATGGTCGGCGCGGCCGCCAACACCAGCAGGCTGACGGACGTCGTCCACGCGGATGGGGGTTGCGTGCGTTTGCGTAGCGTCATGATTCCAGGCCTGCGCGTTATCGGCCTTTGAACGCCGGTTTACGTTTCTCCATGAACGCCGTGCGCCCCTCGGCGTAATCCTCGCTGGCAAAACACGCATCCACCACGCTATCGCACAGCGCGAGATCACGCTTGTGATCGTCCTTGGCGATTTCGCCAAGGCATACCTTGACTGCTTTTAACGTGAGCGGGGCATTGCCGCCGATGGTCTTGACGTAGTTCGCGACGTATTCTTCGAGCTTATCCACCGGCAGCACGCGATTGACGAGGCCCATGTCTTTGGCTTCCTGTGCGTCGAACTGGCGCGCGGTGTAAAAAATTTCCGCCGTGTTGGCCGGGCCGACGAGATCGGTGAGGCGCTTTAACGCGGTGTACTTGTAGCCCACGCCCAGTTTGCCGGCGGGAATGCCAAAGCGCGAATCGTCGGAGCAGATGCGCAAGTCGCAGGTGAGCGCGGTGCCGAGGCCGCCGCCCATGCAAAAGCCGCGAATCATGGCGATGGTGGGCTTCGGGCAGTTCAACAATTTTTGCGCGATGGTGACCGAC
>CANIID010000080.1 GCA_947467315.1 Betaproteobacteria bacterium | reverse complement strand
GTTCGCTGCCTTTAACGTCGCCACCGACGACAAAAAGTGGAGCGCCACGCCGCCAACGAACGACATCTCGCAAGACGATTACAACCGCTGGGTAGCGCAGTGGCGCGAAGGCAGCGGGCTGCGCGCCGAAATCGCCGACAAACGAAAAGCCATCAGCGAAATTCACGTCACGCTGAAAAGCGGCGAAAAAATATCACTCGGCGTGGTGCAAAGCGAACCGGAATTCATCGTGCGACGAGACGACCTAAATCTGCAATTCGTATTTACCGGCGACATCGGCAAACAAATGCTCACGCCGCCCAGCACCCGAAAGTAATTTAAGTATATGTTTTTAAACAACTATTTTTAAATATGCCAGAGCTACCCGAAGTCGAAACCACGCGCCGTGGCTTGCTGGCCGCGATGGAAGGTGTGCGCATCGAGCACGCGGTGGTACGCGAGCGGCGCATGCGCCAGCCGATCTCGAGCGCGCTGCCCGCGTGCGTGGCGGGACTGACGGTACGCGCGCTGCATCGCCGCGCGAAATATTTGCTGATCGATTGCGGCGGCGGCACGCTGATCGTGCATCTCGGCATGTCGGGCCGCTTGTGGCTGGTGGACAGCAACACGCCGCCGGAAAAACACGACCACTTTGATCTCGTGCTGGCGAACGGCAAAACCGTGCGCCTGCGCGATCCGCGCCGCTTCGGCTGCGTGCTGTGGCATCCGTCGCACGGCGGCGACGTGATGCAACACAAGCTGCTGGCCTCGCTCGGCCCCGAGCCCTTATCCGACGATTTCACCGGCGCGGCGCTCTACAACGCCCTGCGCAAGCGCGGCTCGGCGATCAAGCTCGTCATCATGGACAGCCACGTGGTGGTGGGCGTGGGCAACATCTACGCCAGCGAAGCGCTGTTCCGCGCCGGCATCAGTCCGCGCATAGCCGCGCGCCGGTTGACGCGCGCGCGCTGCGACGTGCTCGCGGGCGTGATCCGCGAAACGTTGAGCGAAGCGATCATCGCCGGCGGCAGCAGCATCCGCGATTACGTCGGCAGCGACGGCATGACGGGCAATTTTCAGAGCAACTTCGCGGTGTACGGCCGTGACGGCGAGCCGTGCCGCGCGTGCGGCACCACGATTAAATGCCTGGTGCAGGGACAGCGGTCTACGTTTTATTGTTCGGTATGCCAGCGCTAAAAATTGGCAACTCAACCCCCTCGTCGTTCCCGCGGAACCCATAGGGTGTCGCAAGTGGCACTGTGTTATGGGTTCCCGCCTGCGCGGGAACGACGGCTTTGGGAAGCGCGCCCCAACGTGCCCGGCTTAGTTTGAATCAGAAGCGATAAAGCCGCGCTGGATTTTCCACCAGAATTTTTTCACGCGCAGCGGCATCCGGCACCCACACCGCAAGCTGCTCCACCAGCGTGCCGGTATTGGGCATCTCACCTTCCATCATCACGTGCGGCCAATCGGTGCCGAAGACCAGTTGATCGGGTGCGGCGGACACCAACGCGTGGGCGAACGGGTTGAGATCGTCGTAGGGAATCGCCATGCGCGAGGTGCGATACGGGGCAGATAACTTCGTCCACACGCGCCGGGTTTTGAGCGCGCGAATCAGCGCCTGAAATCCCGGCGCGTTCACGCCGGCTTGCGGATCGGGACGCCCCATGTGATCGATCATCATCACACTGGGGAATTCAGCCGCGATGCGATCAAAATCCGGAAAGTTTTCGATATCCAGCAGAAACTGCGCGTGCCAGCCCAACCGCGCCACACGCGCGGCGAGCTTCTTGGCCGCCTCAAACTGCACACCGACTTTAGCCACCAGGTTTGCGCGAAAACCGCGCACGCCCGCTTTGTCGAGTACATCCAGTTCGGCATCCGTAATATCTTCACGCAATAACGCGATGCCGCGCAGCCTGCCGTTGGATTGTGCAATGGCATCAACAATGACTTGGTTGTTCGTGCCATGCACGCCGGACTGCACGATCACGCCGCGCGCAAAGCCCACGGTGTCGTGCATCGCGAGATAGTTTTTCAGGAACACCGGTGGCGGGGTGTACTGCCGATCATCGGCGTAGCCGTATTTGGCGCGCTCGCCAAATACGTGGGCGTGGCTGTCGGTGGCGCCCGGCGGCAAGGGGAACGACAGCTCGCGCGTGTTCAGCTCCGGGCCGGGGCAGATGGGCGGTTCAGTCTTGTTCGTCATCATGTCATCCGATGCGCTAATCCAGCCGCGCGCCCGATACCTTCACTACCTTCGCCCAATCCTGAATATCCTTGCGGATGAACGCGGCGTATTGCTCCGGCGTGTTGGTAAACGACTCTGCGCCCAACGCAATGTAGCGCTCGCGCGTGTCCGGGTTTTTCAGCGCGGTGGTGGCGACGCTGTTGACGCGCGCAATAATGTCTTTGGGCAGAGCCGCCTGACCGACAAAACCATACCAGGTGGTTGACTCGTAACCGGGCAATCCCGACTCCGACACCGTCGGTATGTTCGGCAACACGGCGGCACGCGTTTTGCTGGTGACCGCGAGCGGGTTCAGTTTGCCGCCGCGGATGTGGCCGATCACCGGGCCGATATTGACCACGAGAAAATCGCACTGCCCGGCGATCACGTCGATGATTGCTGGGCCCCCGCCCTTGTACGGCACGTGCAGCATATCGACTTTGGCCATGCTTTTCAAAAGCTCGACGCCGAGATGCATGGTATTGCCCGCGCCGCCGGAGGCAAAATTGAGTTTGCCCGGTTGACGCCGCGCGAGCCCGATCAGGTCAGCGACGGTCTTCACCGGCAGCGATGGGTGCGTCGCGAGCACGCTCGGCGTCATCGCGGCCAGCGTGATCGGTGCGAAATCGCGCTCCACGTTAAACGGCAGCTTGCTGTAGAGCGAGGGATTAATCACCAGCGAACTGTTGGCGAAAAACAGCGTGTAGCCGTCCGGCGCGGCATTCGCGGTGGTTTCCGCCGCGATGTTGCCGTTGGCGCCGGGGCGGTTATCAATCACCCATTGCTGCCCGGTGAGTTCGGCGAGCTTGGGTGCCAGCGGCCGCATCAGCGCGTCCGCGCCGCCACCGGGCGGGAATGGCAGGATCACGCGGATGGATTTTGCCGGGTACTGTTGTGCGTGCGCCACCGGCAAACCCAGCAGAATCATCACACTCGCTACAACCAACGCTGTGCGCCGCATAGAGACCCCTAACTATATGTTTTTATTAGTTATTTTATATGGCCTTGAGTGCCATCAAACTCCGATATTTTTCCTGCAATTGCTCCTGGGTTTCGACCACATCGGGATTAAACGGAATGCAATCCACCGGGCACACTTTCTGGCACTGCGGCACTTCAAAGTGCCCGACGCATTCGGTGCATTTGTTCGGATCAATGACATAAATTTCTTCGCCCGCCGAGATCGCGTCGTTGGGGCACTCGGGTTCGCACACGTCGCAATTGATGCACTCGTCGGTAATCATCAACGCCACGCTACTTGCCTCCGAGTTGTCTGACTTTTTCGGCGAGCCGCGCCGCCACCAGTGGCGATACAAATTTGGTGACGTTGCCGCCGAGGATGGAAATCTCGCGCACCAGCGTCGCCGACACGTAGGCGAACTGCTCACCCGGCGTCATGAAGATGGTTTCCACGTCGGGATACAACTGGCGATTCATGCCCGCCAACTGAAACTCGTAGTCGAAGTCAGACACCGCGCGCACGCCGCGCACCACCACGCGCGCGCCATGCTGCTGCACAAAATTCATCAGCAGCCCGGAGAAGCCCATCACCTCCACGTTCTTCAAATCCTTGAATGCCTCGCGTGCGATGGCCACGCGTTCGTCGAGGGTGAACAGCGGCTTCTTCGATTTACTGTCGGCGACCGCGAGGATCACCTGGTCAAACAATCGAGAGGCGCGGCGCGTCAGGTCTTCGTGCCCGAGCGTAATGGGGTCAAACGTTCCGGGGTAAACCGCTTTGATCGTCATACGTCGTCCGTTTCAACAGTTGATAATTGACTTGCCCTGCCCGGCCTTGCCGGTGGACTTCCCAGCCGTCCGGCGCGGATAGTGCGTCGCCGCTTTCACAATACACCAATGCGTCGGGTGCGAGCCGCTGCACAAGCCGCTCAAGCAACGCTTCCCACGGATTATCGGCGAATGGCGGATCGAGAAACACCACATCATACACACGGCTGTCGTGACGCAGGAATTCCAGCGCATCGGCCTGCACCACCTCCACTTGCGTCGCTTTTAACTTGCCGCGGTTCGCCTCGAGCGTCGCGCGCACGCCGCGTTCGCGCTCGACCAGCACCACTTGTTGTGCGCCGCGCGATGCAGCTTCAAATCCAAGCGCGCCGCTGCCGGCGTATAGGTCGAGACAGCGCTTGCCGGTGAGATCCTGACCGAGCCAGTTGAACAGCGTCTCGCGCACGCGATCCGGCGTGGGGCGCAGGTCTTTTTGATCGGTGAAGGTGATGAAACGGCTGCGCCATTCGCCACCGATGATGCGGACGCGGTTGGCTTTCAAACTAGCGCGCGGCGGCGGCCGCTGCGGCAGTGTCCTCCGCCCCCACCACCACCGTCACCAGCTTGTCGGGATCGACGCGCGCCGCAATCGCGCGCTTGATATCTGCCGCAGTGACGCGTTCGATATTTTTGACGAAATCATCCAGATAGGTCAGTGGCAATCTGTAAAAACCGATCACGGTCAGGTAGTCGTGTATCTTGCGATTGCTGTCGATGCGCAGCGGAAAGCCGCCGACGAGGTTTTTCTTGGCGTCGTCGAGTTCTTTCGCGGTGGGGCCATTGGCGATGTAGTCACGCAGGGTTTTCATGGTGACGTCGAGTGCCTCTTTCGCCTGATCCTTGCGCGTTTGCATGCCGATGACGAACGAGCCTTTTTGCGCCAGCGGCGCAAAATAGCTGTAGGCCGAGTACGCCAGCCCGCGCTTTTGCCGCACTTCTTCGCTGATGCGCGAAGCAAATCCGCCGCCACCCAGCACGTAGTTGCCAACAAACAGCGGAAAATAATCCGGATCATCGCGTGTAATTGCCACCGAGCCGACGAGAATATGGCTTTGCGAGGCGTGATGCGGAATCATGCGCGTGGCGCTTTGCGGCTTGGCCTCGACGACCGGCAGTTGGGGAGCGGCGCCTTGCGACGGCGGCAAGCCGGCAGTGATGCGCTCAGCCAGCGCGTTGGCTTCTTCGCGCGACACGTCGCCCATGATGGCGATGATCGCGTCGCGCGCGACATAATGTTTGCGATAGAAATTCACCAGGTCGTCACGGGTGATCTTGCCGACGGACTCCACATCGCCGGAAGCGCGCTGCCCGTACGGATGGCCACTGTAGATCAGTTGATTGAAGGTGCGTCCCGCGATTGAAGCCGGCTGAATATCCGATTCCTTGATGGAGCTGATGAGCCGCGTTTTCTCACGCTCGAACGCGCCCGCCGGAAACACCGGCTGGTGCAGGATGCGCGTGAATACGTCGATGGCCTGCTCACGCTCGGCGCGACTGGATAACGTGCGCATGGATAAACCCGCGCGGTCGCTGTCGAAGCGCCCCGAGACGCCCGCGCCGATGTCGGCGGTTTTACGCGCGATCTCGTCTTCGTCCACACCTTCCGCGCCGAGCCGCATGATGCGATTGGTCATGCTCGCCACGCCGGGTTTTTGCGTGCCGTCCATGCCCGATCCGGCGGCGAAATCTATCGACAGATCGAGCATGGGGATATCGCGGTTCTCGACGAAATACACTTTCGCCCCGCTGGGGGTCTGCCAATGCTGGATCGGCAGGATCGCCTGCGCCGCGCCAGAAATGAACAAAACATACAATAAAAACAAATACTTACTGCGCATGACGCAACCCCGCTGGCGGTGTGGAAGGCTTCTTGTCACCCACCGGCTGTGGATCGAGTGTCGCCACCGTGAGCGCATCGTCGATGAGATATTTCTTCGCCACCTCGCGCACCTGATCGGCGGTGACCGCTTTAAAACGCTCGGTCATCACGTCTATCGATTTGTGCGAAAACCCGATGACCTCCATCGAGCCGATCTGTCGCGCCTGGAAAAACATCGAGTCGCGTTCATACACGCGCGAGGCGGTGACCTGCGCCTTGATGCGCTTGAGTTCGTCGTCGGTGACGCCTTCGTCGATGACTTTCTGCACCTCGCGGCGCAGGGCCTTTTCCAGTTCATCCAGCGTTTTGCCGGCGGTGGGCACGCCGGTGAGATAGAAGAAGCCTGGGCCTCGCCCGATGCCGTCGTAGCTTGCATCCGCGCCGCTGGCGATCTGCGTGCCGCGGACCAGCTCGCGGGCAAAGCGCGCGGCTTCGTTGCCGTCGAGCACACTCGCCAACATATCCAGCGCATACGGCTCCCAGTCTTTTTCGACATCGACCAAGCGCGGCGCGCGATACGCCATCAACAAATACGGCTGCTCGGCGGGGGCTTTGACGGTGATGCGGCGGATACCCGTCTGCGCCGGTTCGTCCTGCGGTTTGCGTGGCGGCAGTGTCTTGGGCTTGTGCGGCCCGAAATGCTGCTCGGCGAGCTTGAACACTTCGGCGTGCGACACATCACCCACCACCACCAGCGTGGCGTTGTTGGGCGCGTACCATTTGTTATAAAAATCGCGCGCATCTTCCGCGGTCATGTTCTCCAGATCATTCATCCAGCCCACCACCGGCATGCGGTACGGATGCGCGCGCAGCGCGGTGGCCATCAATTGCTCATACACCAGCGAGCGCGGACGGTCATCGGTACGCCAGCGGCGCTCTTCCTGAATGACCTTGATTTCCTTGTTGAATTCGTCCGGCGGAATCAGCGCGTTGACCATGCGATCTGCTTCCAGCTTTAGCATCAGCGGCAACTGGGATTTTTGGATGGTCTGGAAGTAGCCGGTGTAATCGCGGCTGGTGAAGGCGTTGTCGCGCCCGCCCGCCGCTGCGACGATTTTGGAGAAATCGCCACCGGGAATCGTTTTGGTGCCCTTGAACAGCATGTGCTCCAGCACGTGCGCCACACCGGTTACGCCGTTGACTTCATCCACGCTGCCCACTTTGTACCACACCATCGACACCACCACCGGCGCGCGGCGGTCGGTTTTGACGATGACACGCATGCCATTGGCCAGATTGTGTTCACCGACACTGGTGTCGGCGGCTAGTGTGGCACCGGCAGCACCTACCATCACAGCGGCGCTGGCAAGCACCGCCGCCATCCTGACTAGCCATTTATTCAAAATAATCACAATAAGCACCAATGAAGAGAAACCGGAAAATCGTTTCGGGTAGAATTGTATCCAAATCCGCCATGCCAAGCGCGCCTACTTAGTGATGGCTAAGTGGTGACTTAGTGGCGTTCCCTTGAATTTCGACTCCGTTTCTGACACCACATCTGATGTTTGGTTTCCTAAAACCTAAAGTACCCAAAGAACCCGCGGAACCCACGAACGCCAAGCCTACTGCTGCATCCGACGACTCCGGTAACTCCGGCAGCTGGCTCAGCCGTCTCAAATCCGGGCTGACCAAGACGCGCGAAAAGCTCGGCGCGCAGGTGGCCGGCCTGTTCGGCGTGGGGCGCAAGCTCGACGAAGCCTTTTACGAAGAGCTGGAAACCGTGCTGATCGGCGCCGACGTGGGCGTAACCGCGACGGGTCATCTGTTAGCCGCCCTGCGCGAGCGCGCCCGCAAAGAACGTTACACCGAGGCCGCGCAACTGCGGCAGGCGCTGGGCGAAAATCTGGTGGCGATGTTAAAGCCCATCGAGCAGCCGCTCGACGTCGGCACGCACAAACCCTTTGTGATCATGCTCGCCGGGGTCAACGGCGCAGGCAAAACCACCTCCATCGGCAAGCTCGCGCACTACTATCAGGCGCAAGGCAAAAAAGTGCTGCTGGCCGCCGGCGACACCTTTCGCGCGGCGGCGCGCGAACAACTGATGGCGTGGGGCGAGCGCAATAACGTCACGGTGATCAGCCAGGCCAGTGGCGACTCGGCGGCGGTGATGTTCGACGCCATGCACGCGGCGATAGCGCGCGGCGTTGACGTGGTGCTGGCGGATACCGCCGGACGTCTGCCGACGCAACTGCATCTGATGGAGGAAATCAAGAAAGTGAAGCGCGTGATCGACAAGGCGCTGCCCGGCGCGCCGCATGAGACGCTGATCGTGCTCGACGCCAACAACGGCCAGAACGCGCTGGCGCAGGTAAAAGCGTTTGACGACACGCTGGGCGTCACCGGCCTGGTGCTGACCAAGCTCGACGGCACGGCGAAAGGCGGTGTGCTGGCGGCGATTGCGCATATGCGCGCGGGCACCTCGGGTAACAAACCGATTCCCGTGCGCTTTATCGGCGTGGGCGAAGGGCTGGAGGATTTGCGGCCCTTCACGGCCGAAGAATTCGTATCGGCGTTGCTCGACCAGCCCGCCGCGCCGTGATCAGTTACCGTGATTAGTTTTAATCAGGTCAGCAAGCGCTATGGTGGCGCCGGCGGCTATGAAGCGCTGAAATCCGTGGCGCTGGTGATTAACCCCGGCGAAATGGTGTGCATCACCGGACATTCCGGCGCGGGCAAGAGCACGCTGCTGAAACTGATGTGCGCGATTGAACGACCCACTTCCGGCAGCGTACTGGTGAACGGACAGAATATCGGCACCCTGCCCGCCTCGGCGATCCCTTTCGTGCGGCGTAATTTTGGCCTGATGTTTCAGGACAACAAGCTGCTCTACGACCGCAACGTGTTTCAGAACGTGATGTGTCCGCTGGACATCATCGGCTTTGATGCCGCCGATGCAGCCAAGCGCGTGCGTGCGGCGCTGGATAAAGTGGGTTTGCTCGGCAAGGAAAAAGCGCTGCCGGTGACGCTCTCCGGCGGCGAACAACAACGGCTGTCGATTGCGCGCGCCATCGTGCATCGGCCGTCTATCCTGCTGGCGGACGAGCCCACGGCGAATCTCGATGCCGCCTACGCAGTCGAGCTGGGCGAACTGCTGCGCTCGTTTCACCAGGTCGGCGTCACCGTGGTGATCGCCACGCACGACGAACAACTCGCCGCACGCTTGCAACCGCGACGCATCGTGCTGGAACAGGGGCGTATCACCACATGAAAAACTGGTTGCGTCAGCATCGGCGTAGTCTGACCACGACCCTGGCGCGGCTGGCGCGCACGCCGCTGGCGAGCCTGCTCAACATCAGCGTGGTGGGTGTCGCGCTGGCGCTGCCGCTGGCGTTTTATGTGATCCTCACCAATCTGCAAAGTCTGGCGCAGGACAAGGCGCCCACGCCGCAGATCAGCGTATTTCTCGCGATGGATGCGCAAGCGTCTGACGCACGCGAGATCGACAACCGGCTGAAAAAACACGCCGCCATCGCCAAGTTCCGCTTCATCCCCCGCGATCAGGCGTTGGCCGAACTGAAAGAAAAAGCAGGATTGTCGGATGTGATCGCGAGCCTCGGACGCAATCCGCTGCCCAATGGTTTTGTGATCGACGCACGCGAAAACACCTCTGCCGCGCTGGAAAAACTGCGCGACGAATTCAAGGCCTGGCCCAAAGTTGAACACGTGCAACTCGATTCGACGTGGGCGCGCCGGCTCGACGCCACCCTGCAACTCGGCCGGCTGATCGTGCTGGTACTCGCCGCGTTGCTTGCGTTCGCGCTGGTGGCAGTCACCTTCAACACCATCCGCCTGCAAATACTCACGCAACGCGCGGAGATCGAAGTCGCCAAACTGATCGGCGCCACCAACCCGTTTATCCGCCGACCGTTTTTGTACTACGGCGCGGTGCTGGGGCTGGCGGGCGGCATTACCGGCTGGGCCATCGTGTGGGCCGGGCTGTGGCTGCTCAACGACCGGCTCGGCAGCCTCACCCAACTTTACGGCACGAGTTACGCGTTACGCCACCTGTCGCTGCCCGATGCTGCCAGCCTGTGCGCGTTCGCTGGCGCGCTAGGCTGGCTGGGCGCGTGGCTGTCGGCGAGTCGCAACCTGGCGGAGTTTGATCCGGAATAAAGGTTACTGACCTTTCGCGCTTAGTTCGCCGCGCGGCTTGGGATCACTCCGGCTTCGAGCCGGTGGCGCGTATGACTTTCGCCCATTTTGCGATTTCTGCCCGGCAAAATGCGTCGAACTTCTCGGGCGGCATGAGCACAGCATCGACACCCTGCGACCCAAACTCTTCCTTCAGGTCCGCAGAAAGCACCATCTTTTCGGTCTCGGCATACAAGCGGCTCGTGATGGCACGCGGGGTTCCCGACGGCAGCCACAAGCCATACCAGGTGCTGTACTCGTAACCGGGCACGCCCGCTTCACTTACCGTCGGAACGCCTGCAAGATAGACTGACCGCTTCAACGTGGTCACGCCGAGCGCACGCACCCGGCCTGCCTTGATCTGCGGCAATGCGGGCCCGAGCGTGGAAAAAAATACCTGCACCTCTCCGCCCAATATCGCGGTCATCGCGGGGCCCACGCCCTTGTAAGGCACGTGGACGATCTCCGCGCGGGTCATGAGCTTCAGCAATTCCATGGCGAGATAGGTCGACGAGCCGAATCCGCCGGAAGCGTAATTGAGTTGCCGCGGCTGGGCCTTAATCTGATCCAGCAATTCGCGCACCGATTGCGCTGCCACGGACGGATGCACCACCAGCACGTTCGACTGCTCGCCAACCATGCTCAGAGGTGATAAATCCTTGAGCGTGTCATAGGGCAGCTTCGGGTACAGCGAGGCATTGACCGCAAGGCTGATGGTGTGCACCAAAAGGGTATGGCCGTCGCGCGGCGCTTTGGCGGCAATATCGGTGGCGATGGTACCGCCGCTGCCGGCGCGATTGTCGCCGATGAAGGGTTGGCCAAATGCCCTGGCGAAGCGCTGGGCGAGCATTCTGCCGATGAGGTCGGTGCCGCCGCCGGGCGGAAACGGCATCAGCACGCGCACCGGCCTGGAAGGATATGACGGCGATTCTGCCGCGATACCAATCAACGGCAACAGCAAGTTCGCCCCCAGCACGATCATCGCGTGTACAGGGCGCATGGTGTGATGCGCTAAAACGGGACCGACCCGTCAACCGAAACGCGGTACATGAGCCGCCGCTGATCCTCTTGGTAATCACGCACCGCAAGATGCTGGCAGGTGCAGTTGTCCCACATAATGACGTCGCCGCGCTGCCATCGATGGCGATAGTGGAATCGGGGCTCGGTCACGAGCTGGTGTAGTTGCGCAATCAGCGCCAGCGCTTCGTCGTCCGGTATGCCCTCGATGGACGTGCATTCCCCTTCGGTCACGTAAATGGATTTACGCCCCGTGACCGGATGCGTGCGAAACAACGGGTGCCACATGAGCGGCATTTTCTGCGCGTGATCCGCCGGAATCTCGCGGGTCAGCCCCACCGCTTTTTTGCGCGCCAGCAAGCGCCCCATGTAACTGTGGCTCGCCCGTCTGCCCTGCAAGCGCGTTTTGATCTCGCCGGGCAGCGCGTCGTAGGCCGCTGCCGCGCTGGAAAATATGGTGTCGCCCAAAACGGTTCCGTCATCGGCAACCGGAACCTCCTTGGCGTAGAGCACCGAGCAACGCGGCGGACGTGGATAAGAAGACTGGTCTGTATGCCAAGTGATCCCCGCGTCGGAAACGCCAATCAATCGACCGTTTTCCCTAACGTTCGATACGACAAGCACTTCCGGATAGCCGGGAAGACACGCTTGCTGATTGACGTTCGGCTCCACGCCGCCAAAGCGTTTGGCAAAAGCGATCTGCTGCTCGACGGTAATGTCCTGATTGCGAATGAAGAGCATGCCATACTGGCTTAACGCTGCATCGATGCGGCGAAACGCATCGTCCGCCAGATGCGCGAGATCCACGCCGCACACCTCGGCGCCGAGCACCGCAGCGGTCGGCACTATGCTGATGGTTTCTGTAACCTCCATACTCGCTCCTCTTCCGGTTTGCCGACTTTGGCGCGACGGGGTAACAATGGGCACATTGCGTAATCCATCGCGTAAAGGGCTTGGGAATTTCAAGCACAGCTATTGCATAGCCGCCAATGTAGCCGCCGCACGGCTGGCGGTCAATTCGACAAATTTCCCGTGACGGCAACATACGGGAGGTGCGTTGTATGATGGTAGCTGGAGTCGATGTCAATTTTGCTCAACTCAGCCCGAGGAGTCGTCATGCGTGCGTTTCAGCGAATGGCCGTCTGCATCATTGCGGGTTTCGGTTTCACGGTCGCGCCGGTGTGTTCACAGAGTTATCCCGCGCGGCCGCTGCGCGTCATCGTGCCCACGTCCAGCGGCAGTGGCGGCGATCTGGTGGCGCGGATGATCGCGCAACCGCTCTCCGAGCGCTTTGGCCAGCAGGTGGTGGTGGAAAATCGCGCAGGGGCTTCCACCATCATCGGCACCGATCTGGTGGCGAAGGCGGCGCCCGATGGTTACACGCTGCTGATGGCGGTGCCTGCGATTGCCATCAACCCGTCGATGTTCAGAAAGCTGCCCTACGATGCGCCGCGCGACTTGGCGCCCATTACCCGTACCGCGATTGCCGCCAATCTGCTGGTGGTGCATCCTTCCGTGCCGGTGACGTCGGTGCAGCAGCTCATCGCGCTGGCGAAGGCGCGGCCCGGCGAGGTGCTGTTCGCGTCGTCGGGGGCGGGTTCCAATACGCATCTGGCGATGGAGCTTTTTTTGTTTCTGACGCAGACGCGCATGGGGCATATACCGTACAAGGGGCCCGGGCCGGGCATCATTGATCTGGCGTCGGGCCGCGTCTCGGCGATGGCGACGACCATCGTGGGCGTACTGCCGCACGTGCGTACCGGACGATTGCGCACGCTGGGGATTTCGACCACGCAGCGCATCACGATCCTGCCCGAGGTGCCGACCATCGCCGAGGCCGGCGTGGCCGGATACGAATCGTCGGCCTGGTACGGCATGCTTGCGCCGGCGGGAACCCCAGCGGAAATCGTGACGCGGCTGCACGCTGAAGTGGTGGCGATACTGCAAATTCAGTCCATCCGCGCACGCGTGGCCACCGAGGGCATGGAACTGGCCGGCAGCACGCCGGCGGAATTCGCAGCCTTCATGCAGGCGGAGTCGGCAAAGTGGGCAAAGGTCGTCAAGAGCGCTGGCATCCGCCCGGAGTAGGCTCAGTTGGGTAACGGTGCCCGTCAGCGCCGGATCGGAAGAATACATAAGTTATTGTTTTTATGTGATATTTTTACAACCCTATCCCTGGAACTTCCGCGCCGTTTGGCACTCTCATTGCAAGAGTGCTAACATAGCAACGGCAGCCAGAAGCCGCAGTCAGGAGTAAATGGGAGACCGTATGACAACCATGTCCATAGCGTTACCGATGCCATCAGCCGGGGGCAGTCTGGATACGTATATCCAGTCAGTCAGTCGCTTTGCTTTCCTCACACAGGAGCAGGAGACGGGCTACGCGCGCCGCTTTCGTGACAGCGGCGATCTCGATGCCGCACGCGAGTTGGTGGTGTCGCACTTGCGCGTGGTGGTGTCGATCGCGCGCGGCTACATGGGTTACGGCCTGCCGCAGGCGGACCTGATCCAGGAAGGCAACATCGGCCTGATGAAGGCGGTGAAGCGTTTCGATCCGGAACGCGGCGTACGACTGGTGTCGTTTGCCGTGCATTGGATCCGCGCGGAGATGCACGAATATATTTTGCGCAACTGGCGCATCGTCAAAATCGCCACCACCAAGGCGCAGCGCAAACTGTTTTTTAATCTGCGCAGCATGAAGCCGGGCCTGAATACGCTGGGCAGCGAGGACGTGAAAGTCATTGCCAAACAACTCGGCGTCAAGCCCGAAGAAGTGGTGGAAATGGAAACCCGTCTCGGCGGGCAGGATGTCGCGCTCGAACCCGGCGGCGCGGATGATGACGACAACACCTACGGTCCGATCACTTATCTCGCCGCCGAAGACGCCGAACCCGGCGTTATCATCGAGCAGGCGCAAAACGCGCGTCTGCGCAGCGAAGGGCTCACTAACGCGCTGAGTAATCTCGATGCACGCAGCCGCCGCATTATCGAAGCGCGCTGGCTCACCGAAAAAGACCCGGCCACGCTGCATGATCTGGCCGACGAATTCGGCGTGTCAGCCGAACGCATACGTCAAATCGAAAGCAAGGCTTTGCAGAAAATGAAGGGATCGATGGCTGCGTAAGCTGTCACGCATCCGCAAAAAAAATCCCGGCCTGTGCCGGGATTTTTTTGTCGTCAAACTTCAACGCCGACAGATCAGCTCGCTTGTTTCAGCAGGGTTTTGATGTCGTTGAGCAATGCCGGCGCGCCCACGCCGTATTGCGCGAACAGCCGCAGCCGCCCCTGTTGATCGAGAATAAACGTGCCGGCGGAGTGGTCGACGCTGTAGCTCCCGCTCTTATCACCCTTATCACTCTTCGCCGCCGGCTGCTTTTGCACGTAGACCTTGAACTCTTTTGCCGCAACCTTGGTCGCCTCAGCATCGCCGGACAGTCCGAGAAACGACGGATGAAACGCGGTGACGTATTGTTTGAGCAATTCGCGCGTGTCGCGCTCCGGGTCTACCGAGACGAACAGCACTTGAACCTTGCCGCCGTCAGCGCCGAGCTCCTTGACCACCTTGGCCATTTCGCCGAGGGTGGTCGGGCACACATCCGGGCATTGGGTAAAGCCGAAAAAAACCACCACCACCTTTCCCTGAAAATCCGCCAGCGTGCGTGGCTTGCCGGTGTGATCGGTGAGCGTCAGCGTCTTGCCGAAGTTGGCGCCGGTGACATCGGTGAGTTGAAACTTGGGTTGTTGCGACGGCTGCGGCCCGCAACCCGCGGCGCCGAGTAGCAAGGCAAGAGCGGCTGCCGCGATGAATCTCATGATGCCGTTACAGCGTGATACGCAGGTAGTGGTCGATCAACAGCGCGGCAAACAGCGCAGTGAGATAAATGATCGAGAAACGAAAAGTACGCCGCGCCAGTGCATCGCTGTAATTGCGATAGATTTTAATCGCGTACCCCATGAAGCCCGCGCCCAGCGCCAGCGCCGACACCAGGTAAATCAGGCCGGACAGTTTCACCGCGAACGGCAGCACCGAGCACGCCACCAGGATGATGGTGTAGAGCAGCACATTGAGCCGGGTAAATTTCTCGCCGTGCGTCACCGGCAGCATGGGCACGCCGGCCTTGGCGTATTCCTCGCGGCGGTACAGCGCCAGCGCCCAGAAATGCGGCGGCGTCCAGGCAAAGATAATCAGGAACAGCGTCAGTGCTTCAGCAGTAACCTCCCCGGTCATCGCGGCCCAACCCAGCACCGGTGGCATGGCGCCCGACGCGCCGCCGATGACGATATTTTGCGGCGTCATGGGTTTGAGAATCACGGTGTAGATCACCGCGTAACCGACAAAGGTCGCCAACGTCAGCCACATAGTCAGCGCGTTGACCCAGAAATACAGCACCGCGAGGCCGATGCCGCCGACGATGCTGGCAAAGATCAACGTCTGCATCGAATTGAGTTGTCCGAGCGGCAATGGACGGGCGCGGGTGCGCGCCATGATCGCGTCTATTTTTTGTTCGACCAGGCAGTTCATCGCCGCAGCGGCGCCTGCCACCAGCGCGATGCCGACGGTGCCCGCAAGGAACGGTTGCAGCGCCACCATGCCCGGCACCGCGAGCAACATGCCGATGATGGCGGTGAACACGATCAGCGACACCACGCGCGGCTTGGTGAGTTGGTAGAACTGATATATGCGGGAACTGGTGGTTTGCCCGGCGGCGGCGGTAGACATCACGGTTTCGGCCTTGTGGACGGCGGAGAAAGCGCGGAGTTTAGCACCACCAGCGCCACCAGTAACAGCGCCGCGCCGGCATTGTGCGCCACGGCGACCGCCAGTTTAAGCCCGGTCAGGATGTTACCGATGCCCAGCGACACCTGTAGCACCAGCAGCACGGCTATGGCCATAGCGACAGCACGCAGACCAGCCACTCGCGCTGCGCACCACGCCAGCCACGCCAGGTAACTTGTGACCACCACCGCGCCCACGCGATGCGTCCAGTGGATCGCGGTCAGCGCGTCGTAGCTCAATTTGTCGCCGGCGGCGGTTTGGCCGAGTTCGCGCAGCAACTGAAAGCCGTGCTGGAAATCCATTTTCGGCATCCACTCGCCGTGGCAGGTGGGCAGATCGATGCACGCCAGCGCGGCGTAGTTGGTGCTAACCCAACCACCGAGCGCGATTTGCGCCACCAGCAACGCCAGCCCCAGCATCGCCCACGGTCGCAGTCGCGCGGCACCGGCGCCCGGCGCGGACCGTTGTGTTTGGCGCAACGCCAGCCACGTCAGCAGCGCCAGCGTCGCCATGCCGCCGAGCAAATGCAGGGTCACGATCACCGGTTTCAACAGCAGGGTGACGGTCCACATGCCCAGCGCGGCCTGAAACATCACCAGCACCAGCAGCGCGCTGGCGAGCCAGGGAGACTGTTGAATCCGCGCGCGTTGCACCCAAGCCATCACCGCAATGCACAGGATCAATAGTCCCAACGTGCCCGCAAGATAGCGGTGAAACATTTCGTGCCACGCTTTCTGGATCGACACCGGCCCATGCGTGCCGCCTTGTTCGGCCACGGCTTTGGCGATGTCGTGCGCGGCATGCACGGGCGTAAGCTGACCATAACAACCCGGCCAGTCGGGACAGCCCAAACCGGCATTGGTCAAGCGCACAAACGCGCCCACCACCACGACCGCGAACGTGAACACGGCGGCGAAGTAAATTATCTTTTTAAACAATTACTTACCCTATTTAGCCGATGCGCGACACTTTGAGCAAACGCTCAAGGTCTTTTTTCATGCGCGTGGGATCGGCGTCCTTGGGATAGCGCAGCACCACGTTGCCCAGCGGATCGACCAGGTAAATGTGATCACGCTGCACCTCGCGCGACGGAAACGATTTCAACACCGCATGGCCCTGCGCGTTGGCGATCCACATGCCGTCATATTCCTTGATGAGCGTAGCGGCCACGCTTTGGCTATCGCTTAACAGCCACACGCGTTCGATGCGCTCCAGGTACTTGCCCTGGGTCAAACGCACCTGGCGCATTTTCCACAGCTTTTTCTGGCAATAGTCATCGCACGCGCCGGAATCCACCGTGACAAATACCCAGCGCCCGTAGACCTGCGCAAAATCAAACGGCTTGGCGCTGGCGGGCGACGCCAGCGCGCCCTTGGGCACCGTCACGTCCGCAACCAGCTCGCCGTAGTTGATACGTCCGGAAGGCTGCCAAAAGAAATACAGCGCCCACGACGCGATAAAAGGCGCAACACACACTGCCCCCACGATCAGCAGCATGCGCCGGCTCTTGCGTTGTTCGCCGCGCTCTGAATCAGCCGACGGTGTTGGATTTTCTGCGGACATTGATAACCAGGTAATAGATAAATATTGCCGCCGCCAGCGCGAACCACTGCACGGCGTACGCGAGATGGGTATTGCGCTTCAAATCCACCGGCGGCCAGTCGCGGATCAAGCCGTCGTCCGGTGCGCCGGCAAGCTCGGTCTGTTGAAGAATGATGGGTTGCAGATCCAGTTTTGTCGCCTGCCGGTAGCGCTCCAGCACCATATTTTGCCAGACACGGCCTTCGGCGACCTGGCTCGACAGTTCCAGAAACCGTTCGCTGGACGGCACGGCGGTGCCACGCACCACCACCTCGCCTTCCGGAGTTTTGACCGGCGGCGTGCGATTGCGTTCGGCGCCGGCGGCGATCCAGCCGCGATTGACCAGCACGACTTTTTCGCTTCCCGCCACGCGCAACGGCATGTACACGTAATAACCCGGCTGGTGTTTGTAGTGGCGATTGTCGATGTAGACCTCATGGCGCAGCTCAAACCGGCCGCGCGCTTCGACGTGACGCAGCAGCACCTCGTCCGTATTCAGCGCAGCGCCGCCGATCACAATAGGCGGCTGTTTCGCGAAATTGTCGATGCGCGCTTGCAGCGCCTGTTTGGTATCGGCGCGGCCCAACTGCCAGAAACCCAGCGCCACGGTCAGCGCCACGGCGGAAAATGTGGCCAGCGTGGCCCATGCGGCGGGCCTGAATTGAATACGCGCGCTACTCAATGGCGCTCCCAGTGGCCTTGGATTACACTGCGTCGATGAAATATATTGTGATACTTTTCCTCGTGTTCATCCTTTACAGCCTGGGCTCGGCGGCCTATTTCATGCTTAAGGATCACGGATCGAGCGAGCGCATGGTGCGCGCGCTGACCGTGCGCGTGGCGCTGTCGGTCACGTTGTTTATATTGTTGATGTTGGGAATACATTTCGGCTTTATCACCGGCAAACTGTAGACGTCGGGCACCGGCGCCGGAGAAAAAAAGCCGCACCCGAGGGTGCGGCTTTTTTTGCGGAATCGCCGGCGCGGGCTAGAGTATATACACCAGCACAAACAGCAGCACCCATACCACGTCCACGAAGTGCCAGTACCAGGCCACGCCTTCAAAACCAAAGTGGTTTTCAGGCGTGAAGTGCCCGGCGACGCTGCGGAACAAAATCACCCACAGCATGATGGTGCCCACCGTCACGTGAAAGCCGTGAAAGCCGGTCAGCATATAAAACGTCGAGCCGTACGCGCCGCTGGTCAACTTGAGATTCATTTCCGAATACGCGTGCGAGTATTCGTAAATCTGGAAGCCGAGGAAGATCATGCCCAGCGCGATGGTGGCGGCCAGCCCCCAGATCAGTTGCGCGCGGTTTTTCTTCAGCAAACCCCAGTGCGCGATGGTGATGGTGATGCCGGAGGTCAGCAGCAACGCGGTGTTGATCGCGGGAATGCCCCACGCGCCCATGGGCGTGAAATCGCCGGGTTTGAAGTGCGGGCCTGCGGTGGGCCAGTCACCCTTGAAGCCGGGCCACATCAGTTGCTGGTGTTCGAGCGTGCCGAGGTCCGGCACCGAATACAAGCGCATGTAACCCAGCGCGCCGAAGAAGGCGGCGAAGAACATCACTTCGGAAAAAATAAACCAACTCATGCCCCAGCGGAAGGACATGCCCACTTGCCGGTTATACATGCCGCTTTCGGACTCGTGCGCCACCGTGCTGAACCAGCC
>CANIID010000079.1 GCA_947467315.1 Betaproteobacteria bacterium | reverse complement strand
CTCGGTAATTTGCTCGCCCAGCCACATCAAAAACATAGTTCCAGTGGTTAATGTCACCATCGCAGTGATTCGAAACACTAACCCGGGATCTACCACCAATCCACGCTGCGACTCCAACGAAATCGCAATCGCCATGCTCTGAAACAACGCCAGTCCGGCCGTGCCGTAACGGGTGTATTGCGTAATCTTGCGCCTACCGGATTCGCCCTCTTTCTTGAGCGCTTCCAGCGTGGGGGAGGCCACCGTCATCAACTGCATGATGATCGAAGCCGATATATACGGCATTATGCCCAGTGCAAACAGCGAAAACCGCGACAACGCACCGCCCGAAAACATGTCAAACATGCTCAGGATGCCGCCCTTCTGTTGATTAAACAGATTGGCGAGCTCCATCTGATCAATACCGGGAACGGGGATAAACGACCCGATACGGTATACGATCAACGCGCCAAGCAAAAACAGGAAGCGACGTTTCAAGTCGCCCAGTTTTCCAGACGCCAGCATGGATTCGTTAACGGCCAAGATTGGATCCTATATTACCCATCAAACCTGTCAGGCCTGCGCTTTGGCTGCCGGCAGCTCAATGCTGCCACCCGCCTTTTCAATAGCAGCGCGCGCGCCTTTGGTCACACGCAAACCCTTCAACACGACTTTGCGTTCTATGGAACCCGCAAATATCACTTTCGCGCGGATGGCCGCTATGGGCGCGAGCCCCGCTGCCTTGAGCACTGCGAGATCAATCGTATCGGCGCTCAATTTCTGAATATCACCCAGACGCACCTCCGCAGTATCTCCAGCCATGGGCGACTGAAACCCACGCTTCGGCAAACGACGATGCAGCGGCATTTGGCCGCCCTCGAAGCCCACTTTGTGATAACCACCCGCGCGCGCTTTTTGGCCTTTATGGCCACGCCCCGCGGTTTTTCCCAATCCGCAACCCGTGCCGCGCCCAACGCGCTTGTTCGCGTGTTTGGAACCTGTGGCCGGTTTAATCGTATTCAGTCGCATGAATTAACCTTTAGAACCCTTGGATGACACGTTGAGCCATATTCGACATCTAGCCGGAATTTAGCCGACCTTCACCAGATACAATACTTTGTTGATCATGCCGCGATTCGCTGGCGTATCAATGACTTCCACCGAATGATTGATGCGGCGCAGTCCGAGACCGCGCACGCACATACGGTGATCACCTTTGGTGCCGATCAGGCTTCTGACCAACGTTACTTTTATTTTCTTGGCATCCGTCATAAACGTTTCCCCGCCTTAACCCGTGATCTCTTCCACTGATTTACCACGCTTGGCGGCAATCTCAGCGGGCGTATTCATTCTTGTCAATCCGTCGATCGTGGCGCGAACCACGTTATACGGGTTGGTCGAGCCCATGCACTTCGCCAGGATGTTGGTCACGCCCATCACCTCCAGCACTGCGCGCATCGGGCCGCCGGCAATAATGCCCGTGCCTTCAGACGCCGGTTGCATAAACACCCGTGCCGCGCCGTGACGGCCAATGACCGTATGCTGCAAGGTACCATTCCGGAGCTGCACCTTGACCATTTTGCGGCGCGCTTCTTCCATCGCCTTTTGCACTGCTACCGGCACCTCACGCGACTTGCCTTTGCCCATACCGATGCTGCCATCGCCGTCACCTACCACGGTCAAGGCGGCAAAACCCATGATGCGGCCGCCTTTCACCACCTTGGTGACTCGATTAATGGCCACCATTTTTTCTCGCAGACCATCGCCCCGCTCTTCATTACCGGTCTGCATTTTTGATGCTTGCATTTTCGCCATAGGGAATCCTGATCCTAAAACTTGAGGCCGGCTTCGCGCGCGGCTTCAGCCAGCGCTTTGACGCGGCCATGAAAACGGTAACCCGAGCGGTCGAATGCTACGGTTTCGACACCTGCTTTTATCGCTTTCTCGGCAATCAGCTTGCCAATGACGGCAGCCGCCTTGATGTTGCCGCCATTCTTCAGCTCCGCCCGCAGTGCTTTTTCCGCAGACGATGCGCTGGCGAGCACTTTGCCGCCCGACGCGTCGATAACCTGCGCATAGATATGCGTGTTCGACCGGTTTACCGTCAGCCGCACGACCTTGAGTTCGGCTATTTTCGCGCGTGTCCGGCGCGAGCGGCGCAAACGAGATTGTTTCTTTTCTATCATGGCTTACTTGACTCCTACCCGCCTACTTCTTCTTGGTTTCTTTGAGCACAATCTGCTCACCCACATAGCGCACACCCTTGCCCTTATACGGCTCGGGACTGCGATAGGCGCGAATATCAGCCGCAACCTGCCCAACCTGCTGGCGGTCTGCGCCTTTAATAATTATCTCTGTTTGTGTTGGCGTCTCTGCTTTGACGCCACTCGGCAACTGATGCACAACCGGATGAGAAAATCCGAGCGTCAAATTAAGCTTGTCCCCTTGGGCTTGCGCACGATAACCGACGCCGACCAGCGCGAGTTTTTTCTCAAACCCCTTGGACACGCCAGTCACCATATTGGACACCAGCGCACGAAAAGTGCCCGACATCGCATTGGCTCGGCCAGAGCTCTCGCTCATCTTGAACTCAAGGCGGTTTTCCACACGCGATATCTGCACCTCGCTGGAAAGCTTTTGTGACAACACACCCAACGGACCCTTGACAGATATTTCCGTGGCGCTGAGCGTGACATCCACCTTTTCGGGGATGATCACAGGATTATTTGCAACTCTGGACATTAGCTACTCCGTTCCCGATCAGGCCACGATGCAAAGTACTTCACCGCCAACGCCCATGCCACGCGCCTTGCGATCAGTCATTACACCTTTGGAAGTCGATACGATCGCCACACCAAGACCGTTCATGACGACCGGTATTTGCGTGCTCGGCTTGTAGATACGCAGCCCTGGTCGGCTGACGCGCTCGATCTTTTCGATGACCGGGCGACCAGCGTAATACTTCAGACTGATATCCAAATGCGACTTGCCATCCTGATTGCGGACGGCAAAATCCTCGATGTAGCCTTCGTCTTTGAGAACTTTGGCTATAGCAGCCTTCAGCTTGCTCGTCGGCATCGCTACCGATTGCTTCTCCGACTGCTGCGCATTACGAATGCGCGTTAGCATATCGGCGACCGGATCACTCATACTCATGCAATCTTCTCCTGCATCCTGGTATTAAACACTCACCAGCTACGAATTTATTACGAATATTACGAATACTACGATTACCAGCTCGCCTTGATGATGCCGGGAACTTCCCCACGCATCGCGATATCACGCAACTTCCCGCGCGCCAGCCCAAATTTACTAAATACCCCCCGCGGACGCCCGGTCAGCGCGCAACGATTACGCACCCGCACCGGACTTGCATCGCGCGGCAATTTCTGCAGCTTCAAACGCGCTTCATACCGATCTTCCGAAGACAAAGCTTGATTGTTTGCCGCATCCTGCAATGTTTTGCGTTTCGCGGCGAATTTCTTCACCGTCTCGCGCCGCTTGTCGTTACGATTGATCACTGACTTCTTGGCCATAGGTTTCTCTCAGTTCCTGAACGGAAATTTGAACGCCGCCAGCAGCGACCTTGCTTCATCATCTGTCTTGGCCGTGGTCGAAATCGTGATATTCATACCGCGAATCGCATCAATCTTGTCATACTCGATTTCGGGAAAAATGATCTGCTCTTTGACGCCCATGTTGTAGTTACCCATCCCGTCAAAACTGCGGGCTGAAATGCCGCGGAAATCACGAATACGCGGCATCGCGACATTCACCAGACGGTCGAGAAAATCATACATGCGCGTGCCGCGCAATGTAACTTTACAGCCGATCGGATAGTTTTCACGAATCTTGAATGAGGCAATAGCCTTGCGCGACTTAGTCACCAGCGGCTTCTGACCGGCAATTTTGGTCATATCCGAAACCGCATTGTCCATGATTTTTTTGTCTGCCACCGCCTCGCCCACGCCCATGTTGAGCACGATCTTGTCGATACGCGGCACCTGCATCACGGACTTGTAGCCGAATTTCTGCGTCAGATCCTTCACCACTGTGTCGCGATAAAAGGCATGCAAACGCGAAGGGCCCGCAGGCTTCGCATCCGCCCTGGGGGCAGCCTTGACAGCACCCCCCTCTTTAGACGAAGACTTGGCGCCGCCCTTCTCGCCTTTGCCGCCCTTGGGCTCTTTAGCCACTTTGGCCTCGCGCACAGGCTTCGCCTTCTTCTCTTCGCTTTTTGCGTTCTTTTCGCTCATACGTCAACCACTTCGCTATTGGACTTGAAGTACCGCACACGTTTACCGCTTTCCATGACCCGAATGCCGACACGGTCCGCTTTTTGCGTGGCAGGATTGAACAGCGCAATATTCGATATATGCAACGGCATTTCCTTCTCAATAATGCCGCCCGTTGTATTCTTCATCGGGTTCGGACGCTCGTGCTTCTTCACCTTGTTCGCGCCCTCGACCAGCACATGACTATCGTCGACCAAGCGTAGAACAGTGCCCCGCTTACCCTTGTCGCGCCCCGTGATGACGATAACGTCGTCACCCTTCTTGATCTTGTTCATCTGACGTTCCTCAAATCACTTCGGGAGCTAGCGACACGATTTTCATGAAACGCTCGGTACGCAACTCACGCGTCACCGGCCCGAAAATGCGCGTGCCGATCGGCTCCAGCTTCGCATTCAATAGCACCGCGGCATTTGAATCGAATTTCACCAGCGAGCCATCTGCGCGACGCACGCCCTTGGCGGTGCGAACCACAACAGCATCATAAACCTCGCCCTTTTTCACACGGCCGCGAGGCGCCGCATCCTTGATGCTGACTTTAATCACATCGCCGATACCCGCGTAACGCCGCTTCGATCCGCCCAGCACCTTGATGCACATAACAGAACGAGCACCGGTGTTGTCAGCAACATCCAATACGGATTGCATCTGAATCATGTTCGCTTCTCGCTTTAACTTCTTCCTCAACTTGATCCGAAGGCCGGTTTCCCGAAGCACCGGATCAGTATTGAGGCCCGTAGGGGCTGATACGTCCGGGCCTTTATTCTGCTGACTGACTATCGGCAGAAACCCGGACTATGTAAACCGTTAATTATAACTGAAAAATGCAATCTTGCAAATCAATATTCCAAGCAAATGACCAGCCCCCTATACGGCACGGGCCTTTTCGACTAGGGTGATCACGCGCCAGGTCTTGGTTTTTGCCAGCGGGCGACACTCTTCGATGATGACCGTATCACCTTCGTGAAATTCGTTTTTCTCATCATGCGCATGATATTTCTTGGAGCGCGTAATGAATTTCCCATATAGCTCGTGTTTCACGCGTCGCTCAACTAAAACAGTGACGGTCTTGTCCATCTTGTCGCTGACCACGCGGCCAGTCAGGGTTCGCTTATTGGCGAGATTGTTGCCGATTTCGCTCATACTGTTTTACTCATTTCTTTTTGTGTCAGCACGGTGCGTACACGCGAAATATCACGTCTCGTCCTGCCAATCTGACTCGTATTCGCAAGCTGCTGCGTCGCTTTTTGCATGCGCAGCGAAAACTGCGCCTTCAACAGCGACTGCAATTCCTGCTTCAATTCATCAACCGATTTGCCACGTAATTCGCTTGCTTTCATGACTTAACCTCCGACCTGACGATGCACAAACGTGGTTGCTATCGGCAACTTAGCCGCTGCCAGCCGGAAAGCCTCTTTCGCAGTCACTTCGTTAACACCATCCATTTCGTACAGCACTTTACCGGGCTGAATCTCGGCGACCCAGTACTCCGGGTTCCCCTTACCATTTCCCATACGAACTTCGGCCGGCTTACGTGAGATAGGCTTGTCCGGGAAGATGCGTATCCAGATACGACCGCCGCGCTTGATATGGCGTGTCATCGCACGGCGAGCGGCTTCGATTTGGCGCGCGGTCAAACGGCCACGCCCAATTGCTTTCAGCCCAAAGTCGCCAAAGCTTACTTTGGCGCCACGGGTCGCAATACCTTTATTGCGACCCTTTTGTTCTTTACGGTACTTACGTCTGGATGGCTGTAGCACGCTTCACTCCTGGCTTACGCGGTTTTCTAGCAGGCGGCGGAGTATCGGACGGCGCACCGCCCGGCACTCCTGCAGGCTGCTCGTTCTTGCCTAACATTTCGCCTTGATAGACCCACACCTTGATTCCAATGATGCCGTAGGTCGTTTTGGCTTCTGCAACACCGTACTGAATGCCCGCGCGCAACGTATGCAGCGGCACGCGGCCTTCGCGATACCACTCCGTGCGGGCAATTTCGATACCATTCAAGCGGCCCGCGCTCATGATCTTGATACCTTGCGCGCCCAGACGCATGGCGTTGGTGATTGCGCGCTTCATGGCGCGGCGGAACATGATACGCTTTTGCAGCTGCTGCGAAATGGAATCAGCAATCAATTGCGCATCGAGTTCGGGCTTTCGAACTTCTTCGATATTGACATGCACCGGCACGTGAAGCATTTTTTGCAATGCGGCCTTCAGCGATTCGATATCCTCGCCTTTCTTGCCGATGACGACACCAGGACGAGCGCTGTATATCGTAATCCGGGCATTTTTCGCCGGACGCTCGATCACCACACGCGATACCGCCGCATGCGAAAGCTTTTGCTTGAGGTACTCGCGAACCTTCAGATCTTCCAGCAGCATGCCCGGGAAATTCCTGCTATTGGCATACCAGCGAGAAGACCAGTCGCGCGTGACGGCAAGGCGAAATCCTGTCGGATGAATTTTTTGACCCATGACTAGTTCCTTCCGTCGCCAACTGTCAGATAAATATGGCACGAATGCTTGAGAACCTGCATTCCGCGACCTTTGGCGCGCGCATGAAAACGCTTCAGCACGGGACCCTTCTCCACCAATATGGTGGTAATTTTAAGTTCATCAATATCCGCGCCATCATTGTGCTCGGCATTGGCAATCGCCGACTCGAGCACTTTGCGGATAATGGTGGCGCCTTTTTTGGGCGAAAACTGAAGAATATTGAGCGCATTCTCCACCGCCTGTCCGCGAACCATGTCAGCGACCAGACGACCCTTTTGGGCCGACAGTCGGACACCGCGCAGTTTTGCTGTTGTTTGCATGCTGTTCTCCGCTGACTTGACCAGTTATTTGGCCGCAGGCGTTGGTGCGGATTTTTTGTCCGCCGTCGCCCCACCCGACTTGGAGTGACCTTTGAACGTACGCGTGTGCGAAAACTCGCCCAGCTTATGCCCAACCATGTTCTCGGTGATATACACCGGGATGTGCTGCTTGCCGTTATGTACCGCAATCGTCAGGCCGATAAAATCCGGCAGCACCGTGGAACGGCGCGACCACGTTTTTATCGGACGTTTGTCGGATGCGGCGCGGGCCGTCTCCACCTTCTGCATCAGATGGTGATCGACAAACGGGCCCTTCTTAATCGAACGTGCCATAGTTTTTCCTTATTCCTGTTCCGGACTAGGCCGAGGCTTTGGAATTACGCCGGCGAACAATCATGCTGTTCGTGCGTTTGACCTTGCGGGTCTTGTAACCCTTACACATCACACCCCAGGGACTGACCGGTGCCTGCGCTGCCGCGGTTCTGCCTTCGCCACCACCGTGCGGATGGTCAATCGGGTTCATCGCAACGCCGCGCACCGTCGGACGCACACCGCGCCAACGCACACGCCCTGCCTTGCCGATGGATTCGAGCGAATGCTCTTCGTTGCCAACTTCGCCTATGGTCGCGCGGCAGTTCACGTGGACCTTGCGAATCTCGCCCGAGCGCAAACGCAATTGCGCGTAGTCGCCTTCGCGCGCCAGCAATTGAACCGACGTACCCGCAGAACGGGCCATTTGGGCGCCTTTGCCCGGCATCATCTCCACACAGCAAATCGTGCTACCCACGGGCACATTGCGCAGCGGCAAAGCATTGCCTGCCTTGATCGGCGCTTCAGAACCCGACACCACTTGTGCGCCTGCGGCCAAACCCTTGGTCGCGATAATGTAAGTACGTTCGCCGTCGGCATAGCACAACAACGCCAAGTGCGCGCTGCGATTCGGATCGTATTCAATGCGTTCGACTTTAGCGATGATGCCGTCTTTGTTACGACGGAAATCGATGATGCGATAGTGCTGCTTGTGGCCGCCGCCTTGATGACGCATGGTGATGCGGCCATGTTGGTTGCGTCCCGCCTTCTTGGACTGACTGTCGAGTAGACTGGCGACTGGCTTGCCTTTGTGCAGACCCGGCGTCACAACTTTGACTAATCCACGACGACCGGGAGAAGTCGGTTTAACTTTAACTAACATTACTTGTTCTCCCCTTCAGCAAAATTGATGTCCTGACCGGCTTTCAGACACACGTAAGCTTTTTTCCAGCTCGCGCGCCGCCCCGAAAACTTACCCATGCGCTTTTCCTTGCCCTTGACGTTGACGATGCGGACACCTTCAACTTCCAGCTTTTTGTCTTTCGGGCTGAACAACAATTCAACCGCCGCCTTGATCTCAGGCTTGGTGGCATCGGGCGTCACGCGAAACACGAACTGATTGTTCTTTTCGCCGACGAAAGTACTTTTCTCCGACACCACGGGTGCCAGCAATACTTGCATCAATCGTTCCTGACTGTAGGCTTTCATGCCAGCATCTCCTCGATTTTGGCAATCGCGCTCTTGGTCACCACGATTTTTTCATGACGAATCAGCGTCACCGGATCCGCTTCGCTCACGGAAGCCACGCTCACATGGTGCAAGTTACGCGCGGACAACCGCAGATTGTCATCCAATACATCGGTAATGATCAGCACGTCATCAAAACCCATGCCCTTCAATTTCTCGACCAGCAATTTGGTCTTGGGCGCGCTCAACGTGAACGTATCCACTACCACCAGCCGGTCCTCACGCGCGAGCTGTGACAGGATCGCGCATACGCCCGCACGGTACATTTTCCGGTTCAGCTTCTGGGTGAAATTCTCATCCGGACGGTTCGGAAAAATCCGGCCACCGCCACGCCACAACGGACTGGACGTCATACCGGCACGTGCACGGCCCGTGCCTTTTTGGCGGAACGGCTTCTTGGTCGAGTGCTTCACTTCGCCGCGATCTTTCTGCGCACGAGTGCCGCTGCGGCCATTCGCCAAATACGCCGTCACCAGTTGATGCACCAGCGCTTCGTTAAATTCGCGGCCAAAGGCGTTGTCCGACGCGGCTACTTTCGCCGTCGCCTTGCCTTGATCGTCTATCAGGTTAAGTTCCATGTCTTATTCCGCCCTTACTTCTTAGCGTTCGCAGCGGGAGCGGCGGCTTTCTTCACCACTACCTTCTTCACGCGCTTGGCTGGCAAAACCATCACATCGCCACCACGCGAACCGGGAATCGCACCGCGGATCAGCAGCAGCTGACGCGCTTCGTCAATGCGCACAATTTGCAGGCTCTGCGAAGTGCGTTTATCCGCACCCAAGTGCCCGGCCATTTTCTTGCCGGGAAATACGCGGCCGGGATCCTGCGCCATACCGATAGAGCCAGGCGAGTTATGCGAGCGCGAGTTACCGTGGGACGCACGATTTGACGAGAAGTGGTGGCGCTTGATAACGCCCTGAAAACCCTTGCCCAGCGTAATGCCAGTGACGTCAACCATCTGACCGACCTGGAATACATTAACGCCGACAATGCCACCCAGTTTGAGTTCGCCAAGCTTATCCACGGCGACGCGAAATTCACGCAGCACAGAACCCGCTTCAACACCCGCTTTGGCGAAATGACCCGCTGCGGCTTTGACCACACGGCTTGCGCGGCGCTTGCCGAACGTGACCTGCACGGCTGCATAGCCGTCGATCTCGGGCGTTTTGAGCTGGGTAACGCGGTTGTTCGACACGTCCACGACGGTCACCGGGACGGTATCACCGTCTTCAGTAAACACGCGGGTCATGCCAACCTTACGGCCAACAAGTCCTAAGTTCATGTTTTATATACCTTTTTTAAAAAGGCGCCAGTTGCAATTGACCGGCCACTCATTATCAATCAAACCCGTTCGGGGTTTTCCCCGTAACGCGCAGTATTTCCGTACTCAGTTCTTTACAGCATATGCGTTATACAACACGCACTCCATCATGTCTTACAACTTGATCTCGACGTCCACGCCCGCCGGCAAATCAAGCTTCATCAACGCGTCCACCGTTTTGTCCGTCGGATCAATAATGTCCATCAGGCGTAAATGCGTACGAATCTCAAGCTGATCGCGCGATGTCTTATTAACGTGCGGCGAACGCAGCAAATCGAACCGCTCTTTGCGTGTCGGCAAGGGCACCGGGCCTTTAACCACGGCGCCCGTGCGCTTTGCCGTTTCCACGATTTCAAGCGCCGACTGATCAATCAATCGATAGTCGAACGCCTTCAGGCGGATACGAATTTTTGAACTTTTCAAAGCGGCCATTGATGATTACTCGATAACTTTAGCGACGACGCCTGCGCCGACCGTTCTGCCACCTTCGCGAATCGCGAAGCGCAGTCCTTCTTCCATCGCGATCGGCTGGATCAGCGTCACGGTAATCGATACGTTGTCTCCAGGCATCACCATTTCCGTGCCTTCCGGCAGCTTGATGCTTCCGGTCACGTCGGTGGTCCTGAAGTAAAACTGCGGACGGTAGCCGTCAAAGAACGGGGTGTGACGCCCACCCTCGTCTTTGCTCAGCACGTAGATTTCCGCGGTGAATTTGGTGTGCGGGGTGATGGAGGCCGGCTTGGCCAGCACTTGACCACGCTCGACTTCTTCACGCTTGGTGCCACGCAGCAGGACGCCGACGTTATCACCGGCTTGGCCCTGGTCGAGCAGCTTGCGGAACATTTCCACGCCGGTGCAGACGGTTTTGAGCGTGGGCTTTAAGCCGACGATTTCGATCTCTTCGCCGACTTTGACGATGCCGCGCTCAATACGTCCGGTGACGACGGTGCCGCGACCCGAGATGGAGAATACGTCTTCCACCGGCATGAGGAAGGCGCCGTCCAGCGCGCGCTTGGGCTCAGGAATATAGGTGTCGAGGGCTTCGGCCAGTTTGAAGATGGCGCCTTCGCCCATGTCGCCTTTGTCGCCTTCGAGGGCTTTCAGGGCGGAGCCGATGATGATAGGGGTGTCGTCGCCCGGGAAGTCGTATTTGGACAACAGTTCGCGCACTTCCATTTCAACGAGTTCGAGCAGCTCTTTGTCGTCGACCATGTCGGCTTTGTTCATGAAGACGACGATGTACGGCACGCCGACCTGGCGGGCGAGCAGGATGTGTTCGCGCGTTTGCGGCATGGGGCCGTCGGCAGCGGACACGACGAGGATGGCGCCGTCCATTTGCGCAGCGCCAGTGATCATGTTCTTGATGTAGTCGGCGTGGCCCGGGCAGTCGACGTGGGCGTAGTGGCGCTTTTCGCTCTCATACTCGACGTGCGCGGTGTTGATGGTGATGCCGCGCGCCTTTTCTTCCGGTGCCGCGTCAATCTGGTCGTAGGCTTTCGCCTCGCCACCGTATTTCTTCGACAGCACGGTGGTGATCGCCGCCGTCAGGGTGGTCTTGCCGTGATCAACGTGGCCTATCGTGCCCACGTTAACGTGCGGTTTGGTCCGCTCAAATTTACCTTTGGCCATAGTCAGCTCCTTACATTCCTATTATTTTTTGTCGTCTTTACCGGTGTGCTTGGTGATGATCGCTTCCGCGACGTTACGCGGCGCTTCGGAGTAGTGCTTGAATTCCATAGTGTAAGTCGCGCGGCCCTGCGACAACGAACGCAGGGTCGTCGAGTAGCCAAACATATCCGACAGCGGCACTTCAGCGCGCACCGTTTTGCCGCCACCCGCCATATCGTCCATACCCATAATCACACCACGGCGAGAATTCAGATCGCCCACCACGTTGCCCATAAAATCTTCGGGCGTTTCCACTTCCACATCCATGATCGGCTCAAGAATCGCCGGGCTGGCACGGCGCATACCTTCTTTGAACGCCATGGAGCCTGCCATCTTGAACGCGTTTTCGTTCGAATCAACCTCATGGAACGAACCGTCGAGCAGCGTCACTTTCACGTCTACGACAGGAAAGCCCGCCAGCACGCCATTGGGGATCGTATCCACAACGCCCTTTTGCACTGCCGGGATATATTCGCGCGGCACTGAACCACCTTTGATGGCGTCAACGAATTCAAAGCCTTTGCCTTTTTCGTTCGGCTCGACTTTGAGCCACACATGGCCATACTGACCGCGGCCACCGGATTGCTTGACGAATTTACCTTCGACCCGATCGCACGGCTTTTTGATGGTTTCGCGATACGCCACTTGCGGCTTGCCGACCGACGCTTCAACGCTGAACTCGCGCTTCATGCGATCGACAATAATCTCAAGGTGTAGCTCGCCCATGCCGGAAATAATGGTCTGACCCGATTCTTCGTCAGTACGCACACGGAATGACGGGTCTTCGCGCGCCAGACGTTGCAAGGCAATGCCCATCTTTTCCTGGTCTGCCTTGGTCTTCGGCTCGACGGCCTGCGAAATCACCGGCTCCGGGAATATCATGCGCTCAAGAATAATGGTGTGGTCGGGATCACACAGCGTCTCGCCGGTAATCACCTCTTTCAAGCCGACGCACGCGGCGATATCGCCCGCACGCACTTCGCTGATTTCTTCGCGCTGATTCGCGTGCATTTGCAGCAGACGGCCCACGCGGTCTTTCTTACCCTTGATCGGGTTGTACACCGAGTCGCCCGATTTCAACACGCCGGAATAGACGCGAATAAACGTCAATTGGCCGACGAACGGGTCCGTCATCAGTTTGAATGCGAGCGCGGAGAACTTCTCGTCGTCTTCGGCTTTGCGGAAAACATCTTCCTCGCGCTCACCCAAGCCTTTGACCGGGGGAATATCCACCGGCGACGGCAGCAACTCGATCACGGCATCCAGCATCGCCTGCACGCCTTTATTCTTGAACGCGGAGCCGCACAGCATCGGCACGATTTCGCCGGCCAGCGTACGCTTGCGCAAGCCTCGCTTGATGTCGGCTTCATCCAGACCGCCGCCCTCAAGGTACTTGTTCATCAAGTCCTCGTCGGCCTCAGCGGCCGCTTCGACCATTTTTTCGTGCCACTCTTCGGCCTCGGCCTGAAGTTCGGCGGGGATGTCGTGATATTCGAACTTCATCCCCTGACCCGCCTCGTCCCAGACCACGGCCTTCATCTTTACGAGATCAATCACGCCGGTAAAATTTTCTTCGGCGCCGATGGGAATCTGAATCGGTATCGGATTGGCCTTCAGGCGCGCACGCATTTGATCATGCACGCGCAAAAAGTTCGCGCCGGTGCGATCCATCTTGTTCACGAATGCGAGACGCGGCACTTTGTATTTATTGGCCTGGCGCCACACGGTTTCAGACTGCGGCTGCACGCCACCCACGGCGCAATACACCATGCACGCACCGTCAAGTACACGCATGGAACGCTCCACCTCAATGGTGAAGTCCACGTGCCCCGGGGTATCAATAATGTTGACGCGATGCTCCGGCATGGACAAATCCATGCCCTTCCAGAAACACGTGGTCGCAGCCGAGGTAATGGTGATACCGCGCTCCTGCTCCTGCTCCATCCAATCCATGGTCGCAGCGCCGTCATGCACCTCGCCAATCTTGTGATTGACGCCCGTGTAGAACAGGATGCGCTCGGTAGTCGTGGTCTTACCGGCATCGATGTGAGCCGAGATGCCGATGTTGCGATACCGTTCAATAGGAGTCTTGCGTGCCACGTGGATATTCCGTTAAGTATTTGTTTTTATTTAAAAATCAGAACCTGAAGTGCGAGAACGCCTTGTTCGCTTCTGCCATGCGATGCACTTCTTCACGCTTTTTCATCGCACCGCCGCGACCTTCAGCGGCTTCCGATAACTCACTGGCCAGACGGCCTTGCATGGATTTTTCACTGCGGCCACGAGCCGCATCACGAATCCAGCGCATCGCCAAGGCCATCCGGCGCATCGGCCGCACTTCGACGGGCACCTGGTAGTTCGCCCCGCCCACACGGCGGCTCTTCACTTCGACCACCGGCTTGACGTTAGCCATCGCGGTGTTGAACACCTCCAACGGATCCTTGTTAGCCTTTTTCTGAATTTGATCCAGCGCGCCATAGATGATGCGTTCAGCCACCGACTTTTTGCCGCCGTACATCACCACGTTCATGAACTTGGCAACGTCCTGGCTCCCGTATTTGGGGTCGGGCAAAACTTCGCGCTTGGGGACTTCTCTACGACGTGGCATGTTTTAGGATCCTCTACTCTATCTATTTCGCTAGGCTAAACTGAACGGAACCAAGCGTGAATTACGCAGCCTTGGGTTTCTTCGCGCCGTACTTGGAACGGCTTTGCTTACGATCTTTGACGCCAGCGGTATCGAGACTGCCGCGCACCACGTGGTACCTTACGCCCGGCAAGTCTTTCACGCGACCACCGCGAATCAGCACCACCGAGTGCTCCTGCAGATTGTGACCTTCACCGCCGATATAGCCGATGACCTCAAAACCATTGGTCAGACGCACTTTGGCCACCTTACGCAGCGCAGAGTTCGGCTTTTTAGGCGTCGTGGTATAGACGCGGGTGCATACCCCGCGCCGTTGCGGAGAGAGTCCCAACGCGGGCACTTTACTCTTGGCTACCGGCGCCTGGCGCCCCTTGCGAACCAGTTGGTTAATTGTTGGCATAAACTATATGTAACCTATTGTTTCTAATGTATTTTATTCACAATTGCCGGAGCACATCACTACGCACAAGACCGAGCACCAGAAATAGCCACGCCCAGCCGGAAATACAGTGTGTTTGGCAATTCCAAAAAAGCGAGGACGGCACCTGTTCCTTCCAGCGCCGTCCCTGCTTGAATTACTGCTGTGCGCTGCACCCCACCTTGGGGCCGTTCGCGACCACTAAAGACTATCGATTTTATGGGGTTAATTTCCCCATGTCAAGCTACTTGCTCCTGATCTTCTGCTTCCGCGGGAGGGTTTGACACAGCCTCCAGCGCCTGGGCTGCCGCCAGTTCAGCAGCGGCGGCCTGGGCACGGCGCACTTTGTGGTAGGCGAGCCCTGTGCCAGCGGGTATCAGACGTCCCACAATCACGTTTTCCTTCAAGCCACGCAGTTCGTCCCGCTTGCCCATAATCGCCGCTTCGGTCAGCACGCGCGTGGTTTCCTGGAACGATGCGGCCGAGATGAACGAATCGGTGGAGAGCGATGCCTTGGTAATACCCAGTAGCATGTAATCGTACTGCGCCGGGCTCTTGCCTTCGCTTTCGCACTTTTCGTTTTCTTCCAGCACCTCAGCGCGCTCGACCTGCTCACCGGTAATAAAGCGCGTATCGGCTTGATCGACAATCATGACACGGCGCAGCATCTGACGCACGATCACTTCGATGTGCTTGTCATTGATCTTCACGCCCTGCAAACGATACACGTCCTGCACTTCGTTACAGATATAACGCGCCAGCGCTTCCACGCCGAGCAAACGCAGAATATCGTGCGGATCGGCCGGGCCATCCACAATCACCTCGCCACGGTTGACCACTTGCCCGTCATGCGCCATGACGTGCTTGTCTTTCGCGATCAGGAACTCGTGCGCCAAGCCTTCGAGATCGGTAATCACCAGGCGCTGCTTACCCTTGGTATCTTTACCGAACGAAACCGTGCCGGTGACTTCCGCCAGCATGCCTGCATCTTTGGGCGAGCGCGCCTCGAACAACTCCGCCACACGTGGCAAACCGCCGGTAATGTCACGCGTCTTGGATGTTTCTTGCGGAATACGCGCCAGCACCTCACCCACGCCGACTTCCTGTCCGGAACGCACGGTGATGATCGAGCCAATTTGAAATGTAATGGCGACCGAAATTTCCGAGCCCGCCATTTTGATTTCGTTGCCGACGTCATCCAGCAATTTGACCTGCGGACGCAAACCCTTGGATTGCGAACCACTCTTGCGCTTGGGATCCACCACGACGAGCGTAGACAGCCCCGTGACCTCATCGACCTGGCGCGCCACGGTTGCACCCTCTTCAACGTTCTCGAAGCGCACACGGCCCGCGTATTCCGTAATGATGGGACGCGTATGCGGGTCCCACGTCGCGATCACGCGGCCTGCCTTGATCATCTCGCCGTCGCGCACCATCAGCAGCGCGCCGTACGGCACTTTATGACGCTCGCGCTCTCGATTATTGTCGTCATAGATGACAACTTCACCGTTACGCGAAATCACCACCAGTTCATTGCGTGAGTTGGTCACATACCGAATGCCACCTGCGAAACGCAGTACGCCCGCCGACTTGCTATCGATCTGACTCACCACAGCCTGACGCGACGCCGCGCCACCGATGTGAAAGGTGCGCATGGTCAACTGCGTGCCGGGCTCGCCGATCGATTGCGCCGCAATCACGCCGACCGCCTCGCCCACGTTAACCACCGAGCCGCGGCCGAGATCGCGGCCATAGCACTTCACGCACAAGCCATGACGCGTTTCGCACGTCAGCGGCGTTCGCACTTTAACTTCATCGATGCCCGCGGCTTCAATTACATCCACCGCATCTTCATCGAGCAAGGTGCCGGCTTCATACACCGTCACGCTGGATTCCGGATTGATGATATCGCTTGCCGCGACACGTCCAAGAATACGCTCGCGCAGCGACTCGACCACCTCGCCGCCTTCGATCAACGCCTTCATCACCACACCCAACTCCGTGCCGCAATCGTCCACCGTCACCACCAGATCCTGCGTCACGTCCACCAGGCGGCGTGTGAGGTAACCGGAGTTCGCGGTCTTCAAAGCGGTATCCGCCAGGCCTTTACGCGCACCGTGCGTCGAGATGAAGTACTGCAACACGTTCAGCCCTTCACGGAAGTTCGCCGTGATCGGCGTCTCGATAATCGAGCCGTCCGGTTTCGCCATCAGGCCGCGCATACCAGCGAGCTGACGAATCTGCGCGGCGGAGCCACGCGCGCCGGAGTCCGCCATCATGTAAATTGAATTCAGTGACTCCTGCATCACCGGCTGACCTTTGTCGTCCTTGCGCGGCGTCCAAGTCTTTGTGCGGGCGTTCCAATCTTGCACCTGCTCCACCGAAAGCTGTTCCATCATGGCCTTGGCCACCTGATCGCCAGCACGCCCCCAGATATCGACCACTTTGTTGTAGCGCTCGCCCTGAGTCACCAGGCCCGAGGTGTACTGCTTCTCGATTTCCTGCACTTCTTTTTCCGCATCGCCGATGATCTTGTCTTTCTCCGGCGGCACCAGCATGTCATTCACCGCGATCGACAGTCCGGCGCGGGTCGCCATGGTAAAGCCGTTGTACATCAACTTATCAGCAAAAATCACCGTCTCGCGCAAACCGCAGCGGCGGAAGCTCGCATTAATCAGTCGAGAAATTTCTTTCTTTTTCAATGACTTATTAATGAACTCAAACGGCAGGCCCACCGGCAGAATTTCCGACAGCATGGCGCGACCGATGGTCGTGTCATAGCGGGTGATTTTCTCGACCTTTTCGCCGTGCTCGTTGAGCGAGTATTCCTTGACGCGCACTTTGACCAAGGCACCGATTTCGGCGTGGCCGGTGTGGTAGGCGCGCAGCGCTTCCGCCACGTTGAGGAACATCGAACCTTCGCCGCGGGCGCCCACTTTCTCGCGCGTGGTGTAATAAAGCCCAAGCACAATATCCTGCGACGGCACGATAATCGGCTCGCCATTCGCGGGTGACAAAATGTTGTTCGATGACAACATCAGCGTGCGCGCTTCCATCTGCGCTTCGAGAGACAGCGGCACGTGCACGGCCATCTGGTCGCCGTCGAAGTCGGCGTTGAATGCCGCGCACACCAGCGGATGCAATTGAATGGCTTTACCTTCAATCAATACCGGCTCGAACGCCTGAATACCGAGGCGGTGCAGGGTCGGCGCGCGATTCAGCATGATCGGATGCTCGCGGATCACCTCTTCGAGGATGTCCCACACAATCGGCTCTTCCGACTCGACCATGCGCTTGGCGGCCTTGATCGTGGTCGCCAGTCCCATGACTTCGAGACGGTTAAATATAAACGGCTTAAACAGTTCAAGCGCCATTTTCTTCGGCAGCCCGCACTGATGCAGTTTTAACTGCGGGCCCACCACGATCACCGAACGACCGGAGTAATCGACGCGTTTGCCCAGCAGGTTTTGACGGAAACGACCGCCCTTGCCCTTGATCATGTCGGCCAGCGACTTCAGCGGACGCTTGTTGGCGCCCGTCATCGCCTTGCCGCGACGACCGTTGTCGAGCAGCGAATCGACGGCTTCTTGCAACATCCGCTTCTCGTTGCGCACGATGATTTCCGGCGCTTTCAATTCGAGCAGACGCTTCAGGCGGTTGTTGCGGTTAATCACGCGGCGATACAAATCGTTCAGGTCCGACGTCGCGAAGCGACCGCCATCCAGCGGCACCAACGGACGCAATTCCGGCGGCAGCACCGGCAGCACTTCCATCACCATCCAGTCGGGCTTGATGCCCGACTTGTTAAAACCGTCGAGCACCTTCAGGCGCTTGGCGATTTTCTTGATCTTGGTTTCGGAGCTGGTCGCTGCCAGATCAGTACGCAGCGTCTCGATTTCACGCTTCAGATCGAGACTGCGCAGCAGTTCGCGCACACCTTCAGCACCCATGCACGCGGAGAAATCGTCGCCGAATTCTTCTACCTTGGCGAGATAATCATCTTCGGTCAGCAACTGGCAGCGCTTCAACGGCGTCATGCCGGGGTCGGTCACCACATAGGCTTCGAAATACAGCACGCGTTCGATATCACGCAAGGTCATGTCAAGCACCATGCCCAGACGCGACGGCAGCGATTTCAGGAACCAGATGTGCGCAACCGGACTGGCCAGCTCAATGTGGCCCATGCGCTCGCGGCGCACCTTGGACAGCGTGACTTCAACGCCGCATTTTTCGCAGATCACGCTGCGATGCTTCAGGCGCTTATATTTGCCGCAAAGGCATTCGTAGTCTTTGACCGGCCCGAAAATTTTCGCGCAGAACAAGCCATCGCGTTCTGGCTTGAAGGTGCGGTAGTTGATGGTCT
>CANIID010000078.1 GCA_947467315.1 Betaproteobacteria bacterium | reverse complement strand
TACACCGGGCTCGGCCGGCCGACATAGTGCTTGAGTTCGTAGGCGAATTCTCTCTTGAATTCAGCATCGTGCTGGTATTTTTCGTACGCCGCGCGCAGTTCATCGAGCGCGTCGATCAGCGTCTCGGCCACAAAAGTGCCGCCATACGGGCCGAAGTGGCCTTCCGAATTGGGCAAATCGTAAATTTTCATGCGGCATACCGCCTTGGGTTCGGTTCGGGTGGATGGGTTTGTCTCGCGGCAGCGTATCGATCCAGCGTCACCAGCCGCGCTGCCGCGTGATCGACGATGGGTGCAGGGTAATCGCGTCCGATGATGATCCCCGTCCGCTCCTGCGCCGCAGCGTCCATTCGCCAAGGCGCGTGAATGAACTTCTTGTCGCAGGTGGCAAGCTCGGGTAGATATTTGCGGATGAATTTGCCTTCAGGGTCGAAGCGCTCGGATTGCGTGACGGGATTAAAAATACGGAAATACGGCTGCGCATCGCAGCCGGTGGATGCGGCCCACTGCCAGCCGCCGTTGTTCGCCGCCAGATCAAAATCGTTCAACTGCCTTGCGAAGTGGCGCTCACCCCAGCGCCAGTCGATATGCAGGTCTTTCACCAGAAACGACGCCGTAACCATGCGCAGCCGGTTGTGCATGTAGCCGGTGGTGTTCAGTTGCCGCATGGCCGCATCCACCAGTGGATAACCGGTTTTGCCTTGGCACCAAGCGTTGTAGCGCTCGGCGTTGTCATCAAATTGCAGGTGATCGAACTCGGGCCGGAATGCATGCGCCACGACCCGCGGATGATGATGCAGGATCATGAAGTAAAAATCGCGCCAGATGAGTTCGTTGAGCCAGGTTTGCGCGCCGCGCCCGCCGAATTGCGCGCGCTCCCATGCGGCCCGCGCCAGTGTGCGTATCGAAATCGTGCCAAAGCGGAGATGCACCGAGAGATATGACGGGCCTTTCAGCGCGGGGTAGTCGCGGGTTTCATGATAGCGATCGATCCGCTCGAGGAAATCATCGAACAGTGTTGCCGCGCCCTCCATGCCGGGCTCAATCTCCGGTGTGGCTGATTCCGGACGCCGAAATCCGATGCTTTCAAGACTGGGTAGCGCGCGGACGTCGGTGTGTGCGAGATTGTCGAGGTGTTTCTGCGATGGATATACCGCCAAGTCTTCAGCGGACAGCCGCTTAAGGCAGGCATTTTTGTAAGCGGTGAAAACCGAAAACGGCTGCCCGTTCTGGGTCAATACTTCGTTTTTCTCGAAAATCACCTGATCCTTGCAGGTGACGAAAGAAATGCCTTGCATGGCGAGGGCTGCACCCACCGCTTCGTCGCGGCTCACCGCGGCGGGTTCATAGTCGCGGTTGGCGAAAACCGTGTCCACTTGCAGTTTTGCGGCGAGCGCGGGAATGGCCTCGGTGGCGCGACCGTGCAGCACGATCAATCCGCATCCTTGTTTTGCCAAAACGTCGTGCAACTGCACAAGGCTTTGCCAGATAAACCAAACCCGGCGGTCAGTCGGATTCTCCAGCGCATCGAGGATCGCCGTGTCGAACACGAACACGCAGTACACCTGCCGGGCGTGAGTTAAGGCCTGGAAAAGGGCGTGGTTGTCGGTGAGGCGCAGATCCCGGCGCATCCAGAACAACGCGCGGGGGCTTAGTGGCAGCATTGGGTTAACCCGCTTTATGACTATTTGTCTTGGACAAGATGTGATTATAATCTAGAATATACAAAAATTGAACTTCATTAACCAAGTTTGTCATGGACATTATGAGCGAGCCCTCTATAAACATGCCTTGCGTCAATATCAGCGCCGTAGAACGGGATACCGGTTTGTCGAAAGACATCCTCCGGGCATGGGAGCGCCGCTATGGCTTCCCGAAGCCGTCGCGCGACAGCAACGGTGAACGGGTTTATCCCGCTGACCAACTGGAAAAACTGCGGGTCATCCGGCGCTTGATCGATAGCGGGCTGCGTCCTGGAAATGTTGTTTCCGAACCGCTCGACGCCCTGCAGGCGCGAATGCAGGCGCTGCCATCCCGCGCACCGCGCACGGAAGGCGAGTTCACTGTGGCTGACGACGCTTTGCGCCTACTCAAGTCGCATCAGTTGACGGCGTTGCGGCAGTTACTGTCGCAGTCGCTGATGCGCCTGGGTTTGCAACAGTTCGTGCTGGACGTGGTGGCGCCGCTAAACGAGTTGATCGGTAATGCCTGGGTCGAGGGGCGCATAGAGATATTCGAAGAACATCTTTACGCGGAGCAACTACAGCAATTGTTGCAGCACGCCATCGGCACCATGTCGGACGCCGGGCCTGGGCCGCGCATTTTGCTGACGACGTTGCCGGGCGAGCAACACAAGCTCGGCTTGTTGATGGCGGAAGCCTGCCTCTGCATCGAGGGCGCGCAGTGCATCTCGCTCGGCGTGCAAACGCCGGTCTGGGATATCGTCCAGGCGGCGCGCGCACATCGCGCCGACATCGTGGCGTTGTCGTACAGCCAGGTGACGCCGCTCAACGTGGTTTGCGCCAACCTTGCCGATCTGCGGGGTCAACTGGATGCAGACGTTGAACTGTGGTGTGGCGGAAGTCTGTGGGGTAACGCACGGAAGACCGTGCCCGGCGTCAATACGATGGCCGCTTTGGCGGAGATACCCGCCGCTCTTGAGACATGGCGCCGGCATCATGCGGCATGCCGCGCCGTCCAATAGTCGCGCTGCGATTGTCAATCGCGCCGATTCCGTCAGCCCCTATTCAATAGAGAAATTTCACATGAGCAACCCGGCAGGAAAAGCCATTGGTTGGGCCGAACAAGGCTTGATCCCGGACGCGGCCATTCGGGCCGGCATTCGTCGGCTGCTGGCGGGCCGTTTAACGCAGATACATGACGCGGATGCCGAGCAATCCGCCGGGATCACCACCGACTTTATCGCGCACATGAACGCCTCCGCCGTGGCAGAGCTCCCCGGCAAGGCGAATGAACAGCACTACGAAGTACCGGCGGCTTTTTTCGGCGAGGTGCTGGGCGTTCATCGCAAGTACAGCTCGTGCTACTGGGCGCCGCATGTGGCGACGCTTGACGAAGCGGAGGATGCCGCGTTGCGTGTCACCGCCCAGCGCGCCGAGCTTGTCGATGGCATGCGCATACTCGAGCTTGGCTGCGGCTGGGGCTCCCTGTCCTTGTGGATGGCGCGGCAGTTTCCGCATAGCCGCATCACTGCAGTGTCCAATTCACATTCGCAGCACGACTATATCCGGAATCAGGCGCAACTACGCGGCCTGTCCAACCTGCAAGTGATCACCTGCGACATGAATCAGTTCAATATCGACGATCGATTTGATCGCGTGGTATCGGTTGAGATGTTCGAGCATATGCGCAATTGGCGGGAACTGTTCCGGCGGGTGCGCAGCTGGCTGAATCCCGGTGGGCGTTTCTTCTTGCATGTATTCGCGCATCGCTCGACGCCATATCTATTCGAAGAGCGCGATACCAGCGACTGGATGAGCCGCCATTTCTTTGCCGGCGGCATGATGCCCAGCGACGATCTCGCGCTGCATTTTCAGGACGACTTGCGGCTGCTTCGGCGCTGGCGCTGGGATGGAACCCACTACGAACGCACCGCCAACGCCTGGCTCGCCAATATGGATGCCCGGCGCGTGACCGTATTGCCGGTGCTTGAAATCACGTACGGACGCGAGCAGGTGACGCAATGGTGGATGCGCTGGCGCATATTTTTCATGTCATGCGCTGAATTGTTCGGCTACGACCGCGGCCAGCAGTGGTGGGTCAGTCATTACTTGTTCGAGCCGCGCGCGTGAATTCAGGCAAAGCCCGCGTGATCACCAATTTAGTGCTGTTCCAGCTCGGCTGGTTTGCGTGCGTGATGGGCGCAGCGCAGGGCCATCCGTGGGCCGGCACTCTGGTGGGCACAGCCATCGTGGCATGGCATATCCGGTCGGCTATGCGGCCAATGGCCGAGTTCAACTTGCTTGTACAGGTGGTGCTGATCGGCGCGGTATGGGACAGCCTGCTGGTGACGCTGGGCTGGATAGCCTACCCATCCGGCACTTTGCTCGCCGGCACCGCGCCACACTGGATACTCGCGATGTGGGCGTTGTTTGCCACGTCGCTGAATGTCTCCCTGCGCTGGCTCAGGGGGCGCTTGCAACTGGCCGCGCTGATGGGTGCCGTATGCGGGCCGCTGTCGTATTGGGCGGCAGTGCGTCTGGGTGCGGTGCAGTTCGTGCATCCTGCGCAGGTGATGGTGGCGCTGGCGGTGGGCTGGTCGTTAATCATGCCCGCGCTGATGCTGCTGTCGCAGCGCAACGACGGTTTCAGCCTGCGCGGCGAAGGCGCATCGTGACCGACGCGCTGGCCAGCCAGCCGCTGCTGCTCGCCCTGCTGTGCGGCCTGGTGGCGTTATTGGCGCTGGCCTTCTGCACTTGGCTGGCGAGCTTTGCCAAACGTGACGTTAGCATCGTCGACAGCGTTTGGCCGGCGATGATTTTGCTGGCCGGCGGTGTTTATGCCGTAGTGCCGTTGGCGCCGACCGAGCGCACGTGGTGGGTGCTCGCATGGTTGGCCGTGTGGGCGACACGCCTCGCGGGTTACATCACTTGGCGCAACTGGGGCGAAGGCGAAGACCACCGTTATCAGGCGATACGCGCGCGAAATCAGCCGAACTTCGAGTGGAAAAGTCTGTATCTGGTGTTTATGCTGCAGGCGGTGCTGGCTTGGACTGTGTCCCTGTCGTTGCTGGCCGCCGTCGGCAGCGAGCGGCCCTGGGGCTGGCTGGATACGCTCGGCGTGGCGGCGGTGGTTTTCGGTATCGTGTTTGAAGCCGTGGGCGACGCGCAGCTCGCGGCGTTCAAGGCCCTCCCTGAAAACCGCGGAAAGGTGATGAACCGCGGCTTGTGGCGTTACACGCGTCACCCGAATTACTTCGGCGAATTCTGCGTGTGGTGGGGCTTTTATCTGATGGCGCTGTCCGCGGGCGGCTGGTGGGCCGTGGTGTCGCCGCTGCTGATGTCGGTGCTGCTTCTGAAGGTTTCCGGCGTGGCGCTGCTTGAAAAAGACATTGGTGAGCGCCGGCCGGCGTACCGCGACTACATCGCAAGAACCAATGCGTTTTTCCCGGGAGTGCCGCGATGAACAAACGCTTGGACTACCCGATCCGGCTCGCGCTCGGGACGTTGTTGATGCTGGGCAGCGTCGCCGCTCTCGCGAATCCCAAGCGATGGGAGTTTCAGGTGTTCCTCGACGACGCCGCCATCGGCCACCATCACTTTGTGTTGAGTGACAAAGGCACGGAGCGCGAACTCACCACCGACGCGAGGTTTGAGGTGAAGGTGTTGTTCATCAACGCCTATCGCTACGTGCATGATGCGAGCGAACGCTGGCGTGGCAACTGTCTTGCCGGTCTCACTGCGCGCACCGACGACAACGGCAAACAAAGCGCGGTTCAGGTGGATCAGCAGGGCGAACGCGTGAGTGTCGTCTCGTCGCGCGGACGCGAAGCGCTTGATGGCTGCGTGATGAGCTTTGCCTACTGGAATCCGGAAATCCTGCGCCAGACGCGCCTGCTCAATTCGCAAACCGGCCAGTACGAGGCCGTCACGATTGCTGCCATGGGCGAGGAAAAAATCACCGTGCGCGGCGCGCCGGTGCAGGCCAAACGCTATCGCATCACCGGCCCTAAAAATCTAATTGATCTTTGGTACAGCGCCGACAACAACTGGCTGGCGCTGCAATCCACGCTGGAAGGCGGCCGGCGGTTGCGTTACTTGTTGAGGTAAAAATGATTAATAATCATATGGTTATATCAACCTTGCTGGCGTCAGCCCTGATGCTGGGCGCGTGCCAAAGCACACAGGCGCCACTCGCAACCGTGCCCAAGGTGGATTTGCCGCGCTACATGGGCGACTGGTATGTGATTGCCAACATTCCTACTTTCATCGAAAAAGGTGCGCACAACGCGATTGAATCGTACCGCCTCGACACCGACGGCACCATCGCAGTGACGTTCACGTTTCGCGACGGCGCGTTCGACGGCAAGGAAAAGCGCTATACCCCGCGCGGCTTTGTGCGGGACACCCACAGCAACGCGCTGTGGGGCATGATTTACATGTGGCCGATCAAGGCCGACTTTCGCATTACGTATCTGGCGGACGATTACAGCCAGACCATTATCAGCCGCCAGCAGCGTGATTACGTGTGGATCATGGCGCGTACGCCGACTGTTTCCGAGGCGGACTATCAGCGGCTGCTGAAAATCGTTGAAACGCAGGGCTACGAAGTACGTCGGGTGCAAAAGGTGCCTCAACAATGGCAGTGAACGCCAACGCCGTGCGCAAGACCCGCCACTGGGTCGGCATCCTGAGCTGGTTCGACAACGAGCGCGCCGTTACCGACGTTACGGGCATCAAGAGCGCGCGTCGCATCGACTGGCCGCGCCTGCTGCCGTTTGTGGCCATGCACCTGGGCTGCCTCGGCGTCATCTGGGTGGGCGTGAGTCTGACCGCGGTGATGGTGGCGGTGGCGTTGTACGCCCTGCGCATGTTCGCCATTACCGGGTTTTACCACCGCTATTTTTCGCATTGCGCGTTTCATACCTCGCGCGCCGCGCAGTTCGTGTTTGCCGTGCTGGGGGCCGCCGGTGTGCAGCGGGGCCCCTTGTGGTGGGCGGGGCAGCACCGGCACCACCACACGCACTCCGATCAGGCGGGAGATGCGCACTCGGCGCTGCAGCATGGCTTCTTCTGGAGCCATATGGGATGGTTCATGGCGCGCGAGAACTTCGCCACCCGCCGCGAGCTGATCGAAAACCTGTGGCGCTTCCCGGAGCTGCGCTTTCTGGACCGCTATGACGGGTTGGTGCCGCTGCTGCTGGGGCTTGCGCTGTATGGCGCGGGTGAGGTGCTGGCGCTGTCCGCACCCGGCCTGCAAACCGGCGGCCTGCAACTGGTGGTGTGGGGCTTTTGCATTTCCACCGTGGCGCTGTATCACGCGACCTTCACCATCAACTCGCTGGCGCATCGTTATGGAAGCCGACGTTATGCCACTCGCGATGATTCGCGCAACAACTTGTGGCTGGCGCTGCTGACGTTCGGCGAAGGCTGGCATAACAATCACCACCATTTCCCGGGTGCCGCGCGCCAGGGTTTTTATTGGTGGGAAATAGATCTCACCTACTACGGCCTCAGAGTGCTGGCGGCGTTGAGCATCATCTGGGATCTCAAGGAAGTGCCCGCAGCGATGCGAAATGCGCGACGGCACGCGGTGAGCGAGACATGAAAATTGCTATCGTCGGCAGCGGCATCGCCGGCAATGTCATCGCGCATCACCTGCATCGCGCGCACGACATCACCGTGTTTGAAAGCGCCGCGCACATCGGCGGGCACACGCATACGCACGACATTGAACTCGACGGCGAGCGCCACCAGATCGACACCGGTTTCATCGTCTTCAACGACTGGACCTACCCCAACTTCATCGCGCTGCTGAACGAACTGGGCGTCGAATCGCAGGCGTCGGCGATGAGCTTCAGCGTGCGGCATGAGCAAACCGGGTTGGAGTACAGCGGCACCTCGCTCAACAGCCTGCTCGCGCAACGCCTGAATGTGCTGCGGCCATCGTTTCACCGCATGATCCGCGACATCCTGCGCTTTAATCGGACCGCACCACAAATACTTGATTCTAAAGAAGAATTTTCCCTGGGTGATTATCTTGCCCGCGAAAGCTACTCGCGCCCGTTCATCGACAACTACCTCATACCAATGGGCGCGGCGATCTGGTCCACCGACCCGGCACGCATGCTGGCGTTTCCGGCGCGGTTTTTCGTGCGCTTTTTTCACAACCACGGCATGCTGTCAGTCGATCACCGGCCGCAGTGGCGTGCCATCCGCGGCGGCTCGGCGCGTTACGTCGACAAGCTCATCGCGCCCTTCAAGCAGCGTATTCGAGTCAACACCGCGGTGGAACGCGTGTGGCGCATGCCGGATCGTGTGATGGTCAAGGCGCGTGATGCCGAAGCCGAGCGCTTCGACCATGTGTTTCTTGCGTGTCACTCGGATCAGGCGCTGCGCCTGCTGGCAGACGCCAGCACGCTGGAACGCGAAGTGATCGGCGCTATCGCCTATCAGCCAAATGAAGCCGTGCTGCACACCGATACCTCACTGCTGCCGCGCAAAAAGCGGGCATGGGCAGCGTGGAATTATCACGTTGGCGCGGGGCAAAGTGCCGCCACGCTAACCTACAACATGAACATCCTGCAGAACCGGAGCTCGCGCCACACCTTCTGCGTCACGCTTAATCGCACGGCAAACATCGCGCCCGGCAAAATCATCAAGCGGCTGAACTACGATCATCCGCTTTACACGCCGGCGGGTGTGGCCGCGCAGCAGCGCCAGCACGAGGTCAACGGCGTGAATCGCACGTTTTACTGCGGCGCCTACTGGCGTTACGGCTTTCACGAAGACGGCGTTGTCAGCGCGCTTGCCGCGCTCAAACATTTTGACCAGGCCACTCATGCACAGCGCCATTTATCGCGGGTGGCTTAGGCACCGGCGCTTCGCGCCGAAGCTGCATGACTTTCGCTACCCGCTGTTCCTGATGTACCTCGATCTGGCGGAACTGGACGAGGTGTTTCGCGGCCGCTGGTTGTGGTCCACCCGCCGCACGGCGCTGGCGCGTTTTGACCGTGCCGATCATCTGGGTGACCCCGCTGTGCCGCTGGATCAGGCGGTGCGTGATTTGGTGACGCAGCAAACCGGCTTCCGCCCCGATGGGCCGATACGCCTGCTGACGCACCTGCGCTACTTCGGGCATTGCTTTAACCCGGTGAGTTTTTACTACTGCTTCGACGCGGCGGACACGCGCGTGGTGTGCATGGTGGCCGAAGTCAACAACACGCCGTGGGGCGAGCACCACTGCTATGTGCTGCATCAGCCGCTGCGGTCCGTGCCCGGCCGTTACCAGACCTACCGCAGCGAAAAAGTGTTCCACGTGTCGCCCTTCATGCCGATGGACCTCGTCTACGACTGGGGATTTTCCACGCCGGGCAACACGCTGAATGTGCACATGGCATTGCAGCCCGCCTCGAATGCCGACGGTGTAGACCAGCCAAAAGTGTTTGACGCCACCATGCAACTCGCCCGCGCGCCGGCCACAGCGATGCAGTTGGCTGCGGCGTTGCTGCGTTACCCCTTGATGACCGTGCAGGTCGTCGCCGCCATCCACTGGCAGGCGCTGCGCCTTTGGCTCAAGCGCGTGCCGGTGCATACCCATCCGGCCAAACTGCCCGCGAAGCAACGCCATCTGCCGGATGCCGCACCCCTTGCCGCACCGGAGAAACCCGCATGAAAGAAGCCATCCTCAATGACCGCATAAAATTGCCGCGCGTGGCGGCCAAGCCCGCGTTTCTGGAGGGTGTCGCGCAGCGCGCCGTGCGTGAGCGGCTGATGGCCATCCAGCGCGGTTCGCTGGACATCAGCGACGGCCGCACCGTCGATCGCTACGGCACGGCGAGCAGCCAACATTCGCTGCATGAAACCGTGCGCGTGCATGATCCGCGCTTCTACAGCGAAATGGCGTTCGGCGGCTCCGTCGGCGCGGGCGAGGCCTATATGCAGGGCTACTGGAGCACGGACGACCTTACCGCGGTAATGCGCATCATCCTGCAAAACCGCGATGTGCTGGACGGCATGGAGACCGGCTGGGCGCGCCTGACCGAGCCGGTACGCAAAATGCTGCACTGGGCGGCGCGCAACACCCGTAGCGGCAGCCGCCGCAACATACGAGCGCACTACGACCTGGGCAACGATTTCTTCAAGCTGTTTCTCGATCCCACGATGATGTACTCCAGTGCGATTTTCGAGCGCGAAGGCATGTCACTGGAAGCCGCCTCGATCGCCAAGCTTGACCGCATCTGTCGCAAGCTCGATCTCAAGCCGGACGATCACGTCATGGAAATTGGCACCGGCTGGGGCGGCTTTGCGCTGCACGCGGCACGGCATTACGGCTGCCACGTCACCACCACCACTATCTCGCCCAGCCAGCACGACGTGGCGCGCGAGCGCGTGGCGGCGGCGGGTTTGAACGAGCGCATCACGCTGCTGCAAAAAGATTATCGCGATCTGACGGGACAATACGACAGGCTGGTGTCGATTGAAATGATTGAGGCGGTAGGGCATCAGTACTACGACACCTTCTTCCGCAAATGCAGCGAACTGCTGAAGCCCGAAGGTGCCATGTTGTTGCAGGCGATCACCATCGCCGATCAGCGTTATGAAGCGGCAAAAAAATCCGTGGATTTCATTCAGCGCTATATTTTCCCAGGCAGTTGTATCCCTTCTGTCGCGGCCATGACCGGCGCCGTGGCGCGGGCCACGGACATGCGATTGACTGACTTGAAGGACATCGGCCCCGACTATGCCGTGACGCTCAGGTGCTGGCGCAAGAATTTTTTCGCCAATCTGGAGCAGGTTCGCGCGCTGGGCTACCCGGAATCCTTTATTCGCATGTGGGAGTTTTATCTTTGCTATTGTGAGGCGGGTTTTGTCGAGCGCGTCATCGGGGACGTCCAGTTGCTATTGGTCAAGCCGCTGGCACGATAGACACCTGCCGCGTTGGAAAAGCAAGGCAAATCGTGAGACAGTTACGGCTGACCGCGAACCGGGACACAGATTGCTGCCATGCCTTCACGAACAATAGAACTAGCCGATAGCGTCGACGAGTACCAGTACTTTCTCGAAAAGGAATGGTGCGATGGCTTCCCGGTGGTTGCGCCTAATGAGGCGCGTTTAAATTGGATGCTGGCCGGCACGAAGCGTAACCCGGATGAAATCATCGGCGTGATTCCGCCCGCCGGCGAAACCGCCACCGTGCGCGATGTCGCGTTGCATGCGCTGATGGCGGGCTGCAAGCCTGACTATCTGCCGGTGGTGCTGGGTGCGCTGCCGATTATCTTGCGCGACGAATTCAACATGGGTGGCGTGCAATGCACCATGCACGGGGTCGCGCCGTTGATGATCGTTAACGGACCCTATGCGCAGAAGATCGGCATCCACGGCGGCAATGGGTGCTTCGGCCCCGGCTTTCGCGCCAACGCCACCATAGGCCGCGCGCTGCGGCTGATGCTGATGAATCTTGGTGGTGGTCTGGCGGGCCTGGCGTCGGCGACGGTGTTCGCGTCACCGATACGCTACACCGCGTGCCTGACCGAAAACACTGCACTAAGCCCATGGGAAACCATTGCAAAATCAAGTGGTTACGATGAAGGCGATAATGTAATCACCTGCGCCATGGTGGATAGCCCGCGTCTGCATTTCGACGACGTGAGCACCGAGCCGGAGCGGTTGCTGCGCGGCATCGGTGATGCGATGACCTCCAGCGGCTCGTGGAATATGTGGTTCAGCTCTGACGTGGTGGTGGCGATGGGCCCGCAACACGCGCGCCTGTGCGCTAACGCGGGCCTCACGCGCGCGCAGGTGCAGCAGCGCTTGTGGGAACTCGCGGAGCGTAAGCAGGTGGATTTACGGCGCGGCGGCAACTGGCGCGCGGAGCGCGCGCAGGCGCTGGGCATTGATCCGGATGACGACAACGCTGCGTTCAAAGCGGTGAAAGACCCCAAGCGTGTGCATCTGATTGTGGCGGGCGGTTTGGGGCCGGTGACAGCGGTGTGCCACGGGTGGAATGATTCAAGCCGCGCGGTGCACGGGCGGTACGACGTATAAACCTTTAAACCAAAAACCTCAACGCAAAGGCGCAAAGGCGCAAAGACGCGAAGGTACCGCAAAGAAAAGCGAAGACCCCGTGAAGATAGTTGTTGGGGTTCTTTGCGTTTCCTTTGCGTCTTTGCGTTGAGATTTTTATTTTGGAGTAATCATGACCACACGCATCATCGACCCCTCCGCCGGCGGTAGCGGCGCAAGCATTCAACTCGCGCCGCGCCCGATGGATTTACGCGGCAAGGTAGTCGGCTTTATCGACAACACCAAGGAGCAGGCCGACGTGATCGCCGAGGCCATGGCCGAGGGCTTGCGTGAAAAGTACGGCGTGGCGAAAGTGATTATTCGCCGCAAGCCGTATTACTCCAAGCCCGCGCCACAGGAACTCATCGACGAACTGGCGAGCCAGGTGGATGTCGCTGCGGCCGCCGTCGGCGGGTGAGGCTCCTGTACGTTGTGCAGTGTGCACGACGCAGTGGAGTTCGAAAAACGCGGCATTCCCGCGACGGTGATCTTGACGCAGATTTTCAAGAACGCGGCGCTGCATCAGTTCAAAAGCCGCGGCATGGAAGGCCACCCGCTGATTGAATTGCCGCATCCAATCAGCAACCTTACGCACGACGAAATGCGCATTGTCACTTTAAAATTCGTCGATCAACTCGTGCGGCAACTCACATCATAAAATCGTAACTACCATGCCCATCGTCAAACGTCCCAACCACCCCGACATTCACTACACCGTCGATGATTACACAGACCCATGGAAAAACGCGCCGTATCTGATCCTGCAACACGGCTTCGGCCGATCCGGCAAATTCTGGTATAGCTGGGTGCCGTATCTCGCGCGCTGGTTCAAGGTGGTGCGGCCGGACGTGCGTGGGCTGGGGCAATCGCCTGCGAATTTTGATTTACAGCGCGATTTCACCGTGAATAACTGTGTTGGCGATCTGGCTGCGATCATCGATCACCTCGGCGCGGATTCGGTGCATTACTGCGGCGAATCCATGGGCGGCATACTGGGCATGGTGCTCGCCGCCACGCATCCCAAACGCGTGCGCACGCTGACATTGGTGTCGTCGCCCGTGAATCTCAACGCGACCACCAAGACCACCTATGCGCTGGGGCACAAATCCGAATCGGAGGCGCAAAAAGCGATGGGCATGAAGGCCTGGGTGGCGGCGACCAATCGCACCACGCGCTTTCCGGCGAACGCCGATCCGGCGCTGCTCGATTGGTACGAGCAAGAGTTCTCGCGCAACAATCCGGATGTGCAGGCCGCGATGAGCCGCGCGCTGCATGCGGCCAGCGCGCTGCCGTATCTGCCCAAGATTGAAGCGCCGGTGTTGGGCCTGTATCCGTCGGCCGGGCCGATCACCAGCAATGAACAAATGGCCATGTTGAAAGACAACATCCGAAACTTCACGCTGATACAGTTGCCTTCAACGTTTCATAAAATACAACTCATGTTCCCGCGTGCCTGCGCTACGCATCTGCTGCATTTTGCCGCCACGCACGACGGCGTGGCGTGTCACGAACAGTAACGAATTACGCCGCGTCCACCTTGATCTTCCAGAAGTCCCGCGCGTATTCCGGCATGGTGATGTCGAAATTCACGCCGTTCGGGTCGGAATATTTGCGTTCGGTCTCAAGGCCGCTGCCGGTGCCAAGAATGCCGCCCTGAAAGGTCGCGCCAGCGGCTTCGACTTTGTCGGTGACTTCTTTCATGTCGTCAATCAGAAAGCCGATGTGATGCAGGCCGCGCACGGTTTCGCCCTTCATGTTCGGGTTGTCCGGGTGGATGACGACCAAGCTCACCACACCGTCCGTCATGGCGATGGCAGTCTTGTGTTCGCGCACGCGCTTCATGCCGAACGCCTTCTCATAAAATGCGGCGGATTTTTCGATGTCGTCAACGAGCATTGCGATGTGTCTTAATTTGGCCATGAGCGGCTCCTGGGTTGGATAAGCGTATCAAATAACGTGTAAAAACAATGTGTTGCGTTGTTACGGAAACATCGCCCAGCCCACGCGATTTGTCTGTGCCTTGAAGAAATGCCCGTTGGTGCTAGTGACGAACACTGTGGTCATGTCGGGCCCGCCAAAGCACACGTTGGTCGGGCGATTCGCCGCCACCGGATGCGTTTCGAGCACGCGGCCCTGCGGCGAAAACACATACAGCATCGGCCCGGGGCCGCTGACTTCCCAGCCGGCGGTGGCGATGATGTTGCCTTCCGCATCAAGACACATGCCGTCGATGCCGCGATGCAGGCCGCGCGCGTCTTCGCCCCAGGTGAACAGCACGTCATAGGTGCCGAGGCTGCCGTCGTCGTTGATCGGATACGCGCGCAACTCGCGGTCAATGCCGCGCGAGTAGCTGCTTTCGGCGACATACAGTGTGCGCTGATCACGCGACACGAGGATGCCGTTCGGCTGCGTGGTGTCGAAGGTCGCGCGGACGACTTTGTAGCTGCCGTCGGCCTGCGGATCGGCGCGCAGCACCGAGCGGTGATCGAGTTCTTCTTTTTCGGTTTTGTCCCAGTTGCCGTCGTTCACCGGGTTGGTGAACCAGATGCGGCCCTTGCGATCAACGGCCAGATCATTCGGCGTGCTCAATTTCTTGCCGTCGAGTTTGTCGGCGATCACGGTGTTTTTGCCATCGGCATCAAAGCGCAGAATCGAGCGCCCGCCCGAGCAGCAGCCGAAGAGTTTGCCGTGCGCATCGAAGCACAGGCCGTTGGTGCGATTGGTGCCTTCGCGCCACACGTTGATGGCATTGGTTTTTAGGTCATAGCGCAGGATGCGGCTTTTGCGTATATGCGTGAAAAGAATTTCCTCGCCGGTCCATACCGGGCCTTCAGTAATGAGTTCGCCTTCGGAGCGCATCAGTAATTCGAATTTCCACGACATGGTGGTTTCTCCCTTGAAAACGGCAGTATCCCGGCGATTTGCGCCGGGCGCAATGGCCCGCGATGCGGCTGCTTGCGCTTCAAGACGTGACTTGTGACAATCGCGCCTCTGCGCACGTTTACCGCCTTAATAATCAGGCCAATTCATGGACTTCAAACTCACTTCCGAGCAGCAACAGTTTCGCGATGCGGTCAGCGGCTTCGCGCAAAAAAATCTGAAGGCCGGCGCACTGGCGCGGGCGCACGAGGCCGAGCATCCGTGGGACGTGGCCAAGCTCATGGCCGGGCAAGGGCTGATGGGCATTGCATTCCCGGAGGCCGATGGCGGTCAGGGCGGTTCGTTGATGGACGCGATCCTCGCCATCGAAGCGGTGACAGAAGCCTGCCCGCGCAGCGCGGATGTGATTCAGGCCGGCAACTTCGGCCCGGTGCGCGTGCTCGCTGAGTACGGCACGCCGGATCAAAAGAAGCGTTATCTCGATAAAATTCTCGCGGGAGAATCGGTGATCTGCGTGGGCATGACCGAGCCCGATGCCGGCAGCGCGGTGACCGATCTCACCACCAGCGCCACGCCCGACGGCGATGGCTATCGCATCAACGGCGTGAAGGTATTTCAGACGCACGCCACCATGGCCGAAGTGATGTTGACCTATGTGCGCTTCGGGCCGGGCGTGGGCGGCATCGGCTCGGTGCTGATCCCGCGCACCGCGGAAGGCTTCAAGCAGGGCAAGGCGGCGAAATTTTTCAACGGCGAAGAATGGGTTCAGACGTATCTGGACAACGTGTACGTCGGCCCGGAAAACGTGCTGCTGAAAGAAGGCGGCTTCAAAAAACAGATCGCCGGCTTTAACGTCGAGCGCATCGGTAACACCACGCGCTCGTTGGCGTTCGGGCGCTACGCCTATAACGTGGCACGCGAATGGGCCATGACGCGCAAACAATTCGGGCGTCTGCTGTGCGAGTTTCAGGGCATCCAGTGGAAATTCGCCGACATGAAAATGAAGCTCGACGCTGGGCAATTGCTGATTTACCGCGCGGCAGCCAATGCGGTGAACGGCATCCCGTCGCAGGAAGACACCGCCATTGCCAAGGCGTTTTGCAATCAGGCGGGCTTCGACATTTGCAACGAGGCGATGCAGATCATGGGCGGTATGGGCTACACCACCGAGACGCTGGTGGAATATTGCTTCCGCAAATGCCGCGGCTGGATGATCGCCGGCGGCTCGATCGAGATTTTGAAAAACCGCATCGCGGAAGGTATTTTTGAGCGCACCTTTTCGCAACGACCGCCGAAAGCAAAATAGGCGAGTGAGGCCGACGGAAACTTTTATACATTGAAAGCGGCGCTTTCAATGTATAAGTCGGCCACCCATCTTCACAAAAAATATCTTAAAAACAAATAGTTATGAACACACCCCTCGATTTGCTCCGCCAACAAATCTTCTCCCCGCGCTCGGTCGCCCTGATCGGTGCATCCAGCGACGCCAGCAAAAATACCTCGCGCCCACAGCGTTACATGCGCAAGTATGGTTACGCGGGGAAATTGTTTCCCATCAATCCGGGCCGCGATGAAATTTTTGGTGAAAAGGCCTATCCCGACGTGACGGCGGTGGCGGACGAAATTGATCACGCGCTCATCATGGTGCCGGCAAAGATGGTGAAGAAGGCGCTCGAACAATGCGTGGCAAAAAAAATCCCGGTGGTGACGATCTACACCGACGGCTTTGCGGAAATCGGCGCGGAAGGCCGCGCGATGCAGGAAGAGTTGCAACGCATCGCCAAGGCGGGCGGCGTGCGCCTGATCGGGCCGAACTGCATAGGCCTTTTTAGCAGCCAGACGAATCTCGCGCTGTCGGTGAACGCGGTGCTGGAAAATCTGGATATCAAACCAGGCCCGATCGCGGTGGTGTCGCAAAGCGGCAGTATGACCGGCGGCCTGCTGTCGCGCGGACTGGGGCGCGGCGTCGGCTTTTCCAAACTGGTGTCGGTGGGCAACGAGGCGGACATCGCGCTGGGCGAGTTTGCCGACATGCTGGTGGACGACCCGCATACCAAGGCGATTCTGTTGTTCATGGAAACCCTGCGTGATGCCGAGCATCTCGCGCGCGCGGGCCGGCGCGCCTACGAGGCGGGCAAACCCATTATTGCATTCAAGCTCGGCCGCTCGGAAATCGGCCAGGATTGCGCGGCCTCGCACACCGGCGCGATGGCGGGCTCGGACGAAATGGCGGACACGTTCCTGAAAGCCCACGGCATTCTGCGCGTGGATCATCTGGAAACGCTGTTTGAACTGCCGCCGATGATCATGGGCAAGAAGCCGCGCAAGACGCATCGCGTGGCGATCATGAGCACCACTGGCGGGGGCGCTGCCACCGTAGCGGATCGTCTCGGCACGCTGGGCATTGACGTGGTCGGACCGACGCAGCAAGTCATCGACAATCTCAAGAATAATCACAACATCACCATCAGCAGTGCGCGCGTTACCGACCTCACACTCGCCGGCGCAAAAAAGGAAATTTACAGCGCAGTGCTGAATGAACTGCTGGCGTCCGACCACTGCGATCTGGTGATCCCGATTGCCGGCAGCTCGGCGCAGTTTCACCCGCAGATCGCGGTGTCACCCATGGTAGAAGCCGACCCGCGCGACAAAATCATCGCGGCGTTCCTCGCGCCACATGCCGACAAGTCGCTGAACCTGCTGTCTGAAGCCGGCATCGCGGGCTTTCGCACGCCGGAGTCGTGCGCGGACGCGATACGCGCTTGGCGCGACTGGACCGCGCCGCAAACCCAACCGGCTATCGATAGCGAGCGCGTGGGCGAGGCGAAAAAGCTGCTCGCCGCCGCCGGCACCAAACAACTCAATGAATTTGATGCCTGCCGCGTATTTGCGGCGCTGGGTGTACCGCAAGCCGCCACCGCGGTCATCAAAACACCTGACGAGGCTGCTAACGTCACGTTCCCGGTAGTGGCAAAAATTCTGTCGCCCGACATCGCGCACAAAACCGACGCGGGCGGCGTGGTGCTCAACATCGCCGATGCAGCCGCACTGAAAACTGCCGCGCGCGACATCCTTGAAAAAGTCGGCAAAAAACACCCGCAGGCGAAACTTAACGGCATTCTGGTGCAGCGCATGGAAAAAGGCCTCGCCGAAATCATCCTCGGCTTCAAGCGCGATCCGCAAGTCGGTCCGGTGGTGGTGCTCGGCATAGGCGGCGTGTTGGCGGAGATTTACAAAGACTTCGCCGCGCGGCTGGCGCCCGTGAGCGTGGAAGACGCCGTAAAAATGATCGAGCAAGTCAAAGGACTCGCCCCCATTCGCGGCTATCGCGGCATGACTAAAGGCGACTGCGCGGCGCTGGCCAAAACGGTGAGCGACTTTTCACAACTCGCTTACATCGACAGCATTGTTGAAGCCGAGATCAATCCGCTGATCGTCAAGGCCGAAGGCGCAGGCGTGGTGGCGGTGGATGGGTTGATTGCGCAATGAGCATAACGTAACTAATTGTTTTTATTTAGAATAATGCTGTTGCTATCAACGTCGTATGCAATTGCGTTCTCTTATTGATGATGATGGCAGTTTCAACCCGTAAATAGCCGTACAATCTGTTTTTTCATACAGCTAAATCTTCATGGCCACGCGCTTATTTTTGGGTGATGCTGCAAAGCAATTGCGACAACTTGAAGATGCGTCGGTTGATCTCATTGTCACCTCTCCGCCCTACGCGGATCAGCGTAAACAAACCTACGGCGGTATACACGCAGACCATTATGTAGAGTGGTTCATGCCGATAGCCGCTGAACTAAAGCGCGTGTTGAAACCGACCGGCACATTTGTGCTCAACATTAAAGAGCGGGTAGTCGCAGGCGAGCGCCATACCTATGTTCTCGAACTCATACTCGCAATGCGTCAGCAGGGTTGGCTGTGGACGGAGGAAATGATCTGGCACAAGAAAAATTGCTATCCCGGCAAATGGCCCAATCGTTTCCGTGATGCATGGGAGCGGCTTCTACAGTTCAATCTTCAGAAGAACTTCACCATGTATCAAGATGCGGTGATGGTACCTACGGGAGACTGGGCAAAATCGCGGCTCAAAAACCTGTCGGAAACGGATCGCACGCGCGACGAATCCAAAGTCGGCAGCGGTTTCGGAAAAAAAATAGAAAATTGGATAGGTCGTTCGATGGCCTACCCAACCAATGTGATGCACACCGCGACGGAATGTGGCAACAAGCGTCACAGTGCTGCATTTCCGGAAAGCTTGCCGGAGTGGTTTATAAATCTTTTCACGCGCGAGGGTGACTGCGTATTAGATCCGTTTATGGGCTCCGGTACCACGGTCGCGGTTGCCGAACGCATGGGGCGCGATGCAGTGGGCATTGAGATATCGCAAGAGTATTACGATTTAGTGGCAGGCACGGACAAAAAACCCAAGCAACTGATGCTTATGCAGAAAAAGAAACGCTATGCCGTTACCTAGTGTAGTGCGTCAAATAGAAGTGCGCTTATTTAAGGCCGCCCGGGCACGGGTGACTTTGGCAAGAATGTCAGTTGCCTTAGCGGTCCAGATGAAAGGTTTGGGGTTCGCGTTGTGCAAGGCGATATATTCGTTGATGGCGATC
>CANIID010000077.1 GCA_947467315.1 Betaproteobacteria bacterium | reverse complement strand
GGTTGTTTTCGAGAAACAGGCGCATTACTTCGCCGCGTATGGCGAAGTTGACGTTCTGCGGCAGATCGCCGCCGCGCGCGGCCATTTTCACAAGGGCCAAAGCGGCTCCATGCGAGCGATTCGTATTATTGACACAAATCGGGATTAGACGTGTGGCCGAATTTCCCGGATTTTCTGTTCAATATCCGGCAGGGATTGCTGTATCGTTTCCCACACAATATCGAGATTGATCTCGAAATATCCGTGTGCCATGCGATTGCGCATGCCGCGCATTTGTTTCCATGGTACGCCAGCAAATTGAGCGACAAAGTCAGGATAGCTATCCGCAAGTTTGGTTGCTGCTTCGCCGATCACGAGAATATTGAGGATGACAGCTTGCTGTGTTTTCTTGTCAGCCAAAAAATCTTCTCTGGCGAGGCCTTCCGCATAGTTTCGTGCCAGCTTGATTGCTTCGAGCATGTGGTCGAGATAATCGGCTTCGCGAAGCTGATGCCTTGTCATCATACGGGGGTTGCTTTAGTGAGAACGTGATGGCGAAACTTGAGTGGAAGATCCCCAGGTGTGAGCACATCGACGGTAACACCAAGCAGTTGCTCGAGTTCGATCTGGATGGCGCCTAAATCCAACAAGGTTGTGCCGGGAAGCGGATCAACCAGCAGATCCAGGTCGCTTCCCTCTTCGTCCGTGCCGTATAGCACGGAACCAAATACACGAGGATTACGCGTGCGGTTGCGTTCAACAACACGCCGGATATCTTCGCGATGTGAATAGAGGGCTTCTGAAGGTTTCATGCTTGAAATTATAAGCCGTTCAGCAGCGTAATTCCGGCTTATTGAAATCGACCCCGTGGGCCTTCAGCTTGGGTTCGCCGCCACAGGCGCCGCAACCGGCCATCGCACACAGCGCACCCGCACCGTCACCGCCGCGCCCTGAGCTGCGATATCGGTGTTCTCCAGCTTCGCGGTGTCGCGCGACACCGCGTACTTCACGCGATTGGTTTCGAGAAACAGGCGCATCACCTCGCCGCGTATGGCGAAGTTGACGTTCTGCGGCAGATCGCCACCGCGTGCGGCCATTTTCAGCGCGTCGAGTTTGGATACCACCACGCCGATCACATTGCCCGCCTGATCGAACACCGGCCCGCCGCTGTTGCCGCGCTGTATCGGCACCGAGATTTGCATTTGCGTGGGGTTGTCGCGGATGCCGGTGGTGGAGCTCACGTGGCCAAAGCCGACGGTGGGGTTGGAGCCGAGTACGCTCACCAGCGGATAGCCCACCACCGTAATCGCTTCGCCGAGCTTGGGTGTGGCGTCGCTGCGCACGCGCGCCACGTTGGCAAAGCGTTTGTCCACGGTGAGCAGCGCCAGATCCCGTTGCGTGTCCGAGACTTGCAACGTGGCTTTGTGCGCCACATGGTTGGTGTCGATGATTTCGTGCGCATCGCACTCCTGCACCACGTGGTGATTGGTCAGCACCTGGCCTGTGTCGCTGACGACGATGCCGGAGCCACTGGTGTCGCCGCGCGCCGCCGGTTTGGGCGCGGGCCTCACTTCAGCTTTCGCTTCGGCCTTCGGTGCGGCAGACCCTTCGGCGATGCGTTGGCAGGCGACGTTCATCGCCTCGGCGACATCGGCGGCATCGGGCGCGGCGAATTCGGAGCGCCGCACTTGCGTGCGTTGTTCGCTGTGCACCAGCTTACGATCGTCGCCGTAGTACGCGGTGAGCGCAGTGATCAGCCGTCCGCTGGTGCAATCGGCGACGTAATGCAGGCGCGTGCTGCGATACGGTTGCCCGGTGGGCAAGGCTTGCGGCGTATTAAAGGCGCGGCGCAACATGAAGCGCTGTAGTCCCGGTTGTCCTTGTTGCCCCTGCGTGCTGGTCACGCTGTCCAGATCGACCATCGATTGAAAGTCGCCGGGCGCATTGAGAAAACGCCACTCCACCGCCGGTGTGATTGCCGGGGTCAGCAATAACAGGGCGGTGCAAACAACGGCAACGCGCGGGGAGAATTTATTCATGGGCCTATTTTAGAGACAATCCATCGGGCAGTGCGTTCAATTAACGTGGGTCGAATCGTTGCGTGTACGCGTGCGCCGGGGGGGCGATTCAAAGTGATGTCTACATGGCAGTCTCCACAAAAAGAGAAACGCCTTCCCCTTCAGGGGGAAGGGACTGTCTGCTGGTCTATGCATCCCGTGGCTTAGACATCAGTTTGAATCGCGCCTGCGCCGGGGCGAGCGCTGGTAGTTCCCCCAGCGAGCGGGGATAATACCGGCTTTTCGCGGCGCACCCATGTCACTAAACACTCCCTTCGACGCGGTCATCATCGGCGGCGGCCACAATGGTCTGGTCTGCGCTTGTTACCTGGCCGCTGCCGGACTGAAAGTGCGCCTGGTGGAGCGCCGCGAGATCGTCGGCGGCGCGGCGGTGACCGAGGAATTTTTCCCCGGCTTTCGCAACTCCACTGCCGCCTATACGGTGAGCCTGTTGCACCCCAAGGTGATCGCCGATCTCAAGTTGGCCGAACACGGGCTGCGCATCGTCGAACGCCCGGCGGCGAATTTTCTGCCGCTGCCTGACAACAAGCATTTGCTGATCGGGCGCACGCTCGCCGAAACGCAGGCTGAAGTGACGCGCTACTCCAAGCGCGATGCCGATCGCCTGCCGCAGTATTACGCCATGCTCGAACGTGCCGCCGACGTGGTGCGCGAGATGCTGCTGGAAACGCCGCCTAACGTGGGCGGCGGTGTCACAGATTTCATGAGTGCGCTGAAAACCGCCAAGCGCATGAAAAAGCTCGACATGGCCGCGCGCCGCGACGTGTTGGATTTTTTTACCAAGAGCGCGGGCGATGTGCTCGACGCGTGGTTCGAGTCGGATCCCATCAAGGCGGCATTCGGTTTCGACGCCATCGTCGGCCACTTTGCCAGTCCCTACACGCCGGGCTCGGCGTACGTGCTGCTGCATCACGTCATCGGCGAGGTCAACGGCCATCGCGGTTCATGGGGTCACGCCATCGGCGGCATGGGCGCGATCACGCAGGCGATGCGCAAAGAGGCCGAAGCGCGCGGTGTGGAGATTATCACCGGCTGCGAAGTCGCCAGTGTGTGTGTCGATATACGCGGCGCGCAGGGCGTGCAACTCACCGACGGCCGCGTGATCGAAGGGCGCTGCGTGGTGTCGGGCGTTAACCCCAAGTTGCTGTACACCAAACTTGTGCAGCCGCATGCGCTGGACGCGGATTTTTTACAACGCATACGCAACTACAAGTGCGCGTCGGGCACGTTTCGCATGAATGTCGCGTTGTCGGAGTTGCCGGATTTCAGCGCGTTGCCGGGCAAGCAGGCACGCGACCATCACAAGTCGGGCATTATCATGGCGCCGTCGCTCAAGTACATGGAGCAGGCGTATTTCGATGCGCGCACGCTCGGCTGCTCGCGCGCGCCGGTGGTGGAGATGCTGATACCTTCCACCGTCGATGACTCGCTCGCGCCGTCGGGCAAACACGTGGCGAGTTTGTTCTGTCAGCATTTCAATCCGGTGTTGCCGAAAGGCCTTGATTGGAACGAGATCAAGGAGCCCGCCGCCGATTTGGTGATCGATACCGTGAATCAATACGCGCCCAACTTCAAAGCCAGCGTGCTGGGCCGCATGGTGTTGACGCCACTCGATCTGGAAACGCGCTTTGGTTTAATCGGCGGCGATATTTTTCACGGCGCGTTGACGCTCGATCAACTGTGGAGCGCGCGGCCGATACTCGGCCACGGCGCGTATCGCGGGCCGATCCAGGGCCTCTACATGTGCAGCGCGGGCACGCATCCCGGCGGCGGTGTCACCGGCGCGCCGGGCCACAATGCAGCACGCGAAATCGTGAGTGATTTTAAGCGTGGGCGCATCGCGAAACGGTAGTGAAAAATACATTAAAAACAAACACTTACGTTCTATTTTTGCTGTGGTTGGCGCTGGCCGCAGGCTGCGGCCCCAGCGTTCCCAAGATTGGCAAGCTGGCACCAGCGGATGTCATCGTCGCCTTTGGCGACAGCCTGACTTTCGGCACCGGCGCGTCTGAAGCCGAAAGTTATCCGATCGTGTTGGGGCAGTTGGTGGCGCGAAAAGTGGTGCGCGCCGGTGTGCCCGGCGAAGTCACCGAAGGCGGGCTCGCGCGCTTGCAGGACGTGATCGACGAACACAAACCCAAGCTGATGATCGTGTGTCTCGGCGGCAACGACATGCTGCGCAAGGTCGATGAAGCGCAAACCCAATCCAATTTGCGCGCCATCATCAAAACTATTCAGTCGCAAGGTATTGCGGTGGTGCTGATGGGTGTGCCCAAGCCGGCACTGGTCACCAGCCCGCCGCCGTTTTTTGAGGCGATCGCCAAAGAGTTCGGCATACCCTACGAAGGCAAAATCGTCACCGACGTGTTGTATCAGCGCGATCAGAAATCCGATGCGATACATCCCAACGCCAAAGGCTACCGGCGCATGGCGGAGGCGCTTGCCGCGCTGCTGAGAAAAGCCGGAGCGGTCTGAGGTGATGCTCTGAGCGCTCCACGCTCCGCCGTCGCCATGACGGCGATCATGTGTGTGGCCGAGTCGTTCAGCATGAGCGGCTTCGCGGCCTATACCACGCTTTTGCCGCAGTTCCAGCGCGAGTGGAGCTTGTCGAATTCCGAAGCCGGCTTGATCGGCGGCATTGCGTTTGCCGGCTACATGACGGCGGTGCCGGTGCTGACCGCGCTCACCGACCGCATCGATTCGCGGCGCATTTATCTGGCGGCGTGTGTGTTGTCGGCGTTTGGCGCGCTGTGCTTTGCGTTGTTTGCACAGGGCTTGTGGTCGGCGCTGCTATGCCAATTCCTGATCGGCGCGGGTTTGGGCGGCACTTATATGCCGGGCCTGAAAACGCTTACCGATCACCTGGAAGGCACTTCACAGGCGCGCGCCACCGCGTTTTACGCAGCGTGTTTCGGCGTGGGCTCCAGCGTCTCCATCTTCGTTTGCGGCTACCTCGGACGCGAAGCGGGCTGGCAGGCCGCTTTCCTGTTCGGTGCGGTCGCGCCAGTGGTGGCGGCACTGCTGGTCAATCTATTGATGCCGCGTGGACGCACTAAAGCCGCGCATGCCGCCTCACCGGCATTGCTGGATTTTCGCCCGGTGTTGGCCAATCGCACCACGCGGTACTACATTCTCGGTTACGCGGTACATAACTACGAGCTGTTCGGCCAGCGCGCGTGGATGGTGGCGTTCCTGGTGTTCGCGGCCACCTTGCAGCCCGAAGGAACGACTGCAGCGGTGCTGAGTGCCGCCACGCTCGCCGCGATCATCAACCTGTGCGGCCCGCTGATGAGCGTGACCGGCAACGAGCTGTCGCTGCGCTACGGTCGTCAGCGCATCATCTTTATTTTCATGACGGCATCCGGCCTGTTGTCATGCGTGCTGGGCTATACCGCAGGCTTGCCGTGGTGGGCCGTGTTCACTTTCATGTGCGTGCATTACGCACTGATGCTCGGCGACTCCGCCGCGTTGACTGCTGGCGCCATCGGCTCGGCGCCTCCCGATCAACGCGGCGCGATGATGGGGGTGTATTCGTTTATCGGATTCAGCGCGGCGCTGATGGCACCACTGGCGTTCGGCGTGGTGCTTGATCTCGCGGGGGGAAACCGCAGCACGCAGGCGTGGGGGCTGGCGTTTGCCAGCATCGGTATTTTCGGCGCGCTGTCATCGCTGGCGCGATGGTGGCATCAGCGCAGGCAACACCGCTGAAATTAAGCCCCCGGTTTTTTCGTGCCGGTGTAATGCTGCGGCCAGCGATGCAGCACCCACTCCGAATCATCTTTGTAGATGTGGCAGGAGTTGAGTTGATAGGGTTTTTTGGTCACCGGCAGAGTGGCGTTGCGGGCCTCGCGCGCGCGACCTGTCGCCTGAAACGCCGTGGTGGCGAGCGGTCCGAGTAGCTCCACCAGGTGCGTGCAGCCTTTGGTGCCGCCCAGCCGCAGATTCACTTCGCGCCGCCAGCCGGGGCCGATTTTTACGCCGGAAAGCTGCTTGAAATTAACCGTAATATCGCCGCACACCGGATACGGGCCTTCATCAGTTTTGGCCTCGGCTTCGTGAATAACCATATCGAGATCTATCGTCAGTCGTATCCACATATTATGCACGGGCTGGCCGGGCTGACGGACCGAATCGCCGTGGCGTCGCGTATGCACATACGGCTTGGTATCGACCAGATGGGCTTCAACGTCCCACAGGCCGTCGTCGCGCTCAAAGCCGATGCACTCGATGGCGCGGGTGTGCATGGGTTTGCGGGGTTGGGGTGGTGATAGAGGCATGATTAGTCACTCGGTGCTGCTGGATTAATGATCTGGCGCGCGGGCAGTTGCTGAAGGATGTGCCGCCGTTCGTCCGGCGTGTAGCGTGTCCAGTAGGAAATTTCATGCAGCGTGCGGCCGCAACCGATGCAGAATTTACTCTGCTGATCGATCACGCAGGTGCGCACGCAGGGTGAAGCATCGTCGTCGTAGGCGTCTGTCACCGCTCATTTACCCGCCACTCATGCAGCCAACTTCGCGGCAATCGCTTTCGCCGCGCGTGACAACGTCGGTCGCCCCAGTACGCCGCAAATATAGTCACCGGCAGCGATGAGCTTTTGCATGTCAACGCCGGTTTCGATATTCAGGCCGTCGAGCAGATACAGCACGTCTTCGGTGGCGACATTACCCGTCGCGCCCTTGGCGTACGGGCAGCCGCCCAGCCCCGCGACCGAACTGTCGAATATGGAAATGCCGCATTCCAGCGCGGCGTAAATATTGGCGATGGCTTGACCGTAGGTGTCATGCACATGCACCGCGATTCGTTCGATGGCGACGTGTTTGGCCACGGCCTCGATCACCGTGCGGGTTTTGCCCGCGGTGCCGGTGCCGATGGTGTCGCAAATGGTGATTTCATGGCAGCCGATTTGATCGAGCTCGCGCGCCAGCCGCACCACCGCCTGCGGATCGACTTCGCCCTCGTACGGGCAACCGAGGCATACCGACATATCGCCGCGCACGCGCAGGCCATGCGCCAGCGCTTCGGCGCACACTTCGGAAAAGCGCGCCACCCCTTCGGCGATGGTGCAGTTGGTGTTCTTTTTCGAGAACGCCTCGGTCGCCGCGCCGAACACCACGATTTCCTTGCACCCGGCGGCGAGCGCGGCGTCGAGACCCTTGCGATTGGGCACCAGCACCGGATACGACACGCCGGGCTTTTGCCGGATGCCGGCCATGACCTGTGCGTTGTCCGCCATCTGCGGCACCCACTTGGGAGACACGAACGCGGTGGCCTGCACCGATTGCAAACCGGCGTCCTGCAAGCGGTGAATGAGTTCAAGCTTGACTGCGGTGGAGACTGGCTGCGCTTCATTTTGCAGTCCGTCGCGCGGGCCGACGTCAACGAGTTTTACTTTTTTGGGGAGAGACATTTCAATTCCTTCAAGGCAAAAACGACTGACTACTTGGATTTTTTTGTTGCGGCACGCTTGCGCGGCTTGGCCGGCGCCTCGACCCAATGGGGCTTGCGTTTTTCGAGGAAAGCGCTCAAGCCTTCCTGCCCTTCGGGCGTGGCGCGGATGTCCGCGATGCGCCGCGACGTTTCATCGAGGATTTTTTTGTCGATGTCGGCATGCGCGCTCAAGCCGATCAACTGCTTGGCCGCCGCCATCGCCTTGGGCCCGCTGGAATACAACTGCGCGAGCATTGCGCCCACCGTGCCGTTAAGCGATTCCTCTTCGGCGATGTCGTGTATCAAGCCGATGCGCCACGCTTCGGCGGCATCGAATTCCTCGCCGGTAATGAAATAACGCCGTGACTGACGCTCGCCGATGGCGGCGATGACATAGGGGCTGATCATCGACGGGATCACGCCGATTTTTACCTCGGACAAACGAAACGTCGCGCCGCGCGCCGCGATGGCGATATCGCATGCTGCCACCAATCCCAAGCCGCCGCCGCGTACCGCGCCGTGGATGCAGGCGATGGTGGGTTTCGACAGGTTATAGAGCGTATGAAACATGCGCGCCGATTCCTGCGCGGATTTGTAATTTTGCGCGCGCGAGAATTTGGCGCTGGCTTTCATATGCCCGATATCGGCGCCCGCGCAAAAACTTTTGCCCGCACCCAGCAGCACCACCGCGCGCACCTTCGGGTCGGCATCGAGCTTTTCCAGCGCGGCGGTGAGCAAACGCGTCATCAATGGATCAAAGGCGTTATGCACCTCCGGGCGATTGAGCATAACCGTGGCGTTGCCGTCGGCATCGACGCGGGTGATGACTTCATTGCTCATGCGGATTCCTTGATATCGAGGGGTGGGGTGCAACGAGATTATACGCGCCGCACCATGCTGTAACGCCCCCTCACTCACATACGGAACACGCCAAACCGGGTCGGCTCTATCGGCGCGTGCGCCGCCGCGGCCAGCCCCAACGCCAGCACATGCCGCGTATCGCGCGGCGCGATGATGCCGTCGTCCCACAGCCGCGCGGTGGCGTAGAGCGCGCTCGACTGGCGTGCATACTGTTCGAGTATCGGTGCTTTGAACGCGGCTTCTTCATCCGCACTCCACGATCCATTCGACTTTTCCAGCGCGTCACGTTTCACTTGCGCCAGCACCCCCGCCGCCTGCTCGCCGCCCATGACCGAGATACGCGCGTTGGGCCAGGTCCACAAAAAGCGCGGGCTGAAGGCGCGGCCGCACATGCCATAGTTGCCGGCGCCGTAGCTGCCGCCGACGATCACGGTGAATTTCGGCACGCGCGCGCACGCCACTGCCGTCACCATCTTTGCGCCGTCTTTGGCGATGCCGCCGGTTTCCGCTTTCGCACCGACCATAAAGCCGGTGATGTTCTGCAAAAACACCAGCGGGATGTTGCGCTGGCAGCACAGCTCGATGAAGTGCGCGCCTTTTAACGCCGACTCCGAAAACAAAATGCCGTTGTTGGCGACGATGCCCACCGGCCAGCCATCGATGCGCGCGAAACCGGTGATGAGCGTCGCACCATAGCGCGCTTTGAATTCGTCGAACGCCGAACCATCGACCACGCGCGCAATAATTTCGCGCACATCAAACGGCGTGCGCGGATTGGCGGGGATCACGCCGTCGAGTTCGGCGGCGTCGAGCAACGGCGCTTGCGATACGTCACGGTTTATATATAAGTATTTGTTTTTATTGATATTTTTAATGGATGCTCGTGCCAGCTCCAGCGCATGCGCGTCGTTGTCGGCGAGATGATCGGCCACACCCGACAAGCGCGTATGCACATCAGCGCCGCCCAGCGCTTCGGCGGTCACCACTTCGCCCGTGGCCGCTTTCACCAGCGGCGGCCCGGCGAGAAAAATCGTGCCCTGATTTTTCACGATAATGGTTTCGTCGCTCATCGCAGGCACGTAGGCGCCGCCTGCGGTACACGAACCCATCACGCAAGCGATCTGCGCAATGCTTTCGGCGGACATGCGCGCCTGGTTGTAAAAAATACGCCCGAAGTGATCGCGGTCGGGAAACACTTCGTCCTGACTCGGCAAATGCGCGCCGCCGGAATCGACGAGGTAGATGCACGGCAAGTTGTTCTCACGGGCGATTGCCTGCGCGCGCAAATGTTTTTTTACTGTCAGCGGGTAATACGTGCCGCCTTTCACCGTGGCGTCGTTGGCGATGATCACGCAGGTGTGCCCGCTGACCGTGCCGACGCCGGTGATGATGCCCGCCGAGGGCACCGCCTCGTCGTAGACCTCGTGCGCGGCGAGCGGTGACAATTCAAGAAACGGCGTGTCGCGATCGAGCAGCGCTGCGACACGTTCGCGCGGCAGCATTTTGCCGCGACCCACGTGGCGGCTGCGCGAGGCGTCATCGCCGCCGCGCGTGACGCTTGCGGTGAGTCGCTCCAGTTGTGTGATGCGCTCACGCATGGCGACTTGCGCCGCGGCGAATTCCGCGCTGCCGGGTTTGAGTTTGCTTTTGATTACGGGCATGGATACCTTGGTTAAGTTTCCGCAAGCGCCGCTTCGTAGAGTGCCAGCATGTTCGCATCGAAGCAGGCGAAGAGGATTTTTTCCAGCGCATCGCCGCTGGCTACCGCGCGGCATTCATGCACCGCGATGGCCACCGCCTGATCCAGCGGATAGCCGTAAACGCCGCAGCTAATGGCGGGATAGGCGATTGTTTTTATTGAGTTTTTCGTGGCGAGCGCCAGGCTGGTGCGATAACACGAGGCGAGCAATGCCGCCTCGCCGGCGTGGCCGCCCTGCCACACCGGGCCGACGGTGTGGATCACGTAGGCCGCAGGCAGTTGGTAGCCGCGCGTGATTTTCGCCTGCCCGGTTTTGCAACCGTTGAGCGTGCGGCATTCTTCAAGCAACTGTGGCCCGGCGGCACGATGGATCGCACCATCCACACCGCCGCCGCCCAGCAGGGTGGTGTTCGCGGCGTTGACGATGGCGTCAACATTGAGCGTGACGATGTTGGTTAGCTGGGCTTCGAGTTTTGTGGGCATGGTGGACTTAAAACCCCAAATCGTTTTGACACAGATTTATGCAGATGAACGTGGAGAAACCACTCACGTCATTCCCGCGCAGGCGGGAATCCATAACACTGTCTCCGTTGCGAGTGCGTTATGGGTTCCCGCCTGCGCGGGAACGACAGTATCGGTAAATCCGTGTTCATCTGCGTAAATCTGCGTCAAAGAATTTTCACCACCGTCCCTTCTCCAGCCACAGCTCCACCTGATCCAGCCTGTCCGCGCCCCAGAACGGTTCGCCGTCGATCACGATGTAGGGCGAGCCGAACACGCCGCGTTCTATCGCGGCATCTACCTCGTTCTTGGTGCGTTCCTTGACCGCAACATCGTTGAGCGCGGCGGACAACGCGGCTTTGTCGATGCCGAGTTTGGCGGCGACGTTGCAAGTGATCTCGGGGCTGGAGATGTCGCGATCTTCGGCGAAGTAGGCGTGGTATAGCGCGAGGGCCAGTTTTTTTGCCAGCGCGGCGTCTTTGTCATGCTGCCAGTAAAACGCCCGGCATGGCGCCACGGTGTTGACCGGAAATTTCGTGGGAATCTTGAACGGCACGCCGTACCAGCGCGCCGAGCGCAGCATGTCGTGTTGCGCGTAGCTGCCTTTCAACGGAATCGTCGTCAGCGGTTGCTGGCCGCTGATCTTGAATACCGCGCCCAGCAGCAGCGGCCGCCAGGTGACGCCGCGTCCGTGTGCGGCGGCGATGGCGTCGATGCGGGTGGCGGCGAGATAGCCGTAGGGCGATGAAAAATCGAAATAAAAATCGATAGGATCAGACATGGCGGCCCCCTGTGTGCTCCGGTGGCTAATCTTACGACAATCAGCGGGCAGTTGCGCCCACGCGCTCGATGATCCGTCTTGCTTCTTCGCGCTCATATTCGCTGATGCGTTCCTCGAAGAAGGCATAGAGCGCGTCGAGCGACAGGGTGACACCGATACTGCTGAATCCTTCATCGGCGGCGTCCAGCGGAATCAGGCCGCGTAGCACGTCGCGGTGGTGGTCGGGGTTGGCGGCGGGATCGATGCGGCGTATGACATCGAATGCCTGGCGCGCCGAGTAGCCGTGCGCCTGCATCAAAGTGTAAAGATCGAACAGGTCGCGCGAGCGCGCGCGGCGCATGAGCAGACAACTTTTCGCCGCGAAGAGGCCTTCGATGCCGAGGATGCTGAAGCGCTCGGTTGGCGTGCCCGGCGTACTGCTGTCGGTCACGCGCGGGTACGCCGCGATGGCGCGCATTTGCGGGGCGAACCCTTGAAACACGCTGAAGCTCACTTTGACGCCGCCGACTGCCCAATCTTGTACCCAATCGTGCAGATCAACCGCGTGGTTGATGCGCGTTTGTGAAATCGCCGACGGCGAGAGCATGTCGCGTACGTCGAATCCGGCGCGGCGCGCGTTGGCCAGCGCGGCGTTGATTGCGCGTGCAGGCAGTTGTTCTGCGGGGAAATAAAAATCGAGGTCTTCGCTCTGCCGATGGCCGATTTGCAGGCTGAGCGCCGTGCCGCCGATGAGGGTAAAGCCCGCCAGCAGCGGCTCGGCATAAAGGTGGACGAAGACCCGCGCCGTGGCGGCGGGCAGCGTGTCGAGCCGCAACATGGGTGTGGCTTAGGCCAGCGCGGCGCGGATGTTGGGCAACACGCGCGCGGCGGATTGTGCTTGCGCGGCGGGGAGCGTGGCGAGTGCGGCTTCGAGCGCGTCAATGCCAAAGTGCAACGCGAGGCGCGTGAGGTCGGGCAGGTGGGCGTATTCGAGCGCCTTGAGTATCAGTGCGCGGTCGGAGATATTCGGGTTCGACCAATCGTAGGGCAGGGCCAGGCCCAGGCGCTGCGCTTTGGATGGCGTGCCGCTCGCGGGCGCATCAGACACGGGGCCGGCTGCGGGGGCGGGCCGCACTACGATTTCAAGATGCATCGCCAACGCAATCTTCTCGAACGTGGCGAGGTCGCAGGACTGCTGCCGTTCGAGACGCGACAGCAGCTCCGGACGCACCCCCGCGCGCTGCGCAATGGCACGTTTGGAGTCGGCGGAGTCGGCAAGAAACTGGCGAAATTGGTCGATAATCATGCGTTTTTACGCAACACAGGGTTCTAAATTTGGAGGATGTGTTGCTATAGTAGCAGAATAAATTGCGTTTTAAGGCAATTAAAGCTTCTTCAGCAACGATTGGGCAGGGGGGTGCCCACCAAAACAACATAACATATTGTTTTTATTGAGTTATTTTTTAACGACGCAGCGCCGCCAGCCGCTCCAGTGCTTCCAGCGTCTCGTGTTCCAGCGTGATCACCAGTTGAGCGGCAGACATTTCGCGCGACAGCGGCGCGGCCTGGCCCGCCCACATTGCCAGATAATCCGCGTTGCCCGCCTTGCCCGACGTCGCGCGCAGCGGCCCCGACAAAACGCCTTGCGCCGGAAACGCGAGCTGCGGCGCATCGCTCGCTTTCATCTCGCGGATGTAACGATTGACGAGTCCGCGCGCGGGCTTGCCGGTGAATTTTTCGGTGATCACGGTGGTGTCGTCGCGCGCGGCCAGCAGGCTTTGCTTGTGTATCGGCGGCGCGCCGCTTTCCGTGCAGGGAATAAACGCGGTGCCGAGTTGCGCACCTTGCGCGCCGAGCGCCAGCACGGCAGCGATGCCCGCGCCGTCCATGATGCCGCCAGCGGCGACCACGGGGATTTTCACCGCGCGTACGATCATGCGCGTCAACGCCAGCGTGCCGGTCATCGCTTCGTACGGATCGCGCAGATAGGTGCCGCGATGCCCGCCCGCTTCGCCGCCTTGCGCGATAATGAAATCCACGCCGAGCGCTTCGAGGTGCAACGCTTCGGCCACGCACGTGGCGCTGCCGCCGGTTTTGATGCCGAGCGCGTGCAGACGCTGGAGTTTTTCAGCGGGCAAGTCATTCAAGTGAAACGTCAGCACCGCAGGCCGGATGTCTTCGGCCATAGCCAGTTGCGCGTTGAGATCGGGCGCGTAGGGCGCGCGCACCGGCGCGGGCGTTGGTAAGCCGAGCGCTTGGTAATAACCTGCGACGGCATCGATGGCGCCGCGTTGCGCTTCGGGCGCGATCGGGGCGGGTTGCGCATTGACGAAAAAATTCAGATTGATCGGCGCATCCGTCAACGCGCGCACGGCTTCCACATCGCGCTGCATCGCTTCAGGTTGCGTGTAGGCAAAGCCGAAGGAGCCGAGCGCGCCGGCTTTAGCGGCAGCGGCAACCAGCGCTGGCGTGGTGGTGCCGCCCGCCATCGGCGCTTGAATGATCGGTAGGCGTGTGCCGAGTAAATCGCACAGCGGGGTGTGGAGTTTCATTATCGTGTCTCCTTGAATAATTCCCGCCCGATCAGCCACCGCCGAATCTCTGAGGTGCCCGCACCGATCTCGTAGAGTTTCGCATCGCGCAGCAAGCGGCCTGCCGGGCTGTCGTTCATATACCCCATGCCGCCGAGGCACTGGATGGTTTGCAGCGCGAGCTCGGTGGCGCGTTCGGCGGAAAACAGAATCGCACCCGCCGCATCGCGCCGCGTGATGGTGCCCGCGTCGCAGGCGCGCGCCACCGCGTACACATAGGCGCGGCAGGCGTTCGCCGTGGTGTACATGTCGGCGAGCTTGCCCTGCATCAACTGAAACTCGCCGATGGGCTGGCCGAATTGTTTACGCTCGTGCAGATACGGCAGCGCGACATCCAGGCACGCCTGCATGAGGCCCAGCGGCCCGCCTGCGCCTACGGCGCGCTCATAATCCAGGCCGCTCATCAACACGTTAACGCCAGCGCCGACCGCGCCCAACACGTTTTCAGCGGGCACTTCGCAATCGAGGAACACCAGTTCGCTGGTGCTCGATCCGCGCATGCCGAGTTTGTCGAGCTTCGGCGACGCGCTAAAGCCCTTGAAGGTTTTTTCCACGATGAAGGCGGTGATGCCTCGCGCGTCGGCTTTACTATCCGTCTTCGCATACACCACCAGCGTGTCGGCATCCGGGCCGTTGGTGATCCACATCTTTGTGCCGTTCAATACGTAACGCTCACCCTTGCTGTTGCCGATGCGGTCGGCGCGCAGACGCATACTCACCACATCCGAGCCGGCGCCTGCTTCGCTCATCGCCAGCGCGCCGACGTGTTCGCCGGAAATCAGTTGGGGCAGGTAGCGGCGCTTTTGCGCGTCGGTGGCGTTGCGGCGGATTTGATTCACGCACAGATTGGCGTGCGCGAAATAAGACAAGCCCACCGATGCCGAGGCGCGGCTGATTTCTTCCAGCGCGATCACGTGCGCGAGGTAGCCCATGCCCGCGCCGCCGAATTCTTCTTCAACGGTGATGCCGAGCAAGCCCAACGCGCCAAGTTGCGGCCACAGGTCGCGCGGGAAGTCATTGCTGCGGTCGATTGCTGCGGCGCGTGGCGCGATTTGTTCGCGTGCGAAGGCTTGCACTGTCTCGCGCAGCAGGGTCAGTTCTTCATTTAACGGAAACAGGGTTGTCACAAATAAATAAATAAAAACAATAAGTTAACAATTAAATCGCTTGCTGCGCAACGATGCGACAATTTGCGAGTTAGCGCCTGCTCACTGCATTCCAGAAACGTCCTATTGTGCTTTGCAATATAAGCCGTTATTCTCAAAAAACCTTCTGGAAACACCCACATAAAGGAATATTACGTCAAGCATGGCGTAATAACTATGAACGCCGTAACCGCCCTCAAAAAGGCCCAGCTCGACCTCTCGAGCCTGAGCTACCCCATCGCCGAACCGCCCGCGCCCGGCACCGTCACCGCCGTTGCTCCCGGCGTGTTTTGGCTGCGCATGCCGCTGCCGTTTGTGCTGAACCACATCAACCTGTGGCTGCTCGAAGATGGCGACGGTTGGACGATAGTCGATTGCGGTTTCGCCACCGACGAGGCGCGCGGCTGCTGGGAGCAGATTTTTGCGCAGCACCTTAACGGCAAGCCGGTCAAGCGCGTGATCGTCACGCATTTTCATCCGGATCATATCGGCCTGTGTGATTGGCTGAGCGAAAAGCACAATCTCATTCCGTGGATGACCAAGGCGGAATATTTGCAGTCGCATCTGGTACACAATCGCCTGGGCGGCGTCGAGCCCGAACATCTGCGCACGTTGATGATGCGGCACGGTCTCGACGCCGCACGCATGAAGTGGATCGAGGAGCGCGAACATCTCTACACGACAGGCGTGCCCACCCTGCCGCACGCGCACCGGCGCATCTGCGACAACGAATCCATCGCCATCGGCGCACACACCTGGCGCGTGGTGGTGGGCCACGGCCACTCGCCTGAACACGCCAGCCTGTATTGCGAAAAACTCGGCGTGTTTATCGCCGGCGACATGCTGCTGCCGCGCATCTCCACCAACGTGAGCGTGTGGCCGGCCGAGCCGGATGCCGATCCGGTGGGCGAATTTTTGGGCTCCCTCACGCGCTATGCCACGCTCGCCGCGCACACGCTGGTGCTGCCGTCGCATGGTCTGCCGTTTCATGGTCTGCACACGCGGGTGGAAGCGCTGCACGAGCATCACCGCACGCGGCTTGCACGCGTCACGCAAGCCTGCGCCACACCGCAAACCGCGGTGGATGTGCTGCCGGTGCTGTTCGACCGCAAGTTTGATGACCACCATTTGCTGTTCGCCATGGGCGAGGCGATTGCCCATTTGAATTATCTGATGCATCGCGGCACGCTGCGCCGTGTTGTGAACAGCAGCGGCAACACCCAATTTGAGCGCACGGGGAAATCCTCATGAGCACGACCGAACAGCAAAAGCCTGCCGGGACTTTCGATCCGGCAGAAATGATCCAGCTCTACGCCGACATCGCACGCAAGAGCGGCGATCTGCTCAAGCGCGCCATGCAAAAGGCGAGCACGAATCCGCAAAAGCCATTCGATGACGAACTCGGCATCGCGCGCGCGTTTTTCGACGCGTGGGTGAAAATGGCGAGCGATCCCGCGCAACTCATGCAGGCGCAGATGCAGGCGTGGCAGGATTACAACGCGCTGTGGCAGAACACGCTGCTGGCGATGACGGGGCAGAAATCCGCGCCGGTGATTGAAACGCAAAAAGGCGATCGCCGTTTTCGTCACGAAGACTGGCAGAACAAATTTCTGTTCGATTACCTCAAACAGTCGTACCTGATTGCCTCGCGGCATCTGCACAAGGCGATGTGCGATGCCGAAGGGCTGGACGAAACGGCGGCGAAGAAAGTCGATTTCTACACGCGCCAGTACATCGACGCGCTGTCGCCGACCAATTTTGCGCTCACCAATCCGCAAGTGCTGAATGAAACCGTGCGCAGCGGCGGCAAGAATTTACTCAAAGGATTCAACAACTTACTGGATGACCTCGCACGCGCCGACGGCACCGGTCTGCGCGTCAAAATGGTCGATGGCAGCGCTTTCAAGATGGGTGAGAACATCGCCGCCACGCCCGGCAAAGTGGTGTTCCAGAACGATTTGCTGCAATTGATTCAGTACGCGCCGGCGACGAAAGAAGTGTATCGCCGGCCGCTGCTGATCGTGCCGCCGTGGATCAACAAATTTTACGTGCTCGATATGCGCGCGGATAACTCCTTCGTGCGGTGGGCGGTTGAGCAGGGCCACACCGTGTTCATCGTGTCGTGGATCAATCCCGATGCCAAACACGCCGCCAAGACCTTCGAGGATTATCTGACCGAAGGCACGCTGGCGGCGATCGATGCCGCGCTGAAAGCGGCGGATGCGCCGGATTTGAACTTGGTCGGCTTTTGTCTCGGCGGCACGCTCACGGCTTCGACGCTGGGTTACCTCACCGCAAAGAACGACAAACGCGTGGTAAGCAGCACCTTCTTCGCCACGCTGGTGGATTTCAAACAGGCGGGCGAACTCGAAGTGTTCATCGATGAACAACAAATCGCCGCGCTGGAAAAACGCATGAACAAACGCGGCTATCTCGAAGGCTCGGAGATGGCGACCACGTTTAACATGCTGCGCGCCAACGATTTGATCTGGTCGTTCGTGGTCAACAACTACCTCATGGGCCGCGAGCCGATGGCGTTTGACCTGCTCTACTGGAACGCCGATTCCACGCGTATGCCGGCGGCGATGCACAGCTACTACCTGCGCAATATGTACCTGAAAAACCTGCTGCGCGAACCCGGCGGCCTGGTGTTGAATAAGACCCCGATTGATTTGTCGAAAGTGAAAACGCCGCTGTATTTTGTCTCTACGGTCGAAGACCACATCGCGCCGTGGAAAACGGTCTACGCCGGCGCGCAGGTGTTTAACAGCCCGGTGCGTTTTGTGCTCGGCGGCTCCGGCCACATCGCGGGCATCGTCAACCCGCCGTCGGCCAACAAGTACGGCTACTGGACCAACGACAAACTCGCGAGTGACGCCGATACGTGGTTAAGCGGCGCGAAACAAAACGCCGGCTCGTGGTGGACCGACTGGCAGCAGTGGGTGGACAAACACGGCGGCGGTAAAGTACCTGCGCGCGTGCCGGGCAAAGGTAAGTTGAAGGCGCTGGAAGATGCGCCGGGGTCTTATGTCAGCGTGCGGGTGGATGGCAAGGCGGGCGGTTAATGTAGAGGTACGGTTGCAGGGCGGGTAAAACGTTCTTGCCCGCGCGACGGATTTTGGAATGCTGCGCAACTCGTGAGCACATAGAGCGTACCCACTCTTGCTATTCTCAATAGCGGCTGCTCAGCCCTTAAAGCTCAACGACGCGCGGTGTCTTGAGCGTCCGCAGGGGCGTCTTGCCGGGTGACAACATGCACCGAGATTGGCTTGCGCGCCTGGAATGAGACCAGCTTTCTGCCAGAGGCGGTTTGCCTGCGCAGAATGTCTTGAAATATTGCATCAGCGTCGTGACTGAATTGACTGGCGTATTGCTCTCTTAGCAGTCTTGTCTCCGCGACGACAGGGTCTTGCCACATGGTCTATTCCTCCGTTAGTTCTTGCGGCGTGCAGATGATGGGCGGCTCGTAGCCAAGAGCCCGGCAGATGGATTCAATTTTTGGCCGAGTGTGTGCATTGGCTATATGGGTGCAATTCCAAGTGAGCAAATAGTCGATACCATTTACGGCGGCGATTGCCACATGGTAAGCATCGATTTCGGCCTTTGCCGGCAAAGCGTTTCGGCGGATGAGTTCCAGAGCGAGCGCTCGAACCGCCTCTGTCGCTTGTAGTTCCATGATATCGGCGATTGCAGCAAGGCGACGCTGTGCTGCCTCTGGATGTCCGAGACTGGCCTCGGCAATTACAAACTCCGATATGAGCAAATCGAAATTAGGCCGCTGCGTCTCCCACCACTCAAGGGTGATATTCTGATTAGCCACTGCACGGATGTCGTAGTTCGGACGTGCCGTAAGGTAGCTGATGATGGAAGTTTCTATGTAAACCTTGGCCTTCAAAGTGTCCCCGCAGTTATGCTGCCCAAACATTCCGATACGCCGGATAACATTCCGACCGAAAATTAAGTATATCCCAATGAAAACAATGGGATGAAAATAGTTTCAGAACTTTTCAACACGGATAAAATTGGCACGAAAAAACAAATGCGATGATCGACTGAATCGGCGCCACGGTTATCAGATTTCCTGTTGTGAATTGGCTCAGTAAGATTGCAAGCGGCGTTTTGGATTGAGGCAACTTCAACTAAGTGGGCATGGCCTCACCTTTGGCCGTCATGCGTCCCGTGCAGCTTCAATGCACTCCCCAACCAAGCGCTCGACCAAAGCCGGTGCCATAAGTCAGATCAAGCCATGATCAATACAGATAAAATACCCGGCACTCGCCACACGGAGGCCGTTGGTCGTGATGAAATTCAAAGCAGGGATTGATCGCGCAAAGCCGATGGCGG